>NZ_JAGQBE010000113.1 GCF_024345475.1 Cyanobium sp. T1B-Tous
CTGGTGCGTCTGATCCCGTAGAAGGCTTGACCCTGAAGCCGTGAAAGCTGCCCCATCCGCCCCAGCCACACCCGAACTGCTGCAGGGCTTCGACACCGCCACCCAGATCACCGCCCTCGTCCACTGGTTGCGCCACCAGCCCATGCCCCGCAGTGCCCTTGGCAGCCAGGGCATTCGCGTTGGCCCGGCCGATTGGCCTACCCCCAGTTCCGCTGAACGCCGCAAGCTCCTTCGCGATGCCCTGCGCCTCACCCTTTGGCGCGCCACCGGGAGCACCGGCGCTTGGCTCGCCCCCAAGGTTGTTGCCCGTAAGCGGGCGGATTCTGGGGCTTAGGGGGTGTAGGCCTGCGAGCGGCGTCAACCAGTCCCGAATGCGAACGTATGTACTACGATTGTTGCGGTGTTGTCGCCGGGCTGTGGCGCAGGTCGACCCCGTTTCAGAAACTGCGCCAGACTCAGAGGCAACGCCTGCTTCCCGTCGCCGTTGCGGCTGGTTTGATCTCCAGGGCTGGCTCGAAGTCCTCGCCGGCATTGTGATCGCACTGATCGCCCTCCTCACCTCCTATGACCACATCGCCCTCCCCGCCGGCGCCGCCCTCCAGCTCCCGCAGCAATGGGGCGTCTGGTGCATCGCTGCCTCAGTGGCGCTTGTGGTTGCAGACGCTCAACTGGCGACGGGATCCCGACGTCGAGCAGAAGATCAACGCCTCCAGGCTGAGAATGAAGCAGATCGAGAGAGAAACCGAGCATCTCAAGAACGAGAACGCGCGGCTCGCAGCAATCGAGTTCAGGCTCGCGCACTTCGAGCGGGAGCACTTGTCCAACTCGAGCCCTCTGTCCTCCACCGACGATTCCTCGCTCTTGTAGTCGCCGAATTGGCCCAGCTCGCCGATGAGCCGGCCTGAGCTTCTTGCTGCGCGCTCGCCAGATCTTGGGTGCTCTGTTGCTTGGATCTTCGGCTGCAGGGTTTTGGCTGGTCTGTCCCTGGATTGTTCCGTTTCCTTCTCCGGTTCCCACCTCCACTGCCGGTAGCGATCTGGTGGTGGTGCTGGATGGTGGCCCAGGTCGCTTCGCCGCAGCCGATCGCATCGGCCACGCGCTGCCTCAGCCCACACCCGAACTGCTCCAGGGCTTCGACACCGCCACCCAGATCACCGCCCTCGCCCATTGGTTGCGCCACCAGCCCCCGCCCCCCAGTGCCCGGGTGTGGATTGCCACCGATCCCGATCACACCGCCCGCGCCGTGATCCTCGCCCGCATTGCCCTCGGCAGCCAGGGCATTCGCGTTGGCCCGGCTAATTGGCCTACCCCCAGCTCCGCTGAACGCCGCAAGCTTTTTCGGGATGCCCTGCGCCTTACCCTTTGGCGCGCCACCGGCAGCACTGGCGCCTGGCTCGCCCACCAGGTTGTTGCCCGCAAACGGGCGGATTGTGGGGTTTAGGGGGTGTAGGCCTGCGGCCCCGTGAAAGCGGATAGGAGTTGTTCCGGCTGCAGGTCGTGAGGGCTCTGCTGGTTGGGGAGTTTTCAGCTGCGGATGGCCAGGCCCTTGTTCCGGC
Organism: Cyanobium sp. T1B-Tous; assembly: GCF_024345475.1. GTDB lineage: Bacteria > Cyanobacteriota > Cyanobacteriia > PCC-6307 > Cyanobiaceae > Cyanobium_A. Next base: position 1,557 of record NZ_JAGQBE010000113.1, read on the forward strand.
GGGATGCGCTTGAAGCTGCGAGTGCAAGCACTATTGATGTGCGCCCCGCGCTGTGTTCCTGCTGACCAGTACAGGTGTATTATTGGCTGAGCGGCGAGGGCTCGGCGTGGGTAGTGTTTTTCTGTTCGACATCCAAGGCTGGATCACCCTGGTCCTGGGCGGCCTGCTGGCGCTGATCACTCTTTTCTCGTCTTACAGCCATGTCCACATCCCCTTCATCGGCGCCGTCGCCCTCAATCAGCAAATCGGAGTATTACTCCTCGTTGCCCTGGTTCCGCCGCTGCTTGGCGATGCTCAACTGGCGACCCGTTGTCGACTACGAGCTGAGAGAGATCGAGTTCGATCGGAGAGAGATCGAGTTCGAGAAGCGGAAGATCGTTCACGAGCAGCGGATGAGTCAGCTCGAGAGCGAGGACGCGCAGCTGAGGAAAGACGACGAGCAAAGGAAGATCGCGCACGAGCAGAGGAAGATCGAGCACGAGCAGCGAATGAAGCAGCTGAAGAGCGAGAACGAGCGGCTCGCCGAGCTCAACGCCAAGCTCAGTGCAATCTTGTGCAGCTCCGCCACCAGCTCGAACCCAACCAACCCAATGCCCAACGAGTCCGAGATGTGATTTCCCTGCTGGAGGAGTACGGCGGGTTTGCTTGAGGGGTCCATTGCCCAAGGGAAATCCACTACTCCTATGTCATCGCCGTTACCGAAGACTGCGCCCAGGCTTGCTTGGTAAAACCAGCTTGATGTTCTTGGCGCATCCCACTATCACCCCCGATTAAATGGCCAACTAGCCGAGGTGGTGCTAGATGGTGGCTCAGGTCGCTTCGCCGCAGCCGATCGCATCGGCCAAGCGCTGCCCCAGCAGCCTCTCCGCCTGCTAATTCGCTGCCCTAGAGGTACGCCGCCACCCCAGCCCACCCCCGAAATGCTCCAGGGCTTCGACACCGCCACCCAGATCACCGCCCTCGCCCACTGCTTGCGCCACCAGCCCTCGCCTCGCATTGCCCGGGTGTGGATTGCCACCGATCCAGATCACACCGCCCGCGCCGTGATCCTCGCCCGCATTGCCCTTGGCAGCCAGGGCATTCGCGTCGGCCCAGCTGATTGGCCTACCCCCAGATCCGCTGAACGCCGCAAGCTGTTTCGGGATGCCCTGCGCCTCACCCTCTGGCGCGCCACTGGGAGCACCGGCGCTTTGTTCGCCCCCAAGGTTGTTGCCCGTAAGCGGGCGGATTGTGGGGTTTAGGGGTGTAGGTCGTGAGGGCTCTGTTGGTTTGGGAGTTTCCAGCTGGAGATGGCACCAGACCCTGCCCGGGCGCAGAACGCTGGCGGCTATCAGCGCTCAACGCCCAGCGAATCCGCGATGAGATTAGCTCAGTTTCCAGGCCCACGTCAGGTCAATACGGAAACAACCCGTTTTTCTCCGTATGATTGGACGCATAGATGCCGGATGAGTTCCATGAGTTCCTCTCGCCTAGAAGTGCGCCTTCCTGATCGCCTCAGTGAGCGACTTGAATTGCTGGCCTCATCCGAGGGCCTCACAAAAACCGACGTGTTCCGCCGAGCTCTCGCGCTCTACCTACTAGTCAAGGAGCGGGAAGAGGGGGGATCCACCCTCCAGTTCGTCAAGGACGACCAACGGGAAACTCTTGTCAGCATCTGAATGAGCGATCCCAATGTTGATTTCAAATCGCTCCTAGAACTCACCGGTGGTGTTGAGGTCAGAAGCGCAGAACATCCCGATGACCGCAGGCAGAGGCACAGGCTGGAAGGGAATGCTGTCGGTTTGATTGGGGTTATTGCTGCCTTATCTGCAGCCATCCTGCTCCTGAGCTTCTTTCGCCCCATACCAGAAAAGCGAGCTGACTGGGCTGCTGGCGTACTGCAGTTGGTCCTAGGTGGTGCTGTGGGGTTTGCCCTGAAGCGTTCGTCTTAATGCTGCTGCCTCACTCACCCGTTGCGCTACCCATCGTTGAATTCCACCATTTGCCGGTCCGCACAGCCTGTACAGAAAAACGCAGAGAACGCTGGCGGCTATCAGCGCTCAACGCCCAGCGAATCCGAGATGTGATTGCGCTCCTAGAGGAATACGGCGGGTTTGCTTGTGCTTTCTTTTCCTGCCGCGGCGCTCAGGCCGGTGGCCTCGTGAGCGCCGCTGGTGATGGCTCGTCTCTGACGCAGATTTCCGAGTGCGTGCCATAGCTATCAAAGATTGATAGCGTCGACTTGGTTCTCCCCGAGCGGTGATGCCTTCCAGTTACGTCGTTGGTTCCCATTTCGAGCAGTTCATCAAGAATCAGATCAGTGGTGGTCGCTACGCAAGTGCCAGCGAGGTTGTGCGCGATGCCCTTAGGCTCCTCGAGAATGAGGACCAGCGTCGTGAAGCGGCGCTGGTGGCGCTTCGAGCAGACGTGCGCATTGGACTGGAGAGCGGTCCTGGCCAGAGCGCTGAAACTGTGTTTCAGAGGCTCGAGCAGAAATACAGCAACCATGCCTCTGTGTTGGTTGAGCCTTGATGGAGGTTGTCTTTCGCGATCGATAGCGCGCCTGCAGCTATTCGGTTTATCCAAGCCATCCGAGAGCACTGCGCTCGAATCGGCTTAACGCCGCTTGCTTATCCCGCGCGCCCAGAACTGGGTCTTGATATCCGTTGCTGTGTTCATCAGCGCTAACTGATCCTGTTTCAGCCTGGCGCCACGTCTGTACTTGTGGTTCGCATTCTCCACGGCAGCCGTGATCTCCTTGCCTTGTTCTCTATCGATCAGGACTGAGCCGGCTTGAGGTATGCGCTGTCTTGTTCATGCGCTCCCTATTGGAAATGTTCTGGTCCTGGCCCCGCGGCGCTCAGGTCACCCCCCTTTTTTTGGTGCCGCACGAAAGTCGCGATAGACTGAATGCTGTCGCCCTCGCCCGCCATGGCTTCCGCGCTCCATCCGCCCACCATCAAGCTCGTCGGCAGCAATGGCCAGATCTCGCTGGGCAAGCAGTACGCCGGCCGCCATGTTCTTGTGGAAGAGCCTGAGCCGGGTGTCTGGATCGTTCGCACCGCCACAGTGATTCCAGACAATGAGCGCTGGTTACACGAACCCGCTGCCGCAGCAGCCCTGCAGGCTGCGATGGTCTGGTCCGCCAGTCACCCACCAGCGGATGCCGATCTTGATGAAACCCTGATGCGCCTTGGCTGTGATTAAGCATGAAGGCTGCATCAGGCTGGATCTGAACAACCCGGTGTTTCAGGGGCAGTTGCTCACGCTGCAGAAGGCTGAGCGCCATGCGGCACTCGACAGCCTCAAAAAGATCCGCCAGCTCACCTGGAACCAGCTCTATCGCGACCCAGGGATCAAGTGGGAGAAGATCACAAGCATCAAGCCACCGGCTGGAATCGATGCCGTTTACTCGCTGCGGATTAGCCGTTCACGCAGGGGAACAGCGCATCGTGAGGGTGAGTACATGCGGCTACTCACCATTGCCCCGGATCACGACGCGACCTACAGGAGGAAATGATTCATAAGTTTCAGGCTGCAGCAAACTGCACCCCTGTTCGACTCCTAATATCCCCGCCGGTGAAGGAAGCATGGATGCCAGAGCAGGCACCTCAGCCCCTAGCGGGCGACTAGGACGCAGGCGCCTGGCTGGTTCCCAAAGTTGTTGCCCGCAAACTGGCCGATTGTGGGGTGTAGGGGGTTTAGGCCTGCGGCCTTGTGAAAGCGGCTCAGGTGTTGTTCCAGCTGCAGGTCGTGAGGGCTCTGTTGGTTTGAGTGTTCTCGGCTGCAGGTGGCCCAGGTTTTGGTTCCGGCAGGATGGGCTGGTGGCCGTGAGGCCCCCTCCCCTCCCTGCTGAGCAGTACAAGTGTATTATGGTATGAGCGGCGAGGGCTCGGTGTGGGTAGGGTTTTTCTGTTCGACATCCAGGGTTGGATCACCCTGATCCTGGGCGGCCTGCTGGCGCTGATCACACTTTTCTCGTCCTACAGCCATGTTCACATCCTCAGCGAGATCGCAGCCCTAGGGCTGCTTTCAGGAGGCTGGTCTGGCCCCT
>NZ_JAGQBE010000114.1 GCF_024345475.1 Cyanobium sp. T1B-Tous
CAGGCCACCGTGGGCTGGTGGCACCTGCTGGCCGACAGCGGCAACCTCGACCCCACCGCCGAAGGCTGGCGGCTGCGGCCCTCCCTTGGGGCTCCGGAGGATCGCGAAGCCCTGATCACCGGCCTGGCCGATGGGGTGATCACCGCGGTGGCGGTGCACCACCTTCCCCTGGATGCGGAAGAGCAGCTGCTCCCCCTCGACCAGCGCCGCCCCGGCCTGGCCGGCCATGGGGCCCGCCACGGCCTGGTGCTGCCCCTGCTCTGGCAGGAGCTGGTGCAGGCTCGCGGCTGGCCGGTGGAGCGGCTCTGGCAGGCCCTGAGTTGGGGAGGCTCCGAGCTGCTGGGGCACGCCCCAGAGCAGCTCAGCCCAGGGTCCCGCCGCTGGCTGCTGTTCGATCCCCACCACGCCTGGACCTGGCAGCCGGAGGACTCCCTCTCCCAGGCGGCCAACCAACCCCTCGCCGGTCAGACGCTTCGCGGGGCCGTGCGGGCTAGCGGCCTGGTGCCGGCGACTCAGTGGACGCTGGGACGCCCAGGGCCCCCGTCTGATTGAAGGGGTAAAAGCGCCAGAAGGCCCGGCCGATGATTTCGCCCTGGGGCAGGAAGGCCCCCCCCGGCCAGAAGCGACCGTCCCAGCTGTTGGCCCGGTTGTCCCCAAGCACCAACACATGGCCCGGGGGCACCAGGGCGTTGAGGGTGCGGCAGGGGCCCATCCCCTGGCTGTCCACGGGGCAGTCGTTCTGCACGTAGGGCTCAGGCAACCTGCGCCCGTTGATGAACACATGACCCCTGGGGTCCACGCTCACCCGTTCCCCGGGGAGGGCCACCACCCGCTTGATGTAGGCGTCGCAGGCGGGATTGGCGATGCCCGGCAGGCTGCCCAGCAGGGGCAGATTCACCACCAGACAGCGCAGGGGATTACGGCTGGCGCCGGCGGAGAGCACCGGGTCGAAATGGTGGGGTGAATGGAACACCACGATCTCGCCCCGACGGGGCGCACGCTGGCGGTAACTCAGTTTTTCCACCAGCAGCCGGTCCTGCAGCTGCAGCCCGGGCAGCATCGAGCCCGAGGGGATGTAGCGGGCCTCCACCAGAAACTGGCGAATCCCCAGGGCAACCGCCAGGGTGATGAGCACGCTGCGCCAGAAGGCCCAGGGGCCCTCCTGGTCCGTGGCATGGGCATCGTGGTGGCCCGGGGGCTCCTGCCCGTTCAGCGGGCCATTCAGCTCAGGGTTGTTCGGACTGTTTTCGTGGCTCAAGGTTTCTGATCTCCCCAGGTTCAGGCTCGCCTGGCCAGACACGGCAGATTAGGCACCGATCCCCCCTCGCCAAGGCCCATGGCGCGCCCCCGCTGGCAAGCCCCCTCCGCTGAAGCCTCGGGCCGATGGGTACGCGGCTGGGACCGCTTTGTGGCGATCTGGGCCAGCCTCAATCTGGTGTGGGTCGCCTTCGACCTCACCTACGTGCCGCTGCGCACCTTCTGGCTGCAGCGCAACCTCTACCCGATTCCCTCCGTTCCCCTGGTGGTGCCCCTCACGGTGCTCCCGGATGTGACGCCCTTGATGGATCCGATCAAGGGGATCGAACCCCACCGGGAAACCCAGGCCTACCTGCAGCAGTTCCAGCGGTTGGATGCGGCCCTGCAGAGCCTGCCGGCCGGCCAGGCGCCCCAGGCCGCCCAGGTGGGGCTGCTGAACCGCCAGGCCCAGCTCACCGCCCAGCTGATGGACAGCAATCCGTTCCTCTCCTCCGGGGCATCGGGCACCCTCGAGAAGATCAAAAACCGCCTGCGCCAGCGAGCCGACCGGGATTCGGCGGGCCAGGCCTCCAACCTGCTGCTCAGTCCAGCGTGGATCCAGGCCGAGGGATGGAGCCGGGAACGGCGTTTCTGGAACGACCAGATCCTGCCGCTGGTGGCCACGAACTACTGGCGATCCATCGATGAGAACGGCCGCCCCACCGACCATTTCTGGCGAATCGACCTGCTGCTGTTCCAGGGCGTCTTCGCCCTGGACATCCTGCTGCGCCTGATCCGGCTGCGCCGCCGGCTGCCGGGCCTCAGCTGGGGAGATGCCCTGCTGCGGCGCTGGAGCGACCTGCCCCTGCTGCTGCCCTTTTGGCGCTGGTTACGCCTGGTGCCGGTGTTGGAGCGGCTGCAGACCTCAGGCCTGGTCAACTTCGAGCCCCTGCGGGCGGTGGTGAGCCGGGGCGTCGTGGCCCTGCTGGCCGTGGAGCTGTTCGAGGTGCTCTCGCTGCAGATTCTCGATGGCACCCAGGGGTTGATCCGCTCGCGGCGCTGGCCCCAGCGGCTGCGGGCCCTGCGCAGCCACCAGAGTGTGGTCAGCAGCAGCGACGAGCGGGCCCTGGTGGAGCTGGTGCGCATCTGGGCACCCCTGTTGCTCAGCCAGGTGGCCCCCAGGCTCGCCCCGGAGCTGCAGGGCTTGCTGGGCTACAGCCTGCGCCAGAGCCTCGATCGCACCGTGGTGCCTCCCCCCCTGCGCCAGCTCCAACCGCTGCTGCAGGTGGAGAGTGGCATCAGCCGCCAGCTGGCCTCGGGGATGGTCGACAGCCTGCTGGAACTCTCCCGCAGCACCGGCAACCGCCTCTCCCGCCGCGACGATGTGCAGCTGGATCTGCTGCAGCGATTCATCGATCGCTTCTGGGAAGAACTGGCGGCAGCCCTGGAGAGGGGGCCTGCTCTGGAGCGCTCCCAGGAGCTGCTCTGCGCCCTGATCGATGGGGCCAAGGGCACCTACCTCAGCCAGATCAACCGGGCGGGCATCGAGGCCCTGATCCAGGAGCTCGATCAGCTGATCACCGCTCCCGGCAGGGATGACGACGAACGGCCTAGCCCAGGAGCTCCAGCCACTCCGGCTCCTTGAAACCCGTCACGATGCGTCCGTCATCGGTGACCAGGAACGGCCGTTTGATCAATTTGCCGTCGGCCGCCAGGGCCGCCAAGGCCGCCCGGTCATCCAGGGCCTGCACGGCAGCGGCGCCGAGGGCCCGATAGCTCTGGCCGCTGGTGTTGAACAGGCGGCCACGGCCCAGCTGGGCGAGGGCCTGCTCCAGTTCCGCGGAGCTGGGCGGCTGTTGGGTGATGTCGATCACCTCGGCCACCAGCTGACGGGACCCCAGCCAGGCGATGGCTTTGCGGCAGGTGCTGCAGCTGGGGTAGCTGTAGAGCTTCATCCAGCTAGGACTACTTGCGGCCGACCAGGGCCTTGAGGGCGCCCACCAGGCTGTTGGAGCCCTGGCCGACGGCATTGGTGGGGCGGGTGCGCACCGTGACGTCGCCGTTGACGCTGGTGCGGCAGCTGAGGCGGAAGTTGGCGGGGCGATCGGCCAGATAGACCTCTTCCACATCGCTGCGGGGGGAGAGGTTCTGCATCCCCTCAACCACCTCCATCACGCAGGTGCCGCACTGGCCGAGGCCACCGCAGTTGTTGACGTTGTTGAGGCCCTTGTAGGGATTGATGCCCGCGTCCAGGGCGGCCTTGCGCAGATTGGCCCCCTCGATGCAACCGACCTGCTGGCCTTCCTGTTCAAAACGGATGGTGGGCACGGTCGAGCTGGGGCAAAGTGCGCCGCCCAACTTAAGCCACGCCCGTCCCAATGCCTAGCATCGGGCCCTCCGACCTCAAGCCTTGTCCGCGTCCCTCGGCTACGACCTAATCGTGCAGCAGCTGATCCCGGGCTACGCCAGCCTGGCGCGTCTGGCGGTGGCCCTGCTGTCGGTGTCGCCCCTGGCCAGCCGACCGGGAGCGGCCGTCCTGGTGGCCGGTTGCGGCACCGGGGCGGAGCTGGTGGAGGCCAGGGCCCAGCGCCCCGACTGGCAACTCACCGCCATCGATCCCTCCGCCGAGATGCTGGCCGCGGCGCAGCAGCGGATGGGCGGCGACAGCATCCGCTGGCACCAGAGCACCGTGGAGGCGCTCCAGGCCGATGGCCGCTTCGCCGGGGCCCTCTCCGTGCTGGTGCTGCAATCCCTGGCCGATGACGGCAGCAAACTGGCCTTCCTCACGGCCCTGGCCCGCAGCCTCGAGCCCGGCGGCCAGCTTGTGCTGGTGGATCTGATGGCCCCGGAACGCTCACCCCTGCAGCACCAGGTGGAGGCCGCCTGGCTGGCCTTCCAGCAAGCCAGCGGTCTCAACGCCGATCCCCAGGCCCTCGAACCCCTGACCCAGGGACTCCATCCGATTGGCGAAGCCCGCCTCACCGCCCTGGTCAACGCGGCCGGGTTCACGGACCCGGCGCGGATTTTTCAAGCCCTGGGCTACGAGGGCTTTCTGCTGCAACGGCGGCCCTGACACAACGGCGGCCCTGGGACGGGGAGAGCCTCAGAGACCGCGGGCCGCCGCGATGCAGCGCTCCAGCAGCTCCGGCACCGCCTCCACATCCAACCAGCCGGCGATCTCGGTGACCCGGCCCTCCAGATTTTTGTAGGTGCGGAAAAATTCCGCCACCTCCTCCAACTGGTTCGGAGCGATCTGGCGGATCGAGCGGATGTCCTTGTGCCGAAAGCCTGCCTCGGGAACGCAGAGCAATTTGCCGTCGTGGGCTCCGCAGTCGACCATGTCGAGAATGCCGATGGGTCGGGCCCGGATCAGACAGCCGGCAAAGGTGGGCTCCTCCATGATCACCATGGCATCGAGGGGCGCACCGTCCTCCGCGAGGGTGTTGGGCACGAAGCCGTAGTCGAACGGGTAGCGCACCGAGGAGTGCAGCACCCGATCAAGGGCCATCACCCCGGCCTGCGCGTTGTATTCGTATTTATTGCGGCTGCCGGCGGGGATTTCCACCACCAGGTTCACCAGCCCAGGCGCCGGGGAGGCCGTCAGATGGCGCAGATCCATCGAAGCTCGGCGGGGAATGGGAAAAGGAGCGTCCGGTCACCACCATGGTGAGAGGAACGACGGCTGTGATCAGGGCGATCAGGCTGCCCAGAAGCAGGGGAAAGGCTTGGGGCCCCGGACTGTAGGGATCATCGCCAGCATCACCCTCTTGATCTTGGTCTTGGCCAGGGCCGTCCAGATCGGGAGTGGCAACCGTACCAAGCGTGAAACCGGTCGGGGTGGAATGGGGCTGGGATTCTCGGGGAACAACATCCATTCGGGGAACAACATCCATGGGGACGTGGGGGGTGCAGGCACCCGAACCACAACAGATAGATCAAAGAACGTGAATCAATTCTGGCACCCGCAGCCATCACCAGGCCGAACTGGCCAGGAGAGCTGGTAGCCCCGCCGTCTCAGGCGGCAGGGCGGGCACCCTGCTGATCACGGCGGATGCTCAGGTCGGCGGGACGGCCATCGAGATGGTCCAGCCGCGAGCGGATGACCCGAAGCTCCTCGAGGATGGCTCCCAACAGTTGCTGGGTCGCGGTGGAGGGGGAATTCAGCACCTCAACGGTGACTTCCTTGATCCGCAACACGTCGCGGGCAAACCGAGCCACCTCATTGGGGTGGAACATCAGCGGAT
>NZ_JAGQBE010000115.1 GCF_024345475.1 Cyanobium sp. T1B-Tous
CGCCGAGCTGGCGCCGGTGAGTTGGCCGGCCTTCAGCCAGCTGCACCCCTTCGCCCCGGCTGAGCAGGCCGCCGGATACCAGCTTCTGGCAGCCGATCTGGAGCGCTGGCTGGCGCTGATCACCGGTTTTGCCGGTGTGTCGCTGCAGCCCAATGCCGGCTCCCAGGGGGAATATGCCGGCCTGCTGGCGATCCGGGCCTGGCACCGCAGCCGGGGGGAAGCCCATCGCACCGTTTGTTTGATTCCCACCAGCGCCCATGGCACAAACCCAGCCAGCGCCGTGATGGCTGGCCTGCAGGTGGTGGCGGTGGCCTGCGACGAGGCCGGCAACATCGATCTCGCCGACCTGGAGGCCAAGGCCGCTGCCCACGCCGAGCAGCTGGCGGCGCTGATGGTCACCTATCCCTCCACCCACGGCGTGTTTGAGCCGGCTATTCGCCGTATCTGCGAGCTGGTGCACGCCCGCGGCGGCCAGGTGTACCTCGATGGTGCCAACCTCAACGCCCAGGTGGGCCTGTGCAAGCCAGGCCTCTACGGCGCCGATGTCTGCCACCTCAACCTGCACAAGACCTTCTGCATTCCCCACGGCGGCGGCGGCCCCGGCGTGGGCCCGATTGCGGTGGCATCCCATCTACTGCCTTTCTTGCCGGGTGCCGTAGGGGTTGAGTGCGGAGGGGTGGGGCCTGTGGCTGCGGCACCCCTGGGCAGTGCTTCGATTCTGACGATCAGCTGGATGTACATCCGCATGATGGGCGGCGCGGGCCTGCGCCAGGCCAGCCAGGTGGCCCTGCTGGCTGCCAACCTGCTGGCCGCCCGCCTGGAGCCCCACTTCCCCGTGCTCTACCGGGGCATGGGCGGGCGCGTGGCCCACGAGTGCATCCTCGATCTGCGGCCGCTCAAGCGCAGCTGCGGCCTGGAGGTCGATGACCTGGCCAAGCGTCTGATGGACTACGGCTTTCATGCCCCCACGGTGAGCTGGCCAGTGGCGGGCACGGTGATGGTGGAACCCACGGAAAGCGAGTCGCTCGCTGAGCTCGACCGCTTCTGCGCGGCCATGGTGGCGATCCGCCAGGAGGCCGCGGCGCTGGAGGCCGGCAGCGCCGATCCCCTCAACAACCCCCTCAAGCGAGCCCCCCACACCCTGGCCGCCGTGACTGCCGACCAGTGGGACAGGCCCTATACCCGCCAACAGGCGGCATTTCCGGCTGGTGAGGATCAGCGCCTATCGAAGTTTTGGCCGGCGGTGGCCCGGATTGACAACGCCTACGGCGATCGCAACCTGGTGTGCACCTGCCCGAGCATGGAGGAGCTTGCAGGGCAGGCGCTGGCAGAGCAGGAACTGGCCCAAGTGGTGGCAGCTGCCACTGTTCTTTAGTGCCGTCATGACGCACACTGTGCGGGCTTGACGCCTCTTAACAGGCAAAATCAGCGCCTAAGCCATTCATCTTCGGGACCATGAAGGGCAGCAACGACGGAACTGGTACAGGAACGGGCCAGGTGCTTCGGGTGGAGGGCACCAACGTGGTGCGTGTTCCTTTTGGTGTGCGTCGCTCCCGCCGCCCCCGTCCCCAGCGCCCCGATCACTGGGCCACCCTGGTGCTGCCTTTTCATATCCACCACGATCCAACGCCACCCCCCCAGGCAGCTTGAAGTTGGGTTTGGCTAAATCAAGCCGCTTAAATTGCTTCGTCCAAGCGCCAATCAACTAGGGCTTTGACGTCAGCCAGCGAGCTGGCGGGGGCCCGAAATGGCAGCAGATGCATGGGACTGCGCTCCGGGCGCACCAGCCAGGTGAAATCGGCCTGGGGAATTAGCACGAACCCCCGATAACGCACCGTTGCCCGCACCCCGCGGGGATGGTTGCCAGTTGAGGCGATAGCTGTGCTGGCGCTGGCCATCCCTGGGGTCAAAACTGCAGCCATTGCAGCGGGCTTGCGGCAAATTTGCGGCCGTTTACTGAATTGCTTTGGGATTGCCGTTACACCCTGCAAAAAACCTGGGCGGGTCTAGTCCTAGACCCCTGAAACCCCTTTGGAGCACTGGGTTTTTGTTCTGTTGCCCTCGTCGTAGCGATAGGTGAAGAAGGTGTGCTGGGCTACAAAAATTGCAGCCCGGTTGGGGTATCAAACGCCCAGAAGTTGGGGTTCCCGGTAGGGCACGAAGCTGGCCTTGCGGGCGCCGCAGATCGGGCAACGCCAGTCGTCGGGGATCGCTTCAAAGGGGGTGCCCGGAGCGATGCCGGAATCGGGGTCGCCTGCTGTGGGGTCGTAAATCATCGAGCACAGTTTGCAGATCCACTTGCCCGCTACGGGCTCATCTGCCTCTCCGGCCACCCCCTTGCCCTGCAGGGCTTCGAGGGCGATGCCGTAGCGCTCGGCGTGGTGCTGCTCGATCGGCGTCAGCAGGCCGAAGTTTTTGGCGGCGGTGCGAAAGATGCCGGCGTGCTGCTGTGATTCGTCGATCTGCTCCTGGAATTCAGCTGCGGCTTCGCCATCGCGATCGGAGCGGGCCTGGGCGGCGAACTCCGGATACATGGTCGTGTATTCGTAGGTTTCGCCCTCGATCGCCAGCTCCAGGCAGCGGCTGAGCAGGGCCTGCTTCTGCTCGCTGGAGAGGTTGGCGGGATCGTCGATGACGAGTTCGGGATGGAGCAGCCGGAAGTGGGCGAAGGCGTGCTCTGTTTCCTGGGCAGCGGTATCGCGAAACAGCTTGGCCAGCTCGGGGTTGCCGACCTGCTTGGCCACCTCCGCGAAAAATAGGTATTTGCGATTGGCCATGCTCTCGCCGCCAAAAGCGGCTTCAAGATTGGCCTTGGTGTTGGGCTTGGCGATATCCATGGCTTGGCAGGTGTTGCGACTGACGGAGAGTTTAGCTTGCCCGAAGTCGAAACGACTATGAGTTAGCCGCCCTGGCGTGGCTCCGTGGCTCTCAGTAGTTGGCGCCGCTGCGGCGCTGGTGCACGGCCGTGGTGGCGCTGGCGTCGAGCACGCCGCCCTGGCTCACCTGGGCATACAGCAGCCAGTGGTCGCCGCATTCCATGCGCTGCTGCACCGTGGCCTCCAGCCAGGCCAGGGCCTCCGGTAGAAGCGGTTGGCCGCTGGGGCTGTGCTCCAGCTCCAGGCCGGCGAAGCGGTCGGCGCCTGGGGCAAACGGCTGCAAAAACTGCTTCATCGGACCGGTTTCACGCCCTGCGGCCAGCACGTTGAGAGCAAAGCGATCGCCGACGTGCAGTAGGGCCTCCACCGCCCGGTCTTTGGCTACGGCCACGGTGAAGCCTGGTGGCGAGAAGCTGGCCTGGCTCACCCAGCTGGCCACCATGGCGCTGCTGAGGCGGCTCCCCCCCTCCCCTTTGCTGGTGGTGAGCACGCACAGGGAGCCCACCACCCGGCCCAGGGCCTGCACTGCTGGATTGCTGCGGCTCTCGCTGAGGCCGCCACTGGCGGTTCGGCGTTGCACCTTGCGCTGTTCGCTCTGCAGTTGGCGGCCCAGGGCGGTGCCGGTTTCTTCGATGGCTTTGATGCTGGCCGCATCGGGGCTGAACTTCACCTTGATCGGTTCAAAGGCGAAGTGGAAGCCGCCATCGCGCAGCTTGCTCTCCAGCAGATCCAGGGCTTCACCGCTCCAGCCAAAGCTGCCAAAGACCCCAACCGGCTTGCTGCGGTCGCCCTCAGCTAGCACCGTGCCCAGGGCTGACACGATCGGTGTGGGGGCATGGCCGCCGAGGGTGGGAGAGCCGATCAAGATTGCATCGCAGCTGCGGATCGCCGCCAGCAGCTGCTCAGGTGGCGTGAACTCGCAGTTGATGCTCTCCACCCGCACGCCGGTGCGGGCGACCCCCTGGGCGAGGGCATCGGCGATGGCGGCAGTATTGCCATAGGCGCTGGCAAACAGCAGTGCCACCGATAGGCGCGCCCGCTCCTGGGTTGCGCCCCAGCGGTGGTAGTCGTTGAGCAGGCTGCGCCAGCTCTCGCTGATCGCCGGCCCGTGGCCGGGGGCAATGGTGCGGATTTCGAGTGCTTCGAGCCGCTCCACCACCGACTCCACCTGGCGCGCCATCGGTGCCATCAGGCAGTCGTAGAAGTAGCGGCGGTCTTCCTCACTGCTGCTGCGGTTGGCTTCAGCGAAGCTCTCGCTGCAGAGGTGGGCCGCGAAAAATTTGCCGCTCATCAGCAGGCCGCTGGTCTCCTCGAAGGCCATCAGCGCCCCGGGCCAGCGGGGGGTGGGGGTGGGAATCAGGCGCAGCACGTGGCCATCGACGAGGTTGCGGCTGGCCTCCTGCTTCACCACATCGATCCGAGGCAGCGCTGGGATCGGCTCTGGGGTTGTTTCGCTGCCGGGGGCGGCCGGTTTCTGCAGGTTCCAAAGCTCTTCGAGCAGCTTGGCGCCGGCGTTGGAGCTAACCAGCAGCAGCTTGGGCCAGCGGGCCGCCAGTTGGTGCAGCAGAGCTACCCGATTGGGGTTGACGTGACCCACCACCACCTTCAAGGGGGCCTCGGCCGGCACCAGCTTCGCCAGCTCCGCCAGGAAGGGCTCGGCAAAGGAGGCCCCGGGGGGATGGACCAGCAGGGGCACCTGCTGGAACAGGAAGCTGTTGGCGGTGGTGCCGCGCTCCAGGCCGTATTCCACCTCGAAGCGCAGCCGGGTGGGGCTCAGCCCCTTGAGGCAGATCAGCCCCGGCTCGATGGGGAGCTGGATCACCCGACGCTCCAGGTTTTTTGCGCCCATGGTTCGCCCTTTGGGGAGGAGAGGACTCTAGAAAGACAGCCCGACCGATTTGTTTACTTGCCCCATCGATGGAGCGTCCTTAACGTTCTTGTAGCAGGCTCGACTTTTCATCGAAGAACCATTTTCCTTTGGCGATAGTTTTCTCCTTACAGGGGATGCAAGTCGTTCCAATGGCGGCTTCTCCAAACGGCATGCCTGGTCGCGCCCTGATCCCCTGCTGATTGGACTGGAAGCCCCCCTGAGTGGGGACCAACGTGCCAATGGTCGCGACATGTGGCGTGGCGCCAAGCTCGCGGCGGAGCAGATCAACCTTGAGGGAGGCATCCTCGGCCGGCGCGTCAAGCTGCTGCGTGCTGACGACCAAGCCGATCCTGAGCGGGCCCTACCGGTAGCGCGTAGCCTGCTGCGCCGTGGCGCCGATGCCGTGATCGGTCCCTACAACTCAGGTGTGGGCGTGATCAACCTGCCCTGGTATGTGGATCAAAAGATCCTGCCGGTACATCTCACCTCCACTAACCAGACAGATGGCCTGGGGGTGACTGTGCAGCCTAAGAATGATCAGATTGCACCTGTTGATATTGCCTACATCACCTCCCGCCAGGTGAAGCGTGTGTCGATGTTGGTGGATCCCTCTGATTTCACCAGCGACCTGGCCGATCAGGTGGAGAAGGGGCTCAAGGCCGATGGGGTCGAGGTGAAGCGCTTCAGCAT
>NZ_JAGQBE010000116.1 GCF_024345475.1 Cyanobium sp. T1B-Tous
ACTGGGCCGCTACTGCGCCAGTACCGATCCCGCCGAGATCGAAGAAGGTCTGCAGATCGTTGAGAAACAGCTTCAAGGGCGCACGGTACGCACCGGAGAGGAGGAGTTGTTCAAGGCGCGCTCCCGTGATCAGGGCAGCGTCAAGATCATCGACATCGTGCGGGCCCGGCTCGACACCCGCAGCGATTCCTACGCGGCAGAGGTGCCCAGCCTGGCGATCAAGGACGCCCAGATCGACGACGAGCTGGTGCGCGCCAACGAGCGCATGCTCACCGATGGCTTCTATGCCGAGGTCACACTCGAATACGACCCGGTGATCGCCCAGGAGCGCAACGGCCGGCCGTTCCGCATCGCCGGGCTGCGGCCGATCCAGATGTCCAACCCCAACGTGCTGGGGATCCTGGCCAAAGGCCGTGCAGTCTTCACCACCGAGGAGTGGCGCGATTTCCTGATCCGCTCGATCGGATTGGAGCCAACTGCTCTAGATGAGCGGGCAAAAATGGTGGTGCTGCTCCGCATGGCTCCTTTCGTGGAGCGCAACTTCAACCTGGTGGAGCTGGGACCCCGCGGCACAGGCAAGAGCCACCTGTTCCAACAGATCTCGCCCTACTCGCACCTGATCTCTGGCGGTAAGGCCACCGTCGCCAAGATGTTCGTCAACAACGGCAACGGCCAACGCGGCCTGGTCTGCCAATACGACGTGGTCTGCTTCGACGAGGTGGCTGGCGTGTCGTTCGATCAGAAGGACGGCGTCAACATCCTCAAGGGCTATATGGCCTCCGGCGAGTTCAGCCGCGGCAAGGAGAGCATCCGCGCCGAGGGCGGGATCGTGATGGTCGGCAACTTCGATGTCGATGTCGAGCAGCAGCAGCGCATCGGCCACCTGCTCAGCCCCCTGCCGCGCGAGATGCGCGATGACACGGCCTTCCAGGACCGCATCCACGCCTACGCGCCGGGCTGGGATTTCCCCAAGCTCAACCCCAACGAGCACCTCACCACCCACTTCGGACTGGTGAGTGACTTCCTCAGCGAATGCTGGAGCCGGCTGCGCGATGGCAGCCGCCTAGCGGCCATGCAGAACCGCATCCATCTGGGTGGCGCACTCAGCGGCCGCGACATCGAAGGCGTCAACAAGACCGTGAGCGCCCTGATCAAGCTGCTGGTCCCCGATCCCGAGATGGAGATCCCCGACGAGGATCTCGAATGGATCGTGCGCTTGGCGCTCGAATCACGCCGCCGGGTGAAGGAACAACAGAAGCGCTGCCTCAAGAGCGAGTTCCGCAACACCCACTTCAGCTACACCCTCGGCCTCGATGGTGTGGAGAAGTTCGTGGCCACCCCCGAGCTCCACAGCGACGATGCCATTGACGGCGATCCACTGCCGCCTGGCCAGGTGTGGGCGATTAGCCCCGGCACCGGTGAAACCGGCCCCAGCCTTTACCGGATTGAGGTGGCCGTGGGCCCTGGCAGTGGGGTCAAGATCCTCAACCAGCCCGTGCCTCCTGCTTTTCGCGAAAGCACCAAGGTGGGCGAGCAAAACCTCTATTCGCGGGCGAAGAGCCTGGTAGGAGATCGCGACCCACGCGGCCACGAGTTCTCCATCCAGCTCCGCGCCATGGACAACGACCGCAGCGGCGCTGGCCTTGGCCTGCCGGTGATGGTTGCCCTGGTCGGTGGCTTACTCGATCGGAACACCCGCGGCAGCACGATCATTGTCGGCTCTCTCAACCTGGGCGGCTCGGTCGAGATGATTCCCAACGCCGTCGCCATCGCCGAACTCGCCGTCGAGAAGCAGGCCAAGGTGCTGCTGATGCCCGTCTCAGCCCGCCGCGGTCTCAATGACCTCCCAGACGACCTCTGGACCAAGATCTCGATTGAGTTCTACAAAGATCCAGAGGATGCGGTGTTTAAGGGGCTGGAGGAGTAAGCATTTTAGCTTACAAGAACAAGTCTTTCGTGTGCCTTAGTTGGGAGTGTTTACTTTGTCAGCTTTGATTGATTGCGCGAAAAGTCAGGTTAATCCTTGCCTCGGCACATGAAGCGGATTTCGGTATGCAGTGCTCCCACTCTACTTGCGTTGAGCCTGACATGACGAGCAGCGAACCATGCGATAGATTGAAAGTCATAGATTGCTTGTGTTGATTCTTTTTTCTTATAAGAAATCTCCTTGTCGCTCCTAGACTTAAGCTGGCAATCGTTGGATTTGGGCCAAGACCTGGTTCGTCGTCAGAATGCCAGGCTACAGAATCTTTTCCATCTCGATATAGGTTTCCCAATGCAGTGTTGAATTTTACATTATTTTCGCTACTCACCCTAGCAAGAATTTCCTGAAGGCTAACCGGGAATGGCTCGGGCCGCATTTCAATGCCTGACCAGCTATACGACTCACCAGATTCAGCGAACCACCTGTGCAAGCGAGGTAGCGGATGGACTTTCCCGTAGATATTTATGCAGTCCTGCCTCCATCCATGCAAGCCTAGAAGTGCTGAGAACAAGTCATCTGCTTCTCTAGGAGAGAGGTAATTAGGGAAATGTCTTATAGCAGGCTCAGGATAATCTAGCAAGGCTACGTCGATTTTCTTCGGGTCATTGAATAAGCAGAGTTGAGAATGCCCTGCTTCGTCTTCTGTTCGTTGCCATGCATCGCCAATCATGGATCCGCCGAAACTGCGCCATCCGCTCCCATTAAAGGCTTGCGCATAACTCGCCATGACACGTCACCAGTGAGCTTCGACTTCCTGCCAAACTTTTTGCTGAACTCACTAAGTTCATCGCTTTTCTCATTGCGGTCGTAGACTCTTCTATCCCCTTTGCCCTCAAGAAGAACCTCTAGTCCTTTTGATCGCGCAATCTCATCAACTTTTCCGTAGTACATGGCATTCTGGTTGTCATTGAATAGCAGCACCGCGCCTGGTTTCATCTTTTCAAAGACTGCGCCAACGTAATCCCAGGCAGGCTCTCCGAGATGGGCGATCTCTGACACAAAGAAACTCATGCTTAGGATATCCGATTTTTCAAACTGAACCGGATGTCTCCAGGCATCTGTGTCGCCCACTCGCTGTATTATGTAGTCAGTGCTAAGTCTTACTGGCAGGTCAAGACTAAATGCAAGGTCGGACCAGGTGTGTTTCCACAATTCACAACCGTCTGCGATTTCGCAAAAGATTGACGGTGGCCTGCCACCTCGTTCATCCAGGTATTTAAGAATTCCAACGAGATCGCTTCCTGGTCCGCCTCCAATGCATGCAATTCGAACTTTGTCTTTCTCGAATACGTCTTTGGCGTCTTGAGACCAACTGATTAGCTCGCTAACCCAATGGGCATGTACTGGTACGTATGCATATACATATGCGAATCGATTGACGGGATCCCGGAAGTCGGGTCCGGCGCCAGTCTTGCTCATATTCAGATACGTCTCAGAAATCTGCTCGATTGCCAAAGCAATCATTCGGTCGCGATTCCCTTCATCATCTGGAATTTCGCTGTAAGTGTCCTCGAGAACCTTCTTGACCACGGAGAAGCATTTGAGGGACATGCCAAGACTGCCAAGCCATGCGTCCATTATACCGGCTCTTCGGCATCGTTAAATCAGCTTCAGCGCTTGCTGCAATCAGCTTCGGAATCGGCGCTGTAAATGCAGGCTAAGTAAAAGTATATGTATGGCAGTCTTTCTGTTTTGTCGTAATTTCAACCTCGCACCTTAAATTCTCAAGCGGCTGGAGGTATAGGGCCTCTGGCCCTCTCCAGAACACTGGCCCTGATAAGGCTTGCTCCGGACCTCTCCAGTCTGGGGCCCTCCTGCGGTCGGGCCCCCGCTGGGATCGGTCCCTTCGCTGCGCCGCTCTCGGCGCCGATTCCATGGCCCTGCTTTCTGCTGCGGCTTCTCAGTTCTGCCGGCCTGAGGAGGATCCGTTCCTGCTGCTCGAATCGAGCCTCAAGGCGATCGAGCGCATTCTGCAGCTGCGGCGTGGGCTGCCGCTGCGCCGCACCTGGCTTGAGCAGCCCTATGGAGAAGAGGAGATCACCTTGCTGGAGGAGGAGGTGATCCCGGCAATCCAGCAGTGCCTTGCTCGCATCGATGAGCTGGATCAGCGGCTGCTGGCTGAGCAGGAGTTGATGGCTCGCTGCCTGCTGGAGGCTGATCGTGAGGCGCTGGCTGAGTTGAGGCTGCAGATGGCCTGATGCCCGATGGGCATGCCGGGAGCCCTGATCCCGGTTTCACCCTGCTCTCGCCTGGAGTTTCTTGCTCTCGGCTGATCGCGCTTGGTCTCCAGCTGCCGCAGGTGGTGCTTCTGCGTTGGTGAAACGCTCCGCTACAGCACCTTCAGTCTGATTCCGGTGTTAAGGCTATACAAGCGGCCCTTCTATTCGTTGGCTGCGCTGTCGCTCCGCATCTTGATGTGGTCCGGCCTTGACAGCCTCCATCAGCCCTGCGGTGTCCTTCGCTGCGCTCACCGTGGCCCGTGATTTCTCCTCCTGGTCGTTTGCGGCGATCGAGGAAGAGCTCTTTGATCTGCAGATTGTGTTCCCTGGCAATCAGCATCTGATTCGCCTCCTGCAAGCAGAGATCGCCCGCCGAGAAGATGCGCTGCCCCAGCGGCCCTCACCCTCCTGGCTGGAGTCACTGCCGCTTCCCTTCTGAGTCCCCGCCTCACAGGTTTGAGGCCTGCGGCAGCGCCGGAGGCCTCAGCTCAGCACATACACATCGCCGCTGGTCTGATCCAGATACAGATCACCCGGCACAGATCCAGGCACGGATGTGGGTGCGCCACTGCCGGTGAACCAGCCGGTGCCGCGGCTGCCCTGGGGGCCACTGGGGCCTTCCACCCCCTGCAGGCCCTGGGGGCCGGGCTCTCCCTGCAGGCCTTGCGGTCCCTGCGGGCCGGCGATGCCTTGGGGGCCCTGGATCGACCCCCCATCCACCCAGGTGCTGCTGGTGGCGTCCCAGACGCGGAAGGAGTCATCCGCCTGCACGATGTAGGCATCCCCCTGGGCGGCATCGGCGGGCAGGTCCGCCACCGTGGGCACATGCCCCTTGAAGGTGATGCCCAGGCCCGGGGCACCCTGGATGCCCTGCTGGCCCTGGGGTCCTTCCGGACCGGCGACGCCCTGCATCCCCGCTGGTCCCTGCGGGCCTTGCACGCCCTGGGCACCATCGGCACCGGGTTGCCCTTGCACCCCCTGGGGTCCCTGCGGGCCGGGATCCCCTTGCGGGCCCTTGAGCGAACCGGAGGGAATCCAGGCCATGGGAGAGCAACGGCCCTGTGGCCGGCGAGATCACACCCCCTATTGCCGTTGTTGCGCTCGTCTGAGCCCGGCTCAGTGCTGCAGCACCTGCCACCAGTAGCCGCGCAGCACCGTCACCGCTGTGCCGGCCACTTCTG
>NZ_JAGQBE010000117.1 GCF_024345475.1 Cyanobium sp. T1B-Tous
ACAATATTAACCTAAAAGACAATCAAACCATCTAACAGGCGATGTTTGTGCCTGCCAACCGTGAGCGGGAATTCCCGCAGTTGATGGGGGTGCTTGATGAGCTGCTGGCAGGCGGCCGCTCGCTGCTGGCAGGGCCCTGGGGCGATCCCACCTGGAGTGTTGCCGACTGCGCCGTAAATGCCTACCTGGCCTATCTGCCGATCTTCTTCCCCCAGATCGACCTAATCCCCTACCCCAACGTGCAGGCCACGATTGCCGCCACCCAGGCCCGGCCGGCCTACCAACGCGGCATGGGCAGGGCTTGAATCAGTATCTTTGGGATTCCGCCAGAAGGGTCCCAGCCAAGCAGGCACCCTCCAGGTCGGCTCCCTGCAGCTGGGTATCGCGCAGGTCGCAACCACTTAGATCCGCCTGGCGCAGATTGCAGCTACGGAGATTGGCTCCATAGATGCAGCTGCCCTGCAAGTTAGCGCTCTGCAGATTGGCGCCCTCTAACAGGGCAAAACTGAGGTCAGCCTCCGCGAAATCGGCATGGCCCAGATCCGTGAGTTGGTCGAGTCCAGAGCGGAAATCGGCTTCAACCAACCGCGCTTGTCTCCAGCTGCTGCCAGCAGCCACAACACCCCTTAGACAGCAGCGGTGCATCACGGCCCGATCAAAGTTCGATTCCTGAAGACGGCAGCCAGAAAGGTCTGCTTCGTGCCAAAAGGATCCCTGGGCTTGCATTGATGAGAGGTCTGCTCCCCACAGCAACGCTTGCTGAAAGCAGCAGCGTTGCACCTGCGCCCCCCGCAGGCGGGCATGGCCGAAACGTGCTTCCTTGAAACAACTGCCCTCCAGGTTGCAATCAGAGAGGTCAAGGTCGAGACCGTCAATACCACCGAGCCGCAGACCCTGAAAATTGCGCTCGCCTGCCTCCAAGGCCGCACGGAGATATTGGCGACTGGTCTCTGCCATCAGAGAAAGGCAGCAAGGGCATCCAATTGCTGGCGACGAAAAGCAAGCAGTAGCTTTTCAGCCTGGGCAATCAGCTTGAAGACCCCCTTGTCAGCCACCTCGTAATAAACGAGGGCTCCCTCTGGTCGGCGCTGTACCACGCCCGCAATGGTGAGCAGCTTGAGATGTTTCGACACCAGCGCCTGGCTCAGGCCGGTGCTGTCCACAACGGCAGTCACGTTGAGGGGGCCTGCCCGCAGGGCGTGGAGCACGGCAAGCCGATTCGGCTCCGAAAACACCTTGAAATAGTCAGCCAGGTGCTCCATGGCCATGCTCTGCTGCAATCCGATCAAATCACTCTAGAGCATCAAACACATAGCAGCTACTCTAGAAACACATTTCCGTGATATCCTGATAGCCAAGCCTGCGAACTGCCGCTTAATCGCTAGCCCTACCCACCACCCTCACCATCCTGCGGGCCCTGGTGGATGAGATGCGCGCGATCGGCGCCAAGCCGTGGGCAGGCGGCGATGGTGACGTGACCCCCTTTGCTGCTCCAGTTCTTATGAGAGCTGGTGGCGTCGGGTGGCCAGCAGCAGCATCTCGGCTTGGCCCAGAAGCTTGAGCACTGCTTTGTCGATCACCTCGTAAAACACCAGGGAGCCCTCGGGCCGGCGCTGCACCACTCCGGCGATGGTGAGCAGTTTGAGGTGCTTCGACACAAGGGCCTGGCTGAGCCCCGTGGCCTGGCTGAGCCCCGATGCCTCCACAACTGCCGTGACGTTGAGGGGACCGCCCCGCAGGGCCTCGAGCACCGCCAGCCGGCTTGGCTCGGAGAACACCTTGAAGTATTCGGCCAGGGCTTCCATCTGGTCCTCGGGAAGGGAGGTGGCCAAAAACATGCCTAGTCAAATTTTGACTCATCTTTGCGCTAGTGAATCACCGCTAAATCCAGCTACTGCGTAAATTGCGTAACATGATGCCGTTATGACGTTAAGCTGTTGTCCCCTTGTTACTGCGTCCATGTCGCCTGAGTCCCTCGCGCCTCCCCATCCCTTGCCCCCCTCCGCCGCACCGGCTGTGTGGCCGCTGCAGTGGCCCCAGCGGGAGGGACTGTTGGAGCGCCAGCACGACCGTCTCGAAGCATTGCTTGACGATCTGGTCGATCGCCACTGCCTAGCCGACGAGGAGCGCAGTGCTCTGCAGCTGCTCGCTGATCGCCGCGACTGCCTGCTGTTGGTGAGGGGGCTGCGCCTGCATTTGCGGCTAGAGGAGCGCTGGCTCGCTCAGTGCGGCTGCCTTTGCCCTGGCCACCGGGCCGCCCACTGCGAGGCCGTCGCTGCCGCTGCTGCCGGCTGGGAGGTTGCCGAAACCCTGCGAGCCGCGCGGCTGCCCTGGCTGATGGAACTCCAGCAGTGGTTTCACGGCCATCGCCACGGACCCGATGCCCTGGCCTACGCCCGCGCTGCCGCCCTCACCCCCTCCCTCTGATGACCACCTCTGCTCCCCACCTGCGCGAAAACCTGCTCACCCCGCGCTTTTACACCACCGAAATCGAGAAGGCTGCCAAGACCGATCTCGTGGGCCAGCTCGCTGCCTTCGAGGCGATGCTCAACGAGATGGAGGCCGATTACAACCGCGATCACTTTGATCGCAAGGCCCCCCTCGATCGGCTGCGGGTCCTGAATCCAGACGAGAAAGTAGCCTACGAGAGCTATTTAGTGCGCAGCTGCGTGTCGGAATTCTCCGGCTTTCTGCTGTTCAAAGAGCTCTCACGCCAGCTTCAAAAGGCAGGCCGCCCAGAGTTGAGCCGCCTCTTCAATTTGATGGCCCGTGACGAGGCTCGCCATGCCGGCTTTCTCAACCGGGCCCTGGTGGCCGAGGGCATTGAAATCGATTTGCCAGCGTTGAGCGGCAAGCGGCCGATCACCTGGTTTCCGTTGAGTTGGGTGCTCTATTCGGTGTATCTCTCCGAAAAGATCGGCTATTGGCGCTACATCTTGATCGACCGGCACCTCAAGGCTCACCCCGAGAACGACTTCGCCCCCCTGTTTGATTTCTTTGAGCCCTGGTGTCAGGACGAGAACCGCCACGGCGACATCTTCAATATGCTTCTGCGCTGCTGGCCGGGGTTGCGGCAGGGACTGCGCGGCCGGCTGCTGAGTCGCATCTTCCTGTGGAGCGTTTTTCTAACCCACAGCCTGACGGTGTGTGAGCGCGGCAACTTTTACAAGCTGCTGGGCATGGATCCCAGCAGCTTCGATGAAGAGGTGATGCGCAACACCAACCGCACAGCCCGCCGTGCTTTTCCGGTGGTGTTCGATCTGGAGGGCCGCGCCTATTTCGAGCTGCGCGATCAGCTGGTGGAGGTATTCCGGGCTATCAAATCCAGCGCGGAGGAGCCCGCTAGCCCTGCACGGTTGCTGAAGTCTCTCGGCCTGAAGGCCCGCTTTGCAGGCTTGCTGTTGCGCCAGCTCAGCCAGCCGATGGTGCCATCCTCTGGGGCAATCGCGTGAGGGCGGCGACTTCCCTGCCCGCCCTTGGGCAGGGGGTGAAGGTGGTGCCTGGACGCTTGCCCTTCAGCACCGGAACGGTGTTGTTCATGGTGGCGATCCATGCCCTGGCGTTGGTCGCTCTGTTGCCACGCTTCTGGAGCCCAACAGCACTGCTAGTCCTATTGGGGCTGTACTGGCTTACCGCCTGTGTGGGGGTGACCCTGGGTTACCACCGTCTGTTGGCCCACAGAGCTTTTCAGGTGCCCAGATGGTTGGAGCTAGTTATCGCTACCTGCGGTGCCCTCAGCTGCCAGCACGGTCCGATCGACTGGGTGGGCTTGCATCGCCATCACCACCTGCACTCCGACGATCCAGCTGACCACCACAACAGTCATCTCGGCTTCTGGTGGAGCCACTTCGCCTGGATGCTGCACACCGTGCCAGCCAAGCAGTACGTGGGCCAACTCACCCCGGACCTGCAACAGATTCCCTACCACCGCTGGTTAAACCGCAACTTTCTGCTGCTGCAGTTACCCCTGGCGGCCGCTCTCTATGGGCTGGGTAAGGCGACCGGAGCCGGTGGTTGGGCCCTTGTGCTCTGGGGCATTCCCCTCCGCCTGGTGTTTGTTTATCACGCAACTTGGCTGGTCAATTCAGCCACCCATCGGTGGGGCTACGTGAGCCACAGGAGCGGTGATAGTTCCCGCAATAACTGGTGGGTGGCCCTGCTCACCTTCGGGGAGGGCTGGCATAACAACCATCACGCCTACCCCAGTAGTGCCCGCATGGGCTTTCGCTGGTGGGAGCTCGATCTCACCTGGTGGCACATCCAGATGCTGGGCCGGCTTGGCCTGGCCCGTCGAATTCGCCTGGCCGCTCCTCTTCACTCCTCCTCCTCATGACGTCCATGCCCTTTTCAGCCCTGCCCGACATCTCCAACCCCGCCTACCGCGATGCCTACAGCCGCATCAACGGCATGGTGGTGGTGGGTGAAAATCTCGCTGGTCGCCACTTCCGACTGCTTGCCCGCGCCATTCCAAATGATCAGCAGGAACTGGCGCGACTTGCCGCCATGGAAGGGCGCCACGCCAGCGACTTCATGGGCTGCGGTCGCAACCTTGGAATCAAGCCCGATCTAGGCCTAGGCCGTCTCCTCTTCGCCCCGCTGCACGAGCTGTTCCTGAGGTGCAACAAGCAGGGCGACCTATCGGGCTGCCTGGTGATTCAGGGCCTGATTGTGGAGTGTTTTGCCCTTTCGGCTTACCACGCCTACCTGCCGGTGGCCGACGCCTACGCCCAGCCCATCACCGCCGCTGTGATCAGCGATGAAGGAGAGCATCTGGGCTACGCGGAGCGCTGGTTGCATGCCCACTTCGGCGCAGCGCAGGCATCCGCCGGCATGGTCAGCCGCAAAGCCCTACCGATCACTCTGGCCATCCTGCAGACCATGGCTAAGGACATGAAGGCGATCGGCATGGACCCGCACGAGGTGCTGGCAAATTTCAGCGAGCTATTTCTTCAAGCCCTGAAAGCCAGCGGCTTTGATCAAACAGCAGCCAGACGCATCGTTACCGGAGGCCTAGCTGCTGCTGCAACTAGATGATCCAGGCCAGGTCAGCGAGGGGCGCGGGGGAGGGGAGATCAATCGCTTCAGTGCGTAGCCAAGCACTGCTGAGCTGCATGGGCCGTAAAGCGCCACCAAACCGCAGCTGCAGCCAGACAGCGACGCTGGGATCGAGTATGGCAATC
>NZ_JAGQBE010000118.1 GCF_024345475.1 Cyanobium sp. T1B-Tous
GACTACGCCAGCTGGTTGGCGATCGGCATGGCGCTCCACGCGGTGGACCCGGGCCTGCTGAGCGACTGGGTGAGCTGGTCACGCGGCTGCACCAACTTCGATGAGGCCGAGTGTCTCGCCAAGTGGAGCTCCTTCAAGGGGAGAGGGGTGACGATCGGCACCCTGCACCACTACGCCGGGCTCGATGGCTTCCACTACAGCCGCGAGCCAGCTGCCAGCCTGGGCCCAGAGCGCACCGGCCAGGCCTCGCTTCCCCCACCCGCTGAACCACCGCGGGATGAGCAGATCGCTGAACTGCTGGAGCAACTGCTCAATCTCCTGCTCGAAACGCGGGACACCTGGGCGCAGGAGCAGGCCGTCCGCGCCTCCCTCTGGAGCCTCGGGGTGAATGGCCAGGCGATCGACGAGCGTCTTTATTACGCCCTGGCAGTGCGCTGGCAGCTGCCGCTGCAGAGCTCCCATGGCGGTGGCAGCCGCAATCGCCGGCTTTGCGATCCGATCGCCTCGCCGGCGGAAGACCTACTGCCGGGTTTCCTGCTCTGGCGCCGCGATCACCTGCTCTTTGGAGCGGGCGGCACCGGCAAGACGATGGCGGCGGCCGCCATGGCCGTTTGCTGCATCAAAGGGCTGCCGTTCCTCGACCAGGAGATCCCACCCACCCGCAGCGGCCGGGTGCTGTGGATCGGCACCGATGGCGGAGAGGGCGCCCGGGCCATGGTGCGCGAATACCTGGAGGACCTGGGCTATGCCGATGACCCGGAGGTCATCGAGCAGCTGACCATCTGGAGCGCCGAACCGGCCGAGGCCATGCCCTCCTGGTGCTGCACCCCATCGGGTCTGCAGGAACTGCGCCAGGAGCTGGCCGCCGGCGACTACGCACTGGTGGTGATCGATTCGCTCAAGGCGGTGCTCGAGCTGGCCGGGGTGAACTTCGGGATCGGGCCGGTGGGCACCCTGCTGCGGCTGATGCAGGCGCTGGTCTGCCGTCATTGCTCGCTGCTCTGGCTGCACCATCCAGCCGGCGGCAAGAGCGCCGGTAAGGGACTGCAGGCCGCGGCCGGCAACCAGAACATCAACCAGATCCCCTCAGCGGTGCATCAGCTCACCCGCAAAACCAGCGACCGCGGCCCCTGCAATGTCTGGAGCGTGCACAAGCTGCGCGGCAGTCAGCCTCGGGAGTTCAGCTACCGCCTTACCGAGGACGGCTTTGAGATCACAGAAGGCGTGATCACCCGCAACTGCCGCGTGGCGGTGATGGATGCGATCGAGCTGCGCCAGGCCGGTGGCCTGCCCAGCAGCACCCCCTACCTCTGCAACGACCTGGGCACGTTCCATGAGGGCTCCGTGCGCAACAACCTCACCTGGTTGCGCAAGCGCGGCCTGGTCCGCAAGGGCGGCACCGCCTGGTGTCTGACACCCCAAGGCCAACGGGTGCTGGAGCTGACCCGCCAGGGCAGTGGCGGCTGTGAAGGCTGGTTGCGATGACCTCTGCCAACCCTCACTTCCACCCTCTCTCCCTCCCCCTATCCAAAGAATGAATGGATGATTTTTTCTCTGATAAAGCCTGCAGTGCAGTGGTTCTTAGCGTTCAGAGCGGATGGAAAAAAAGATGAACGGCGATGAAACCTCCGTGATTTCACCGATTCACCTGTGCTCATCGCTGAATCAAGCTGGCGCAATCCTCGAAAGCCGCTGCTGCGCGGAGGATCTGCCGGAATTTTTCACGCCTTCACGCCCCTCTCCTAGGGACACCCCCTCCCCCTTGCTGCGTCCGGCATGAACACCACCTGGCTCGATCCCATCCCCGGTCTGCAGCGCCGTGATCCGGAGCACCGCTACTGGCTGGGCGACCACCTGTTCCCGGTGTCGATCACCGGTGTGCTGCAGGTGGCCAAATCCAGCTATGCCCTGGCGCGAATAGAAGCCAGCCGGCCGGTGTGGGAACCGCGGGGCAACACCTGCCACCTGGCCCTCGAGCTTTTCCTGGCCGGCCGCTACCGCCAGGACGGCGATGTCGATCTTGCCGAGGTGCTCAACCGCCTGACCAGCGAGGAGGACTTTCTGGATTACCGGGAGTGGATCGAGCCCTTGATCAGCCACGAGCGCTGGGACGAGGTGGAGGTGCTCGCCTCGGAGCGAGCCACCTGCTGTCTGGTGCGCAACGTCGCGGGGACCTTTGATGTGGCGTTCGTTGATCTGCAGCTTCCGGTGAGCGGCGGCCGGCCGGCTGGCGTGAGCGGCCCGGCGCGGGTGCTGGCGGATCTCAAGAGCCTCTCGGCCAGTGGCAGCACCTACTGCACCCGGGCCCAGATCGGCGGCTACATGGCGCTCGAATGGAGCCATGGCCACTGGTACGACTACGGCCAGACGCTCTGGTGCCGTCCTGGCCGCAGCCAGTTCTCGCCGCTCTATTCACGGTCGGAGTGCCTGAGCGCCTGGGCCGCGGCCTGGGCCCACTACGCCGGCCACTATCGGCCCTTCTGATAGCCGCAACCTTGCAATCGAAAGGTATTACTTGCGGCTTGCATTAGCGAGCCGCTAACTTTCCTCGCAATGGCAGGGCTGTTCGTCCCTGTTGCTGAGGCTCCGTGGATCTCGCTCCTGCTGCCCTGCGCCCTGCGCAGGCCGATGTCTCGCCAGGCGTTGGCCTCGGCGCTGTTGCGGCTGACCCTGCTGATCTCGATGCGGTGCTGGATCGGATCACGGCGCTCAAGGCTTCCCAGAAGACAATCGACGCCGAGCTGGCGCCCCTGCTCGACGCCCTCAGCAGCGCCCTCGATGCCGGCGAGCTCGATGCCTCCTTCTGCCACAACGACTTCAGCTTCTGCTGGTCCGCCGGCCGCACCAGCTACGACTACCCCGAGCCGCTGCGGCAGCAGGAGCAGCGGCTCAAGCAGGGCCAGAAAAACGCGATCGCTTCAGGCCAGGCGACGGCCAGGACCGGCCAGCCCTTCTGGACCGTCAAGGCACCCCGGTCCAGCTGAGCAGCGCCATGGCCAATCCCCAGAAGCGCAAGGGTGACGCGGCAGAGCGGGAGGCCTCCCAG
This sequence comes from Cyanobium sp. T1B-Tous, assembly GCF_024345475.1. Lineage (GTDB taxonomy): Bacteria > Cyanobacteriota > Cyanobacteriia > PCC-6307 > Cyanobiaceae > Cyanobium_A. The sequence continues at coordinate 3,047 of NZ_JAGQBE010000118.1, forward strand.
CTGATCGCCGATCTTTTGGCAATGCCGGTGCGGCGCAAGCTCGGTGCCGGCCGCACCAACGGCGCCGGCGGCGACATCGGCGACATCGATGGCGTGCCCGGTCACGCGATTCAGATCGCCCGCTGGTCAGACGTGGCCGCGGCCGCCCGAATCAAGCCCGGCGAGGCCCAGCTCCAGGCCGCCAATGCCGGTGTGCCCTTTGCCGCCACCTGGGTGCGCTTCCGCGGCGGCACCTGGCGGGTGGTGCTCACCCCCGAGCAGTGGGCCTCCTACGTGCGCGCGGCGCTGCCGCAGGGAGCGGTGGCCGCATGAGCCGAGCCCAGGCCACGACGGCGGAGCTGTTTGAGCTGCTGCGCGATGCCGCCCCCCAGGAAGACGACGACGGCACCCCCCGCTACCCAGACCCCCAGCCGGCCGGTTCCCCGCGGGGTCTGGCGACTCGCTTTCCGCACCAGAAGCTGCCGCCCCGCCCCTCCGTCGCCGAAGTGGAGCGCCGCATCGCCGAGGCCCAGCTCTGGATCGCCCAGCGCCTACCACTGGTGACGATGCGGGCAAATGCGGCCGCTTCCTGGGGGGTGAGCAACACCCGCACCATCAACCGCTACCTCGATCTGGCTCGCAAGCGGATGGTGGAGGAGCTGATCAGCAACCGGCTTGAACACCAGGCCCAGCACATCTATGCGCTCTACGACTGCGCCCGCCGCGCCATGGATGCCGAGCAGTTCTCTGCAGCCGTCGGCGCCCTGCGGGTGATCGCCGAGATCGGCGGCCTGCTGCGGGCACCGATCAAGCCGCCCGACCCCCAGGGGGCCAAGGCCCCATGAGCACCAGCGCTGTGCCCTCTGCCGGCGGGCTGTTGCTGCAGGGCACCACCGACCTCTGGGCTGACTGGGGTCTGCTGGGGGTGCCCGATCCCGACCGCCAGAGCCAGCGCCGCCTGCCCCAGAGCTTCCAGGCCTTCATTGCCGAGGCCTACCCCAGCTACCGCTTCCACCGCTGGACAGAGGTGCTGATCGGCCTGCTGCAGGCCGTGGCTGACGGCCAGCTCTCGCGTCTGATCGTCACCTGTCCGCCGCGGCTGGGCAAATCGCTGCTCGTCTCCAAGCTGTTTCCCGCCTACTGGATCTCCCGCTACCCGAACCTGTTCTGCGCCATCGCCTCCTATTCCGGTGAGCTGGCCTATGCCCACTCCCGTGAGGCGCGCCACTTCTACAGGGTGAGTGGCCATCCGCTCTCCAAGGATTCCGCCGCCGTCGGCAACTGGCTCACCCCCCTGCGGGGCGGCTGCATCGCTGCCGGCGTCAACGGACCCTTCACGGGCAAGGGCTATTCGCTCGGAATCATCGATGACCCCTACAAGGGTCCGGCTGATGCCAGCTCAGCTCTTATCCGCGAGCGGTTGATCGACTGGTTGCGCACCGTCTGGTTCACCCGCTCGGAACCAACCGCCAGCACGATCGCGGCCCAAGTGATCGTGCTCACCCGCTGGGATCACCAGGACATGGTGGGCTGGCTGATGGAGCAGGAGGGCGGTGATGCCCCCCAGGGCTGGCACCTGCTCAACCTGCCCGCCATTGCCGAGGTTCCCGCCGAGCGGCAGCAGTTCCCGCCCACCTGCACCGTGCAGCCCGACTGGCGCCAGCCGGGTGAGGCCCTCTGCCCGGAGCGCTTCCCGCTCGAGGAGCTGCTCAAGATCCGCTCCCGCATGGGCTCGTACTGGTGGCAGGCCCTCTACCAGCAGCGACCGACCCCGGCCCAGGGCTACGTGTTTCTGCGCCAGTGGCTGCAGCCACCCCAGAACCGCCGGCAGCGGCGCTACAGCCCGCTGGTGCTCTCCTGCGACCTGTCGTTCAAGGGGGAGGACGACTCGTCCTATTGCGCCTTCATCCTCCAGGGACTGCTGCTGCCGGAACCCCACAGGGCAGAAGCCCAGACCAGCCCGGCCCCAGCCAGGCAGGAGCTCGACATCGAGGTGCTCTGGGCCACCCGCCATCACTTCGGGTTGCCCGAGACGATCCGCTTCCTGCTGCAGACCCTCTCGGCCCTGGAGCAGCAGGGCCTGCGTCCCCATGCCGTCCTGATAGAAGACGCCGCCAACGGCCCGGCGGTGCTGCGAACCCTGCGCC
>NZ_JAGQBE010000119.1 GCF_024345475.1 Cyanobium sp. T1B-Tous
CACACCTTTGTGGCCGAGCACGAACCCCGCTATGTGGAGCAGGCCTTTGCGCTGGTGCTGCAGCACCCGGCCGATCTGGTGCACCTGAGCAAGCCGCGGCTGCCGGCGGTGGTGATCGGCCTGCTCTACAAGCTGCTCTGGTGGACGGCGGTACTGGTGGACATCGACGATGAGGAGCTGTGCTTTGTAGGCGAGCGCCAGCCGATCACGCTCGATGGCCTCAAGCGGCGGTGGATCTGGCCCAGCGGTTTGACGGGGTTACGACGGCCAACGAGCCGCTGCAGGGGCGCTATGGAGGCACGGGAGGATTCGGGGTGACTCCTCTCGCAGCCTCCAGTGTTTGCAGCCTGCCGAGTTAGCCGGGGCCAGAGAAACCAGGGTCTCTCAAGCCCTGCAGGAACCTCACGAACTGCAGCCCCTGCGGAGCTTGAGCCTCAGCCCTTGTGGTCTTCCATCCAAGCCGCCAAGTCTGCTGGGCCGCTAAAGTCGAGCAGCGCCTCGGCTAGGGCCTCCAGCGTCGCCAGCGGCAGGGCCTGTATGCGCTCAGTGGTCGCCTTGGTGAGGGGGCCGTAGCGGCGGTTGAGCTGGCGCAGAGTAACTGTTGCTTCTCCAAGAGCACGGCCACGGGCCTCGCCTTCCTTCCGTCCCTCTTGCCGGCCCAGATCCAGAAGGTCCTGGGCGGCGCGGGTGTGGAGCAACTGGTCTGTGGGAATGCCTGCGATCACCATAATTTCCTCGCGTGTAAGTGTGGGAAACCGCTCCACAAGCATAGGCAGAACGGCTGAAAGCAGATCCGGCCGGCGTTCCAGGATCTGCTGGGTGCTGGCTTGTAACTCCGCTTGAGGCCGCACCGGCAGCGTGAGCAGGGCGAGCAGCGGATCGAGATCGGCCTGCTGGCCCAGCTCCTCGAGGCTGAGCCAGATCACGCCATCAACGAACGCCTGCAGCTGCTGGGCCAGCTGATGTGGGCCGAGCCTGATGCGTTGGTGGGTCACCACCACAACCACCGACAGATGCTGCACCAGGGGATGGAGCTGCAGAAAGCGAGCGGTCTGAGCAAACAACCGATGCTTGAACCCCGCCTTGGCGTGCATCTGCACCTCCAGCAGCACCACCGGCTGCTCCGGCGTGCCCGTTTCTGCAGCGCGTGGCCAGAACGCCCCATCAAGGCGATGGTTGGCCGCTTTGAGCTCCGGCGCGTAAAAGCGGTACAGCGCATCACCCGGTGCATCGGGCCCCAGCGAAGGCGCCGCAGAAGCCCCTTGCGGCAACAGCAAGGCGACCATATCCGGCGCGCTCTGGAACAACCCGTAGAACCAGTGATCGGTTTTCAAACCTGCCCATCCGGCACAGCTCAGCCATCCAACCCAATCACTGCATAGTACGCCTGCACTACTGCGGCCGACTTCCGTGCTTCCACGGATTCGCAAACAACCTCACCCACCAACGGCGGGCACCAGCCCATCCGCATCCGCCATAACCTCACCCCATGCCCGCCAGCGCCCCAGACCCCGCCCCCGCGCCGACCCGCAGCATCTGGATGCGCCAGGGCCGCACCTGCATGGCGGCGCGCGACTGGGCCGGCGCCATCCGCGCCTACGGCCAGGGCCTGCTGGAGCAACCCCTGCTGGGCATGCATTACGCCGCCAACCTCGAGCGAGCCCGCACCCACTACCGACAAGAACGCCGCACCATTAATCAACAAGGCCCGGCCCACACCCAGGTGGTGGTGGCCGCAGCCGAGCTGAGCCACAACGCCGCCGGCCGCGCCTTCACCCTGGCGCAGCAGTATCAACACCTGGGCCATCCGGTGGCGCTGCTGGGCAGCCACTTCCCCCAGTGGGGCCGCGAGCTGTGGGAGCCGATCCGATCCGCTGTGCAAAAAGCCCAGCTGCCGGTGCACATCTCTGTGGCCGAGCACGAACCCCGCTACGTGGAGCAGGCGTTTGAGCTGGTGCTGCAGCACCCAGCCGATCTGGTGCACCTGAGCAAGCCACGGCTGCCGCCAGTGGTGATCGGCCTGCTCTACAAGCTGCTCTGGGGATCGGCGGTGCTGGTGGACATCGACGATGAAGAGCTGTGCAATGCGTGCGAACGCGAGCCGATCACGCTCGATGGCCTCAAGCGGCGGTGGATCTGGCCCAGCGGTTTGACGGGATCACCGTGGCTAACCGGCCGCTGCAGGAGCGCTATGGCGGCACGGGAGGATTCGGGGTGACTCCTCTCGCAGCTGCCAGGGGTTGCAGCCTGCCGAGTGGGCCGGGCCAGTCGCTGCCAGGGGCTCATGAAACCCGCAGGGATCTCACGAATTGCAGCCCTGCGGGAGCAGGAGCTTCAGCTGCCGTGATCTTCCAGCCAGGCCGCTAAGTCTGCTGGCCCGCTGAAGTCGAGCAGCGCCTCGGCCAGGGCTTCCAGCTGCTCCAGCGGGAGTGCCTGGATGCAGGCGCTGGTGGCCTCGCTGAGGGGGCCGCAGCGGCGGCTGAGCAGGCGCAGGGTGACTGTGGCTTCACCGAGGGCACGGCCACGCACCTCTCCTTCCTGCCGGCCCTGCTCAAACCAGTCGCGCACGGCGCGGGTGTGGAGAAGGTCTTTGGCTGGGATACCGAGCAGTTTCATGATCTGAGCTTCTGTTTGGTCTTTGAGCCTTTGAACAACGATAGGCAGAACAGCCGAAAGCAGATCCGGCCGCCGCTCCAGGATCTGCTGAGTGCTGGCTTGTAGCTCAGCCTCAGGCCGCACCGGCAGCGTGAGCAAAGCGAGCATGGGATCAAGATCCTGCTTGCGACTGAGCTCTTCCAGGCTGAGGGTCCGCACCTGCTGCCAGAACTGGGCCAACGGCAGGGGCGGCCGTTCGGTACCCAGGCGCAGACGGCTGTGGGGCATGACCACCACCATGGCCACGTGCTCAACGTGGGGATGTTGCTGGAGAAAGCGAGCTGTTTGAGCAAACAGACGGTGCTGGAAGCCTGAATCACTGAACATCTGCACCTCCAGCAGCACCACCGGCCGATCCGGCGTGCCGGCCTCCCCGCTTCTGGGCCAGAACGCACCGTCGAGCCGATGGTTCGCCGCTTTGAGCTCCGGCGCGTCAAAGCGGTACAGCGCATCACCCGGGGAGTCGGGCCCTAGCGAGGGCGCCGCAGAGGCCCCATGCGGCAGCAGCAACGCGATCAGATCCGGTGCGCTCTGGAACAGCCCATAGAACCAGTGATCGGTTTTCATGCTTCCCCATCCGGCACAGCTCAGCCCTCCAATCCGATCACTGCATAGTACGGCTGCACTACTGCGGCCAGCATCCGTGCTTCCACGGATTCGCGAGCACGCTCGTCTGCCTGCGGCGGGCGCGCCCCTTCAGCCAACCAACACCCAGCGGTGGGCACCGGCCCACCACCTGCACCCCACCCCCAGCCGCCAGAGCCTCACCGCATGCCCGCCAGAGCCCCAGACCCCGCCGCCGCGCCCAACCGCAGCCGCTGGATGCGCCAGGGCCACGAATGCATGGCGTCGCGCGACTGGGCCGGGGCAATCCGCGCCTAGGGCCAGGGGCTGCTGGAGCAACCCCTGCTGGGCATGCACTACGCCGCCAACCTCGAGCGTGCCCGCAGCCACTACCGCCAAGAACGCCGCACCATCAACCACCAAGGCCCAGGCCACACCCAGGTGGTGGTGGCGGTGTCAAGCGACATCCGGAATTGGTCCTCCGGCGACACGAAAACTGGACCAGCGCCGACACCAAAAGTGAGCCATCCGGTGGCGCTGCTGGGCAGCCATTTCCCCCAGTGGGGCCGCGAGCTGTGGCAGCCCATCCAAACAGCGGTAGCTAAAGCCCAGCTGCCGGTACACAGCTTTGTGACCGAGCACGAACCCCGCTACGTGGAGCAGGCCTTTGAGTTGGTGCTGCAGCACCCGGCTGATCTGGTGCACCTGAGCAAGCCGCGGCTGCCGGCGGTGCTGGTGGACATCGACGATGAGGAGCTGTGCAATGCGTGCGAGCGCGAGCCGATCACGCTCGATGGCCTCAAGCGGTTGTGCCACGGCTTGCCGGAAGCGCGCGAGCTGATGGGCCCGCTGTGGACGCGGCTGGCGGTGGGCCTGGCCCAGCGGTTTGCCGGGATCACGGTGGCCAACGGGCCCCTGCAGGCGGGGTGAGTAATCGGCGGTGGACGACAGGTGGAAAATCGGGTGACTCCTCTCGCAGACGCCAGTGGTTGCAGCCTGCCGAGTGGGCCGGGGCCGGCGCTGCCAGGGACTCAAAACCAGCAGGCACCTCACGACTTGCAGCCCAGCTCAGGCCCTAAGTGTTAGGCGGCGGCCTGAGTTCTTCCAGCAAAACCGCCAGGGCTTCACTCAGTTGGAGCCGGTTGCGGGAGGTGTCTGCGAGGAGGAATCGGCATTGAGCAGCAAGGCATCCATTCTGGATTCGAGCGCGGCGAGTCGTTCGTTCTCTTTCCTCAGCTGCTTCGTACGCTTCCTGCTTTCGAGTTCTCTCTGCTCGATGTCGTACACGGGTCGCCAATTGAACATCGCCAACAAGCGCCGCCAGGGCGGCAAGGTGGAGACCCATTCCGACCTGGTCATGGGCCGGGAGTCTGCGGAAGTGGGAGAGCTTGTCATCGCCGTAGTTGGTGGTGAACGAAATCAGCAGCAGCAGGGAACCGGCCACAAGCGTTGACCATCCCTGGACATCCAGCAGCCGGGGCGGCGGGACTGGAGCAGGCCGCTCCGGAAGGCCTTCAACATCTGACATCACCGTAGCCAGGGCGCATCCATCCCGATGAAGCCATGGTACTGCAGTACTAGCTGCGATGGGTGCGTGGTTTCGCGGGTTGAAGCCGAGCGGAAGTGCTGAGCTAACGGCGGGCCTGGTGTGGGAGATGCGTGCAGCGACGCTAACTGGATTCGCGATTTCAGACACCAGATGTGGTGTGGTTTTGGGCTGAAACTAAGAGCGTCGCGGACAGCTTGACCGGGGGCAGAGAGCCACAGCACGGGTGGCCGCTGGACCGCGCTGCTCAGAGCACCTGGGGCGACTCAGGGCTGGTGGCGGGCGCACCCCCTTCAGCCAACCAACACCCAACGTCGGGCACCAGCCCCCCCATCCGCCATAGCCTCACCCCATGCCCGCCAGCGCCCCAGACCCCGCCGCCGCACCCAACCGCAGCCGCTGGA
>NZ_JAGQBE010000012.1 GCF_024345475.1 Cyanobium sp. T1B-Tous
GGAGAATGGGCTATTAATGGATGATTTTATTACTATACCTCCTGCTCCTATTACGACAATTAATGATCTAGCCCTTGGAAACTATATACATACTTGTTCTTGTGTATTTAGAAATAGAGGCGTTATGATTTTTGGCCCTAACTTTAAAGAGTGTCCGCTGGGAGACTACTACATGCATATGATGAATGCGCAACATGGCAACATTTACTATGTTGATTCAGTTATGGCAGTATATCGTATTCACAATGACTCACTTTGGTCAAGTCAAGCTAAATTCGATAATCTGTTGAAAACCCTAGTTGCTCAAAAATACATCTCCAAAGATCTTATCGGCAGCCATACCTTGGCTAACATGAATATTATTGATAGCAGCATTAATATAGCCTTGGAAGTAAAAAATATGTCTCGTGGACATATTATTAATGTCGAGAACCTGACTTTTAACCGTGAAAAGTACTCAAACCGCCTTCTGGAACGATTACTAGACTCTAATAAAGAGATCGAAAGGCTCAATGCCGAGATTAAAAACTTTATTCAATTAAATGACTCCGTTCGGTTTCTTCTATTGAGAATATTCGTCAATTGCAAGAGTAGGCTCAACAAATATACAGCCGCTAAAGCGCATAAGCACCTTTTAAGCTGGATAAATAGGAAATTTTCTCGAGAAAATGGTACTTCCCCGTCTACTCTAAATCCAAAGTAAAACTATAATTCATTGCAACTAGGCCTCAGCTTTATGATTAGCACTTAAAAATTCGTTTGCATTATTAGTGCGCCCAAGCAAATATCTAAAGCCCAATGGTTGCGTGGCCTCAGATTGCCTATTATATTTTTCATTACTTCTCCTCGGCAATGCCACGAAAAGTAAAATCATACGGTAGTGAAGCATTGCCAACAATAGTCGCACCCCATCTATTCAAGCGCGGCGGGCATGCCAATCGGAACAGAGGAGTATCGAAGCTAAGATTAGGATTATAGGCCGGATCGTTCTGCAAAAGATGGCTCCAACGATAATGCATCCAGCTCACCTCTTGAGCAAAACGAGCCGCTTTTTCAGGATTATGATCTAAGCCACGGCTCGCAGATTCATGATGAATCAGCCGAGCAGCAGGAACATAAATATTGTGCAGTCCTTGCTCCTTAAGTTTCAGGCAAAAATCTACATCATTGAAAGCAACCCTAAGATTCACCTCATCTAAGCCACCTACTTCTAAGTAGTGACAACGTTGAACCACCAGGCAGGCGGCCGTAACTGCTGAGATCTCCTGGGCTAGTTGCGCCCGGGAAAAATAGCCAGGACTGTCGCCAGGCATACCTAAATGGGCATGGCCTGCAACTCCACCCAATCCAAGCCCAAGCACAACACCAGCATGTTGCAGTTTTCCGTTTGGGAACAGGAGGCGAGCACCCACAGCACCCACACCTGGGCGCAGAGCAAACACCACCATTTCCTCTAACCAACCCTGATCAAGAACCTCAATATCGTTATTAAGAAGGCAAATCAATTGACCGCTAGCTTCCTGAACAGCTCTATTATTAAGTGCCGAATAATTAAATGAGCTAGGATCATGTAGCACCTTAATTTTTTCCTGCTGCCTTAGGCTCTCCAAAAACTGAAGCGTCGCCCAGTCGTCGGATCCGTTGTCTACAACAAGAACCTCAAAATCCGGATATCGAGTCATTTTAAGTAGACTTTCAAGGCACGGCTTGAGCACATTCAGACCATTGCGCGTCGGGATTATAATGCTAACCCGAGGTGCTGGATCAGGCAAAAGTCGCTTAGCATGGAAGCCAAATGTGTTTGACCTGAGCTCCTGCAAGGGTTCGCAACGACGCACCAGATGTTCCTTTATCGCTCGGGCTGCTGACTCCTTCCGATCACCCATGCCACCAAGTGCTGTTGAGCGGCGACTCACGCGTACGTGATAGAGCACTCTCGGAATATGCACGATCTGATCTCGGCGCACCTGCTCGCTACAACGCAGCACTAGATCATAATCTTGGGAGCTCTCTACCCCCTGTCGAAAGCCACCCACCTGACGCATCAAATCAGCGCTGTACACCCCTAAATGGGAAAACATATTTTGTCCTTCCATCAACAAAGGATTCCATTGCCCCTTAAAATACGGCTCGAACAAATCACCCATGGGGCGAATTTTATCTTCATCAGAATAAAAAAGACGCGCTTCAGGGTGTTCTTGAATCGCCTTAGCGACCCAGATTAACGCGTCATCAGACAACAAATCACTTTGATCCAGCAAAGCAACCCAAGGAGCTTTAGCGAGCTCCAGTGCACGGTTAGAAGTCTCGCAGATCTTGCCCTTGCCCTCACAGAAAACCACTTCAATACGTGGCTCTGAGGCGCTCTTCGCCTCCAGCAACAGCCGGATGCGCTGATCAGTAGATGAATCAATGGCGATACAAAGCTGCCAGCAGGGATAAAGCTGGGCCTGCACTGAATGAATCGCGGCCTGCAACCACTCATATCTAGGGTTACTTAGAGGCATCAGCACGGCAACTTGGGTGGGATGCGGCAAAGCCTGCGCCCAATCTCTCATCGCAAGCTTCTCTTCTACGGTAGTGCCAAACTCAGCCTGCCAGGCCCTATAATCCAGAGACAATCGCAGGCGATTGATGACGGCTCGCATTCGATCAATGCTAGCTCTCGGGCCTTCTTTCAATGCTCGCCATGCAAAGCGAGGCCCTCGGCGCACCAAGCCTGGATTTACAATCAGAACCTGAGCAAAAGAACCCAGACGATTAAAAAGAGTGCGAATAGTCATCGGGGCAAGCAAGCAAGAAGACCGTAAAGTCCCAAGGTACGTAATGGGCCATGCTTAGAAGGCCGCTGAGCAGCTGGAAGCTGCAACAGACCTAGCCAGCGGTACCGACGCCGAAGTCTCAGCAATGTTGGTAGCGCCGAGATCCGCAGGTGATAGCGCTGCTCAAAGAGTGCCGCCTGCTGCAGCGCCGCCCCAGTGTGGCCACCAGCGGCAGGATCTGCAATGAGGTTATGAAGCCTCTTGCACCAATAAACTAATCCAAGTCCTTTAGCGCCAAGAACATTACCGCCGTGTTGCCTGTAAAGCACCCCCGGCGACTGCAAGAGTGCGATCTTTCCGAAAGCGCTGGCCACCAGCGCCAACCACCAGTCATGCATTAGGGCCTCAGTCGGAATCGGCAGGGCCTTCTGTATGAGGGCACGGTTTAATAGCGTCGTACAGCCAGTCACCACATTGGTGAAGGCGAGATCCGCCGGTTGCGTGCGCTGCGGATCAAGTCGCTGACGTTGCAGATAGCGGCAACCCATAGGCTTGCCTACTTGATCCACCAGCTCCAAATCGCTGTGCACCAACAACGGCGTGGCAGAGCCCTTCCTCACCTCCAACTGCTGCATCAGAGCCAAAGACTGCTCAAGCTTGTGGGGCAGCCAGAGATCATCCTGATCCGCCAGAGCCACATAAGGAGCCGTAGTGGCCTGCAGCAGCCGATTCACATTGGCCGTGCAGCCGAGATTGCCATCAGCCGGCAACATCTGAAGCCACGTCCCATAGCGCTGCTGCAGCTGGCTGATTAGAGCCGGCGTGCCGTCGCTGGAGCCATCGTCTCGGAGCAGCACCCTCTCAGGTCGCAGAGTCTGGTTGTAAATCGAAGTGATCTGGGCCTCAAGGTAGGAAACGCCGTTGTAAGTAGGCAACACAACCTCGATCGATGCAACGCTCACCACAGCGCCCAGCCCCATTTGCGGAAGTAATGCCAGGCGCTGGCCAGGTTGACAGCCATCAGGACAAGGTTGCGGTAGTTGCCGCGGCCCCAGCCATGGACAACACCAGCCACCGGCAGATGCACGCAGCGACCATCACGGGCCAGGGTGCGGGTGAGATCGGCATCCTCCAGGTAGAGGAAATAGCGCTCATCGAAGCCGCCAACCCGGCGGAAGGCCTCGCTTCGAATCAACATGCAGCAGCCACTCAGGTAGGGCGCCTCAAACACCTCTTGGTAGTTCTGATCCGCCATCACATACCAGCGGTCGTAGCGCTTTAGCCAGGTGGGCTTGAGCCACTCCGGCAGGAAGCGGCGGCTGAACAGACCGAGCGCAGTTGGGTTGTGCTTGCACAGCTTCTGGGGAGAGCCAGCCTCATCCAGGATCTGCGGCACCGCCAGGCTCACCTGCGGGTGCTGCTGCAACCAGCCCAGCAGCTGCTCAAAAGTGCCGCTGGGCCAGGTGAGATCGGTGTTGAGCACTCCGACGTAAGGCGGGAGCTGGCCGAGGTGCGCTACCAGACGGTTCACGGCACGGCCGTAACCCGGGTTGTCGGGATTAGCCAGGAAGCCATCGGCCCCTGCAGCCATCTGCTCCACCGGTTCACCCGGATGATGGTCGTTCACCACCACCGCGTAACCCACCTGAGACGGTAACTCCGCCAGGCAGGCCTGCAGTTGCTCCACTTCCGGCTGCGATGGGTGGTAGGCCACAAACAACAGAATCAACTGCCTTCCCTGGCTGTGGTTAATCCCAGCCACCGGCGAGGCCGCCAGCCGCTGGCTGGCCTGGGTCCGCGCTAGCGGTTGCAGCCAGCGCCGCAGCAGCCCTCCCCACACCGCCAACACCGCACCAAGGATAAGCAGGCTGCTGGGCTGCCACCACACCGCTATGGGCGGCGCATTCAGCAGCAAACCTCCCAGCACCGCCAGCCCAAGGGCGATGACCACCACCACCAACCAACGCTGCACCAGCTGCCGGTAAGGCATCCACGGCCACCTCAGGAAGGAATAGCCGCCGAAAAACCAGGCCACAAGTAAAAATCCAATCCCGAAGACCAGGCCATCGGCCTGAAGCACCAGGACGGGGTTGAGCTGGCGCAACTCAGCTGCCAGCAGGCCCCCGGCGAGCATCCCCACCAGGTCCAGGCCAACGCCGAGTGCAAGCAGCGTCCAGCCGCGCCTCATCCGGCAGGCACAGTCTGCGCCGGTGCCTGGGTGCCGATGCGCTCACCGCTATAGCCAGCGCGATCGCGCACCTGCTGGCACCAGTCGAGATGCTCGAGATACCAGCGCACCGTGGCCGCCAGGCCCTGCTCAAAGCTGTGGCGTGGTTTCCAGCCCAGCTCGGTGGTGATCTTGGCCGCATCGATCGCATAGCGCCGGTCGTGGCCGGGGCGGTCGCCCACACGGCTGATCAATCGAACATGAGGAGCACCCTGGGGCTGCAGCTGATCCATCAGCGCGCAGATCGTTTCCACCACGTCGCGGTTGGTGCGCTCACTGGGGGAGCCGTGATCGCCGGCACCGCCCACACAATAGCTCTCACCAAGCCGGCCCCGGGTGGCTGCCAGCAGCAGCGCCTCCACGTGGTCTTCCACATAGAGCCAGTCGCGCACATTGGCGCCGTCGCCATACAAGGGAATCGGCTCGCCGGCGATCGCCTTGAGGATCACCACCGGGATCAGCTTCTCGGGGAATTGCCAGGGACCGTAGTTGTTGGAGCAGTTGGTGAGCACCACCGGCAGGCCGTAGGTGTGGTGCCAGGCGTTCACCAGGTGGTCGCTGGCGGCCTTACTGGCCGAGTAGGGGGAACGCGGGTCGTAGGGGGTGATTTCTGAGAAACGGCCGGTTGCACCCAGGGATCCGAACACCTCATCGGTGCTGATGTGGTGGAAGCGGAAGCCGGCCCGACGCTCTTCGCTGAGTTGCTCCCAATGAGCCCGCACCGCTTGCAACAGGTTGAACGTGCCGCTCACGTTGCTCTCGATGAACGCCCCAGGCCCATCAATCGAGCGATCCACATGGCTTTCGGCTGCCAGGTGCATCACCAGGTCGGGATCGGCCTGGCGCACGGCTGCGGCTGTGGCATCGGCGTCGGTGAGGTCCACCCGCAGCAGCTGGTGGCGCTGGGCCGCCTCAGGGCCCAGCCGATCAATGCTGGTGAGATCGCTGGCGTAACCGATCTTGTCGAGGTTGAACACCATGGCGGTGGTGTCCGCCAAAAGGCGCCGCACCAGGGCTCCACCAATGAAACCCGCCCCGCCGGTCACCAGAACACGGTTGATGCCTTGAGGCAACAGGGAGGCCATGAGCTCAATCAGGCTCCCGGGGAGCGTAGCTTCGCAAACTATCACCACCGGGCGGCGGCATCCATACAGGCAGGACGCCCTTAACCTGACCTCATGTGCTTGATTTACGGCACCGTTCAGCTCTCCAACCCCTCAAGCCCCGAGCTGCAGGGATTGGAGGTGCGTGCCCTGGCCGATTCCGGGGCCGTGCACCTCTGCATCCCTGAGCACATCGCCATCCAGCTGCAGCTGCGAGAGCTGGAGAAGCGGGAGGTGATCCTGGCCGATGGACACCGGCGGCATGGTGCTGGACAACGAGGTGCTGCTGGGAGCAATCCCCATGGAAAACATGGATCTCATGCTGCGGCCCCAGCTGCAGTCGATCACCGTGAACCCTGAAAGCCCCAACATCCCCTTGAGCCTGGCCAAGTAGGCCGAGTTTCACGGCATTGCCGATCTCCCCCAGAAATGGCTCGGTTGATCGCTGGCCCCGGATGGGGGTGAGCTGAAAGCTTCAAAACTGTACGACCTGTACAGATTTGCCGACACTCCCAAACACCACACTCCCAAAGAGCACTGGCCGCAATTCCGCAGGCGGGCAGGCGCAGCCCCTGCAGCCACGCTCATCCGGGGTCCAGCACCTGCGCCAGGACCGCCCGCCAGTGATGCGGCTCCAGCCCCAGGGCGGCCCGGCTGGCCGTGCAGTTGAGCAGGGAGTAGCTGGGGCGCTGGGCTGGGGTTGGGTAGTCGGCCGTGGTGAGGGGGCGCACGGCCGCCGCCTGCTGCAGCAGCCCCAGCTCCACCCCCAGCTCGCCGATGGCCACAGCGAAGTCGTACCAGCTGGCGGCGCCGGCATCGCTCCAGTGCAGGATCCGCGGGCCCTCGACGCTGATAGCCCGCCAGCAGGCCGTCGCCAGGGTATGGGTACTGGTGGGACATCCCACCTGATCAGCCACCACCCCCAAGGCTTCCCCCGCCGCCGCTTTGAGGGCATGGAGCCGCAGCATCGTGAGGCAGAAGTTCTTGCCCACCGGCCCGTACACCCAGCTGGTGCGCAGCACCCGGGCGCCGGGTAAGGCCAGGGCCGCCGCCTCGCCCGCCGCCTTGGTGGCTCCGTAGACCCCCAGGGGATCAAGCGCCTGATCCGGCTGGTAGGGCCTGCCCTGCTCGCCATTGAACACGAAATCCGTGCTCACCTGCAGCAACCGGCCGCCCGTTTCGGCCAGGGCCTCAGCAAAGGCGCCGGGGGCGCCGGCATTCACGGCATGGGCCAACTCCGGCTCGCTTTCGGCCTTGTCCACCGCCGTGTAGGCGCCGGCATTCAGCACCCAATCCGGGCGCTGAGCCTGCACAGCGGCCCGACAAGCCTCGGGGTTGGCCAGATCGAGCTCGGCCCGGCTGCAGGCGATCAGCTCCACCTGCGGCGGCACTGAGGCGAGCAACGCCTGGCCCAGCTGGCCGGCGGCGCCGGTGAGCAGCACCTTCATGAAAACAGATCTCCTTCGGCCAGCTCCCCCAGCAACGGCGCCGCGGCATCCTTCTCGGAGAGCTGGGGCAGCAGCCCCGCCAGGGCCTCTAAAGGCCAGGCAATCGCCAGCTGCGGGTCATCCCAGCGGATGGCGCGCTCACAATCGCGGCTCCAGAAGTCGGTGGTTTTGTAGAGCACCTCGGCCTGCTCGCTCAGGGTGAGGAAGCCATGGGCAAAGCCCGCCGGCACCCACAGCTGCTGGTGGTTGGCGGCACTCAGGTGCGCCCCCACCCACTGGCCGAACGTGGTTGAGCCGCGGCGGATGTCCACCGCCACGTCAAAGATCTCCCCCACCACGCAACGCACCAGCTTTCCCTGGGGATGGGGCGGCAACTGGTAGTGGAGGCCCCGCAACACCCCACGGCTGGAGCGGGAATGGTTGTCCTGCATAAAACAGGTATCGCCGGCGGCCGCGTTAAAGGCCTGCTGGTTCCAGCTCTCAAAGAAGAAGCCCCGCTCGTCGCCAAACACCCGTGGTGTGAGCAGCAGGGGCCCATCAAGGGTGGCGCCTGCCGCCGTGGTGAGCGCTTCAGCCTGCATCGGGGGTCTCCAGCAATTGCAGTAGGTAGTCGCCGTAGCCACTTTTGCGCAGCGGCGCCGCCAGGGCCGCGAGCTGATCGCTGCTGATCCAGCCCAGCCGCCAGGCCACCTCCTCCGGGCAGCCCACCTTGAGCCCCTGGCGGTGCTCGAGCGTGCGGATGTAGCTGCCGGCCTCATGCAGCGAATCGCAGGTGCCCGTATCCAGCCAAGCCATACCCCGGCCCATCAGCTCCACCTGCAGCAGCCCCTCCTCCAGATACATCCGGTTGAGGTCGGTGATCTCCAGCTCGCCGCGGGGCGAGGGCTGCACCCGCCGCGCCCGCTCCACCACCGAGGCGTCATAGAAGTAGAGGCCGGTCACCGCATAGCGCGACCTGGGCTTGCTGGGCTTTTCCTCCAGGCTCAGCACCCGGCCATCGGCGGCAAACTCCACCACGCCGTAGCGCTCGGGATCCCGCACCGGATAGGCAAACACCGTGGCCCCCTCGGCTGGGCCATTGCAGCCCTGCAGCTGGGGGATCAGGTCGTGACCATGAAACAGGTTGTCGCCCAGCACCAGGGCCGCCGGGGCGCCGTTGAGGAAATCGGCGCCGATCAGAAACGCCTGGGCCAGTCCATCCGGGCTGGGCTGCACGGCGTAGGCGATCGTCATGCCCCAAGCCGAACCATCCCCAAGCAGGCGTTCGAAGGCCGGTTGATCGTGGGGTGTACTGATGATCAGCACCTCCCGAATCCCCGCCAGCATCAGCGTGCTGAGCGGGTAATAGATCATCGGCTTGTCGTAGACCGGCAGCAGCTGCTTGCTCACCGCCTGGGTGATCGGATGCAGCCGGGTGCCGCTACCTCCAGCCAGGATGATGCCCTTGCGGCTCATGGAGCACACTCCGCTGGGAAGATGTTGCCATGGCAGCACTGCAGCTCCTGATCCACGCCCCGGGCGCCCCAGGCCTGCGCTGGTTCGGCCTCGGCCCGGGGCTACGGCCTAGCCGGGGCCTGTGGAAACTGCAGCGCCTGTTCAACAAGCACGCCTTCTGGGCCCAGGGGCGCAGCGTTGCGGATCTGCGTCGCCTGCTGGCAGGCAGCCGCGTGGTGGTGAGCCTCTGGCAGGGCAAACGCCTGGTGGGCTTCGGACGGGCCAGCAGCGACGGCATCTGCCGCGCCGTGCTCTGGGACGTGGTGGTGGCGGGAGATCTGCACGGCCAGGGCCTGGGCCGCCGGGTAGTGGAGGCCCTGCTCGCGGCCCCAGACCTGCGCGGCGTCGAGCGCGTTTATCTGATGACCACCAACAGCGCCGGCTTCTATGAGCAGCTGGGCTTCCGCAACGCTGCCCCCCAGGCCCTGCTGGTGAAGCGAGGGGCCGGTGAGGCTCCTGACTGACAGAAGCCTGCCTGTCATGAATTCTGTACAGGCTGTACAGAATTCCGGAGAGCACACGAAACCACCCCCCAGGATCCCGGCGGCCCCTGCAGTGCGGCCTTCAGCCTGGCGCGTTCACCCGGGCAACTCGGCCATCAAGCTGCCCATCTCCAGCGCCTGCAGGCCGTAGTTCCAGCCCAGGTTGCTCTTGATGCCGGCCCGCTCCAGAGCTTGCTGCAGTGTGTCGGTGGTGAGCACGCCGAAGATCACGGGCACGCCGGTGGAGCGGCTCACGGCGGCCACACCCTTGCTCACCTCAGCCACCACCACATCGAAGTGTGGGGTGTCGCCGCGGATCACGGCCCCCAAGGTGATCACCACCTGGTAGCGACCACTGGCCGCCAGGCGCTGGGCCACCAGGGGAATCTCGAAGCTGCCGGGCACCCAGGCGATGTCGAGCTGGGCGCTGGTAGCCGCGGTATCAATCCCGTGCCGGCTCAGACAATCCAGACAACCGCTCAACAGCTTGCCGGTCACCAGATCGTTGAACCGGGCCACCACGATGGCGATGCGCAGACCACTGGCGCCGGTGAAGGTGCCCTCGAAGCTGGCCACTGGGTTGGGATGCGAATGCCTTCAGGCTACGCAGCAGCCCTTAGACCACAAAGAAGCTCACGCCCCAATTGAGCAGCACCAAGGCCACCCAGGCGATCCCGCCCAGCAGGATCAGGCGGTTGGAGCGGCCCGAATCCTCACTGCTGGCGTAAAGCACCGGCACCGCCACAATCAGGGCGAACGACAGCACCACCAGGGCCAGAACGGTGAGGGTGTTGAGGATCTGCATGGCGGATGCGGCGAATGGCGCGGAGCCAGATCAGAGCGGGGCCTGATCAAGTCAGTGGGCGGATTCTCACACGACGGCCCGGCCACCCGCCGAGGGCCCCCGGCGATCCTTCACAAGTTGTGGGGTGCGCCTACCATCAGGCCCCTCCGAGCAACCCCGTCGCCGTGGCCGCGGAAGCCGACCAGCAGCTTTCGCTCGCAGCCGCCCTGGGCCTGCCCGAAGAAACTCCAGCCGCCACCGAGCCCGCCCCTGAGCCCGAAGCGCTCGGCCCCGGGCGGCCCCGCACCCGCCAGCGCAAGCCCACGCCGGAAGCCGCACCGGCCACCAGCCCCGACTCCCCCACCGAGTCCGATTCCGCAGAGCCCGACTCCGACCTGCCCGCCTGGCATCACCACGGCCTGGTGGATCCCGAGCAGCTCACGCCCATGCTGCGCCACTACGTGGAGCTCAAGGCGGCCCATCCCGATCGGGTGCTGCTCTACCGCCTGGGCGACTTCTTCGAGTGCTTCTTCGAAGACGCCATCACCCTCTCGCGCCTGCTGGAGCTCACCCTCACGGGCAAGGAGGGCGGCAAAAGCGTTGGCCGGGTGCCGATGGCGGGCATCCCCCACCACGCCGCCGAGCGCTACTGCGGTGAACTGGTGCGCCGCGGCCTCAGCGTCGCCCTCTGCGACCAACTCGAAACCACCCCCGCCAAGGGCGAACTGCTCAAGCGCGGCATCACCCGGGTACTCACCCCCGGCACGGTGCTCGAGGAGGGCCTGCTGGCGGCCCGCCGCAACAACTGGCTCTGCGCCGTGGTGCTGGAGGGCGCCGGCACCTCAGCCGCCCGCTGGGGCCTGGCGGTGGCCGATGTGAGCACCGGTGAATTCAGGGTCACCGAGCGCGCCGGTAGCGACGCCCTGCACCAGGAGCTGCTGCAGGTGGAGGCCGCCGAGGTGCTCTGGCCCGCCACCAGCACGAGCGCCGAGAGCAACAGCCCCGCCTGGTGCCCTGAGGCCCTACGGCTAACGCCCCTGCCCCGCACCCCCTTTGAGGCGCCGGAAGCCTCCGCCACCCTGAAGCAGCGCTTCGGCCTGGCCAGCCTCGATGGCCTGGGGCTGGGCGAGCTGCCCCTGGCCCTACGAGCGGCCGGGGGCCTGGTGGCCTACCTCGACAGCACCCTCCAAGAAGCCCTCGTCCCCCTCGATCCCCCCACCACCTGGCACGCCGGCGACCAGCTGGTGCTCGATGCGGCCACCCGCCGCAACCTGGAGCTCACCAAAACCCAGCTGGGCGGCAGCGTGCACGGCTCCCTGCTCTGGGCCCTCGATCGCACCCACACCGCCATGGGCGGCCGCTGCCTGCGCCGCTGGCTGCAGGCGCCACTGGTGGAACGCGCGGCGATCCTGGAGCGCCAGGGTGGGGTGAGTGAGCTGGTGGCGGGCCGCGGCCTGCGGCTGACCCTGCGCCGGCTGCTGCGCCCGATGGGCGACCTGGAGCGCCTGGCCGGCCGGGCCGGTGCCGGCAGCGCCTCGGCCCGGGATCTGGTGGCCCTGGCCGATGGTCTGGAGCGCCTGCCCCAGTTGGCCGCCCAGCTCACCCAAGCGAGCAGCGCCCCGCTGCAGGCCCTGGCCCGCCCCTGGCCCGAGCTCGACACCCTCGCCGCCGACCTGCGCCACACCCTGCTCGACACCCCGCCCCTCTCCCTCACCGAGGGCGGCCTGATCCACGACGGCGTCGATCCGGCCCTCGATGCGCTGCGCAACCAGCTCGATGACCAGGACGCCTGGCTGGCCCAGCAGGAGGCAGAGGAACGCCGGCTCAGCGGCATCGCCACCCTCAAGCTCCAATACCACCGCACCTTCGGCTACTTCCTGGCGGTGTCCAAAGCGCGGGCGGCGGCGGTGCCGGAGCACTGGATCCGCCGCCAGACTCTGGCCAACGAGGAGCGCTTCGTCACCCCGGCCCTGCGCAACCGCGAGGGCGCCATCCAGCAGCTCAAGGCCCGGGCCGCCCAACGCGAATACGACCTGTTCTGCGCCCTGCGCGCCCGCGTCGGCGAACACGCCGCCGCCATCCGCACCGCCACCCGCCTGGTGGCCGAGCTCGATGGCATCGCCGCGCTGGCGGAGGTGGCCGCCACCTCCGGCTACTGCTGCCCCGACATCACCGACCCCGCCGGCCCCGAGGCCCGCCTGCTCCAGATCGAAGCCGGCCGCCACCCGGTGGTGGAGCAGCTGCTGGTGGAGGAACCCTTCACCGCCAACAGCATCCGCCTAGGGGCCGCCCCTGACCTGCTGATCCTCACGGGCCCCAACGCCAGCGGCAAGAGCTGCTACTTGCGCCAGACGGGCCTCTTGCAGCTGATGGCCCAGATGGGCAGCTGGATCCCGGCCACCTCCGCGCGGCTGGGGATCGCCGACCGGATCTTTACCCGCGTCGGCGCCGGCGACGACCTGGCGGCCGGCCAGTCCACCTTCATGGTGGAAATGGCCGAGACGGCGAACATCCTTCACCACGCCACGCCGCGCTCGTTGGTGCTGCTCGACGAGATCGGCCGCGGCACCGCCACCTTCGACGGCCTCTCGATCGCCTGGGCCGTGGCCGAGCACCTGGCTACCCCGGCCGAGGGCGGCGGCATCGGCGCCCGCTCGATCTTCGCCACCCACTACCACGAGCTCAACGCCCTGGCCGAGCAGCTGGCCAACGTGGCCAACGCCCAGGTGCTGGTGGAGGAAACCGGCGACGCCCTGGTGTTCCTGCACCGGGTAGCTCCGGGGGGCGCCAGCCGCAGCTACGGCATCGAGGCCGCCCGCCTGGCCGGCGTACCCGCCGCGGTGGTGCTGCGCGCCCGCCAGGTACTGGGCCGCATCGAGGCCAACAGCGTCGTGCGGGTGGATCAGGAGGGCGATCAGGAAAGCGGCGAAGAAGACGGGCCAGACGGCGCGCTCGCCGCCTGACACCAGCCCGCCCGCAGCAAGGCGTTGCAGGCCGCGGCCACCAGTCCGGCTCCGCCCTTGGAGCCCTCGAGCTGGATGTGGGCCAGGCCACTGTCAGCCAGGTGACGCTTGCTCTCCGCCACCCCCACAAACCCCACCGGCATGCCGATCACCAGGGCGGGGGCCGCCGCGGTGCCAGCTGCCACCTGCTCCAACAGCACCTCGAGGGCCGTGGGGGCGCTGCCAATCAGCACCACAGCCGGGCTTAAGACCTCCAGAGCCACTGCCATCCCGGCAGCCGTGCGCGTGGACCCCTCTGGGGCCCGCTCAGGGGCCCAATCGAGCACGCTGCGCACCGCATTGCCAAAGGTGCGCCGCGCCATCGGCGCCACCGCCGCCGCCGCCATGGCCGTGTCCGTGAGGATCGGCGCCCTGGCGGCCAGGGCCGCCAAGCCAGCCTCGCAGGCCCCCGCCGCAAACCGCACCGCACCCGCCAGCTCCGGATCGCCGCTGCTGTGGATCAGGCGCAACACCACGTCCTGCTGCAGGGGGGTAAGCGGCGCCAGAGCCGCCGCCGTGCCCGGCAGCGCCCGGATCAGCCGCAGGCTCTCGCGAAAGATCGGGTGATCGAACCCGACCCCCAAATCAGCCTCGAAGTCAGCGCCGGCGGCGGGCATGGAACGTCTTCAGTCGCCGTCCCACCCTGCCGCAACCCGGCCTGCCGCAGCCCCTGACACCTCAACCCAACTCAGCACGACACGACTCCATCCATCCCAAAACAACACTGTCCTCAATTCTGTACAGGCTGTACAACTTGTACAGGTTGTACAGAATCTGGAAGGCACATGCGCTCGCCCCAGCCCGACTCCGCCACCACCCCGGAGGCCTCCTTTGGCGTGGAGGCGGCGCGGCGGCGGCTGCCAGAGCTGCTGGAGCGGGCTGCGGCCGGCGAGCGCATCGTGATCCGGCGGCACCGCACCCCCATGGCCGCCCTGGTGCCCCTGGCCGGGCAGGCGCCCACCGATCCGAGCCTGCGGCAGCGGCAGGTACAGAGCCTGATGGGTCTGCAGGGCAGCGGCCGTGGCTGCTGGGACCCCAACCAACGGCATCCGGCCCGCCCAGCCCCGGCAGCCCCCGCCTTTGTGCAGCCCGTTCAGCACCTGGGGCCCCCAGGTGAGGCACAGCGCCAACGCGCCTTCAATCCCCGCCTCCTAGCCCACGGCTCCCGGATCGCCCTCGACAGCACGGCACTGGTGGCCTTTCTGGCCGACGCCAAGGGCGCCGGCAAGCACCTCGAACCCCTCCTGCAGGGCATTGCGGCGGGGTATTGGATCGGGGTCGTGAGCAGCGTGAGCCTGATCCGGGTGCTCGAGGGACCCCTGGCCTGCGGCGATGAGGCCCTGGCCCAGCGCTACACCAAGGCCTTCGAGAACCCGGTCCACTGGCAGTTAGTGCCCGCCGATGCCGCCATCGCGGCAGCGGCCGTGCGCCTGCGCCGCCAGGAGCCCCAGCTCGACGACAGCGCCGCCATCGAACTGGCCACCGCGATCCAGGCCGGTGCTGCAGTGCTAGTCACCGACCATCCCGCCCTGGCCCAAACTGGACAGCACCCCGTGCTCAGTGCCCTGCGGGTCTGAGTCCCTCCCCATGCCCATCCACCTGTTCTGGGGCGACGACGAGGCGGCCCGCAACCGCGCCGTGGAGGCGCTGGTGCAGGAGCAGCTGGATCCCGGCTGGGCCAGCCTCAACCTCAGCCGCCTCGATGGCAGCGACGCCGGCCAGGCCGCCCAGGCCCTGGAGGAAGCCCGCACCCCCCCCTTCGGTGCCGGCAACCGGGTGGTGCTGCTGCAGCGCAGCCCCTTCTGCAGCCAGTGCCCGGCCGAGCTGGCCGAGGGCTTTGAGGCCGCCCTCGGCCAGGTGGCGGATGGCTGCCACCTGCTGTTGGTGAGCGCCGGCAAACCCGACGCCCGGCTGCGCACCACCAAGGCCCTCCAGAAGCTGGTGAAGGCGGGCCAGGCCAGCGAGCAGAGCTTTGCCCTGCCGGCCATCTGGGACGGCGCCGGCCAGGTGGAGCTGGTGAGCCGCACCGCGCGGGAACTCGGGCTGAAGCTAGAGCCGGCCGCCGCCGAAGCCCTGGCCGACGCGATCGGCAGCGACAGCGCCCGCCTGGCCAGCGAACTGGAAAAACTCAGCCTCTACGCCGCCCCGGGCGCGCCGATCAGCCGGGCCGCCGTGCAGGCCCTGGTGGGCGGCCAGAGCACCAGCGCCCTGGCGGTGGGTGACGCCCTGCTGGCGGGCCAACCGGCCGAGGCCATCGCCTGCCTCGACGCCCTGCTGGAGGCCAACGAACCGGCCCTGCGCATCGTGGCCGCCCTCACCAGCCAGATCCGTGGCTGGCTGTGGGTGACCCTGCTGGAGCGGGCCGGCGAACAGGACGTGGCCGTGATCGCCAAGGCCGCCGGCATCGGCAACCCCAAGCGCATCTACGTGATGCGCAAGCAGATCCGCGGCCGCCAGCCCGCCGTTTTCCTGCGCCTGCTCAGCCAGCTGCTCGATGTGGAAGCCGCCCTCAAACGGGGCACCGACGCCGGCGACGCCTTCCGCGACGGCTTCCTGCTCTGCGCCTGAGCCCAAACCAAGCCTTGGACCAAGACGGATAATCAAGCGTTCTTTCCCCAACGCCCGCCGCCGCGCCCCGCCATGGCCCTGCTGGTTCAGAAGTTCGGTGGCACCTCGGTGGCCGATGTGGAGCGCATCCAGGCGGTGGCCCGCCGCGTCGCCCGCTGCCGCGAGGAGGGCCATGAGCTGGTGATCGTGGTGTCGGCGATGGGCCACACCACCGACCAACTCACCAGCCTGGCCGGGGCGATCAGCACCAATCCGCCCCAGCGGGAGATGGACATGCTGCTGGCCACCGGCGAACAGGTGTCGATTGCCCTGCTGTCGATGGCCCTCCATGCCGAGGGCGTTCCGGCGGTTTCAATGACCGGCACCCAGGCGGGGATCGTCACCGAATCGGCCCACGGCCGCGCCCGCATTCTGGAGATCCGCACCGAACGGCTGCAGCGCCTGCTGGCCGAGGGCCAGGTGGTGGTGGTGGCCGGCTTCCAGGGCACCAGCAGCGGCGCCGGCGGTACCCCGGAGATCACCACCTTGGGCCGCGGTGGCTCCGACACCTCGGCCGTGGCCCTGGCCGCTGCACTCGGCGCCGATGCCTGCGAGATCTACACCGACGTGCCCGGCGTGCTCACCACCGACCCCCGCAAGGTGGCCGACGCCCAGCTGATGGACACCGTCACCTGCGACGAGATGCTGGAGTTGGCCAGCCTCGGTGCCGCCGTGCTGCACCCGCGCGCGGTGGAGATCGCCCGCAACTACGGCGTGCCCCTGGTGGTGCGCTCCAGCTGGAGCGAGTCCCCCGGCACCCGCCTCACCAGTGGCACGCCGCGGCCGATCGGCCATGAGGGGCTGGAGCTGGGCAAACCGGTGGATGGCGCCGAGCTCGACACCGATCAGGCCGTGCTGGCCCTGTCCCACGTGCCCGACCGGCCCGGGGTGGCGGCCCAACTGTTTGAGGCCCTGGGCCAGGCTGGGCTCAACGTGGATCTGATCGTGCAGGCCACCCACGAGGGGGCCTCCAACGACATCGCCTTCACCCTGGCGGCCGCCGAAAGCGACCGGGCCCAACTGGTGTGCCGGGAAGTGCTGGCAGGCCTGGGGGCGGCGCTGGGAGATGGCGGCGCCCAGCTCAGCGCCGAGGCGGGGCTGGCCAAGCTGAGCATTTCCGGCGCCGGCATCATGGGCCGGCCTGGGGTGGCCGCGAAGCTGTTCGACACCCTGGCCCGCGCTGGCATCAACCTGCGCCTGATTGCCACCAGCGAAGTGAAAGTGAGCTGTCTGGTGGCCGGGCACCAGGCCGCCAAAGCCCTGCGGGCCGCGGCCGAGGCCTTTGAGCTGCCCGAGCAGCACCTGCGCCGCAATCCCGAGCCCTGCTCCCTCGGCAACCCGGCCGTGCGCGGTGTGGCCCTCGACCGCGACCAGGCCCAGGTGGCCGTGCAACGCCTGCCGGATCGCCCCGGCACCGCCGCGGCCGTCTGCCGCACCCTGGCCGATGCGGGCATCAGCCTCGATGCCATCGTGCAGTCCGAGCGCACCCACGGTGAGGGCGATGCCCGCAGCCGCGACATGAGCTTCGTGCTCAAGCGCGACGACCTGGCCCGGGCCGACCAGGCCCTGGCGCCCCTGCTGCGCCAATGGCCCGGCGCCCGCTTCGAGGAAGGGCCTGCCATCGCCCGCATCAGCGCCGTCGGCGCCGGCATGCCCTGCACCCCCGGCACCGCCGCCCGCATGTTCCGCTGCCTGGCCGACGCGGGCATCAACATCGAGCTGATCGCCACCAGTGAGATCCGCACCAGTTGCGTGGTGGCCGAAGCCGACGGCCTTGGGGCCCTGCAGGCGGTGCATGCCGCCTTTGGGCTGGGCGGGGCCATCAACCACCGCGCCGAAGGCACCGAAGCACCCGTGCCATGAGCTGGGCCCGCCACCGCTTTCCGCTGGCCCTGGCCGCCGGCCTCGACGCCGCCGGGCTGGTGGGGATCGCGGTGGCCGTGAATGGTCTGCGCCGCAGCAACCTGGCCGAGCAGCAGCTTCTGCTGCTGGTGCTGGTGCTGCTCTACCTGAGCCTGGGCTGGCTGTTCGGCTCCTACACCCTGCTCAAACGGTCACGGCTGCGCTGGACCCAGCTTCTGCTGCGCCTAGGCGTCACCAGCGCCGCCAGCCTCACCGCCGGGGCGTTGCTGGGCTGGTTGCTGCGGGTGCCGCCCGACATCGGCCTGCTGCACCGGGGCAGCCTGATTCCCCTGTTCAGCCTGGTCACCATCTGGAGCGCCCTGGTGCGTCTTGGGCTGCGGCAGGGTGAGCGCCTCTCTCCGCTGCCGGCCTGGCAGATCGTGGCGCTCCCCCAGGAAATCGAGGCGATCACCCGGGAATGGCGCCGCTCCAGCAACAACGCCCCCGCACCCACCATCCTGCGCTTCAGCCCAACGCTGTGGGCAACCGATGGCCCCAGCGCCGCCATCGCCCTCAGCACCGGCGTGGCTGCCGAGGCGAACGTGCAGCAGTTCTGCCAGGAGGTGGTGGGCCAGGGGCACCCGGTGCTGGGCCTGGCGGCCCTGGCGGAACAGGAACTGCAGCGGATCCCGCCCCACTGGGTGGCCAATCAATGGCTGCTGTTCTCCAGCCGGATCGATGGCGAACACAGCACCATCCAGCAGCAGCTCAAACGCTTCGCCGATGTGGTGATCAGCGTGCTGCTGCTGCTAATCACCAGCCCGATTCTGGCCCTGGCGGCGCTGATGATCCGGGCCCAGGACGGCGGGGCGGTGATCTACCGGCAGCAGCGCAGCGGCCTGCTGGGGCAACCCTTTGCCGTGCTGAAACTGCGCACGATGGTGCCCCAAGCCGAAACGGGCTCAGCCCTCTGGGCCACCGAGCAAGACCACCGCATCACCCCGATCGGCCAATGGCTGCGCCGCACCCGCCTCGATGAACTGCCCCAGCTGATCAATGTGCTGCGCGGCGAGATGAGCCTGATCGGCCCGCGCCCGGAACGGCCCGAACTGGAAGGTCAACTGGAGGCGGAGATTCCCAATTACCGCCTGCGGCATTGGGTGCGGCCGGGCCTGAGTGGCTGGGCCCAGGTGAACATGCCCTACACCTCAAGCGTCGAGGATTCCGAGCTGAAACTCAGCTACGACCTCTACTACCTGCGCAACGCAGGCCTCTGGCTCGACCTGTTGATCCTGGCCAAAACCATCAAGATCGTGCTCAAAGCCGCCGGTCGCTGACCCCTGTTTAAGCCTTGCCCACCAGCTTCTGGCGCAGGGTCTTGATCTTGTCGCGCAGGTTGGCAGCCTCCTCGAACTCCAGGTTCTTGGCGGCTGTTTTCATCTTCTCCTCGAGCTGCTGGATCAGCTCCGGCAGCGAATCGAGGGGCACTTCGTTGTGCTCGGCCTGCTCGGTGGCCTGCTCGAGCTGATCGTCGTTGAGCCGGCGCGACACCTCCAGAAAGGCCAGGATCGAATTGCCCGCCCGCTTGCCCGCCGGGGTGGGCGTGATGCCGTGCTTCACGTTGTAGGCGTGCTGGATGGCGCGGCGGCGCTCGGTTTCCGAGATGGCCTTGGCCATCGAATCGGTGAGGTTGTCGGCGTAGAGAAGGGCCACCCCCTCGATGTGGCGGGCGGCGCGGCCAATGGTCTGGATCAGGGAGCGCTCGGCCCGCAGGAAGCCCTCCTTGTCGGCATCGAGGATCGCCACCAGGGACACCTCCGGTAGATCCAGGCCTTCGCGCAGCAGGTTGACCCCCACCAGCACGTCGTACTCGCCATTGCGGAGGTCTTGGATGATCTCGATCCGCTCGATCGAGTGGATCTCGGAGTGCAGGTAGCGCACCCGCACGCCGTTCTCGGCCAGGTAGTCGGTGAGGTCCTCGGCCATGCGCTTGGTGAGGGTGGTCACCAGCACCCGCTCGCGCTTCTCAGCCCGGGTGCGGATCTCGCCGAGCAGGTCGTCCACCTGGCCTTCGGTGGGACGCACCTCCACAATCGGATCGAGCACGCCGGTGGGGCGGATCACCTGCTCCACCACCTGGCCCGTGCTCTGCCCCAGCTCCCAGTTGCCCGGGGTGGCGCTCACGAAGATGGTCTGGCGCGCCTTCTCCCAGAACTCCGAGCCCTGCAACGGCCGGTTGTCCGCCGCACTGGGCAACCGGAAGCCGTGCTCGATCAGCACCTGCTTGCGGGATTGGTCGCCGTTGTACATGGCCTGCAACTGGGAGCAGGTGACGTGGCTCTCGTCCACCACCAGCAGCCAGTCGTCGGGGAAGTAGTCGATCAGGCATTCGGGCGGGGTGCCGGCTTCGCGGCCAGCGAGGTGGCGGGCGTAGTTCTCCACACCGTTGCAGTAACCCACCTGCTCCAGCATCTCCAGGTCGTAGGTGGTGCGCTGCTCCAGCCGCTGGGCCTCCAGCAGCCGGCCCTGGCCGTTGAGCACCTCAAGTCGCTCGCGCAATTCGGTGCGGATCGCCTGGATCGCATCGGCCAGCCGCTCCTTCGGGGTCACGAAGTGCTTGGCCGGATAGATGTTGATGCTGTCCAGGCTCTGCAGGATCTCACCGGTGGTGGGATCCACGTAGCGGATGGCCTCCACCTCGTCGCCGAAGAGCTCGATGCGCACCAGCCGGTCTTCGTAGGCCGGGCCGATCTCCAACACATCGCCGCGCACGCGGAAACGACCGCGGGAAATTTCCAGGTCGTTGCGGGAGTACTGGTTGTTGACCAGCTCCCGCAGGGAGCCGCGCAGATTCAGGGTCTCACCCACCTCGAATCTCACCGCCGCCTTGAGGTATTCCGAGGGAATCCCCAGGCCGTAAATGCAGCTGATCGAGGCCACCACGATCACGTCCTTGCGCTCGAACAGGGAGCGCGTCGCCGAGTGGCGCAGCATGTCGATCTCCTCGTTGATCGACGCCGTCTTGGCGATGTAGGTGTCGGAGACGGGCACATACGCCTCCGGCTGGTAGTAGTCGTAATAGGAGATGAAGTACTCAACGGCGTTGTTCGGGAAGAACTCCCGCAGCTCGTTGCAGAGCTGGGCCGCCAGGGTCTTGTTGTGGGCCAGCACCAAAGCCGGTCGCCCCGTCTGGGCGATCACGTTGGCGATGGTGAAGGTCTTGCCGGTGCCGGTGGCCCCCAGGAGGGTTTGGTAGCGCTCGCCCCCCTCCACGCCCTGCACCAGCCCAGCAATGGCGGTGGGCTGGTCACCCTTGGGCTCGTAGGGGGCGTGGAGCTGGAACGGAACCATCCCCCCATTCTCGGGGGCCATTGGAGTCGCTGTGACTCCGGGAAGCCGAACTCAGGCCACCGGCGCCGCGGTGATCAGCGCTGCCGCCCGGGTGAAGTCCACATCAAGGCCCAACACCCGCAGGATCAGGGCCGAGAGCACCGCGTACACCACACCGCCGAGAATCGCACTCACCACACCGTTCTTGAGGCGGAACCCCTTGATCAGCCAGGCCGCCAGGCCAAACAGGATCACGGTGATCACCCAGTTGAACAGCAGGCTCACCGGACTGATCAACCCGCCCAGGCTGGTGATCGCCCAGACGGGTCCCAGCACCAGCTTCAGCGGCCAGATCAACAGGGTGCCCAGCAGGCCGATCACCACCGCGGAGAGCAGGGCGATCGGAAAGCTGCTCACCTCCACGCCGAGGGGCAGCCACGCCACGATCAACAGCACGATGGCCCGAATCGGCCACTGCAACAGCCACATCAAACCCATGACAGACGAGCAGGGATCAACCCCCGCAACGTAGACATGGGTTCAACCCAAGACCAACTCGCCTGGCGTCAAACGGCAACGCTTGCGCGGTTGGGCAGGGCTTCCCGCAGGCCGCGCACGACCGCCACCATGGCGAGCTCATCCTGGAGCCTGTTGATCGCCGAACCCACGCCCACCCCGGCGGCGCCGGCGGCGATGGCCATTGGCACGGTGACCGCCGAGAGGCCAGAGGCACACAGCACTGGAGCGGTGGCCCCGGCCGACTGCAGGGCGCGGCTGATGCTGTGGGCCGCGGCCAGGGTGGGGGCGGCCTTCTCGATCAAGCCGAGGCTGCCGGCGCTGAAGGGCTTGGCGCTGGTGCCGCCCTCGGTTTGGATCAGATCGGCCCCGGCGGCCACCAGATCCAGGGCCAGCTGCTCCTGCTGATCGAGGGGCAGCACATGGGGCACGGTGACGCTCAGCACCACCTCGGGCAGCAGCGCCCGCGTGCGGCGGGTGAGCTCCAGCACTTCAGCCGCATCGAAAACGCGGCCGAGGGGATAGAAGGCGTCGTAGTTGCCGATCTCCACCAGGGCGGCCCCGGCAGCGACGGCGGCGGGGAACAGCTCGGGATCCACGGCACTCACACAGATCGGCAGCCCGGACACCTCGGCCGCCAGACGCACCAGGGCCGGATCACAGGCCACATCAATCAGATCGGCTCCGCCCTGGCCAGCCGCCCGGCTGATCCGCTCCACGGCAGCGGCGTCGAAGTTGGTCAGGCCCGCGATCACCTTCAGGAGGCGACGCTCCACCAAGGCGGCTTGCAGCGAGCTGGGCAGGAGGGCGAGACGCGACTTCGCAACCATGGGGACGCAAGCATTGGGATAGTGGGGTGATTCTCCCATCCAGAGGCCCTACGGCCCAGGCCCCAACCCACCAACCCGTTCCGCGCTGGGGGCCCGACCACCTGCGGCTGCACCGCCACCTGCTGCGCCATCCGGAACTGCTGCCTGCGGGGGCCACCCTGCTGCTGGCCCTCTCGGGCGGGCAGGACTCCATGGCCCTGCTGGCCCTGCTGCATGACCTGGGCCGACTGCACCATTGGTCCCTGCAGCTCTGGCACGGCGACCACCGCTGGCGGCCGGACTCCAGCCGTCAGGCCGCCGAGCTGGAACGCTGGACCGCCGCCCTGGGACTGGAGCTGCACATCGACACCTGGGAGCCAGCGGCGGCCCAAAACGACCTGGATCCCCGCAGTGAAGCCGGCGCCCGCCAGTGGCGTTACGGCCAGCTGCAAACCCGGGCCCGGGCCCTGGGGGCCAGCCACGTGGTGACGGCCCACACCGCCAGCGACCGGGCCGAAACCCTGCTCCTGCACCTCGCCCGCGGCAGCCACCGCCGCGGCCTGGCCAGCCTGCGCCGCCAGCGTCCCCTCAGCCCCGGAGCGGAAGACACCGCCCCCATCCTGCTGAGCCGGCCCCTGCTGACCTTCTCCCGGGCCGACACGGCCCGCCTCTGCAGTGAACTGGAGCTGCCGGTCTGGATCGACCCCTCCAACAGCGACTGCCACTTCAGCCGCAACCGCATCCGGGCCGAGGTACTGCCCGTGCTGGAGGAGCTGCATCCCGGCGCAGCCCAACGGATCAGCGCCCTGGCCGAACGGCTGGTGGAGGAGGTGAACGACCGCGATGCCCTGGTCGACCTGGCCCTGCAGGCCCTGGACGCTGGTGGGCCGAACCAGACCCTGCGGCGCCCCGAGCTGGTGCGGCAGGCCCCCGCCACCCAGCGCCAACTGCTGCATCGCTGGCTCGAACGCTTCAGCGGCCAAACCTTGACGGCCCGGCAACTGGAAGACCTCCTGCCGCGCCTGCAGGCCGGCCAGCCGCCTGGCACAACCGCGCTGCGCACGGGTTGGCAGCTCCGGTGGGATCGCTGCACACTGTGGCTGAATGCTCCCCCCTCGCCCCCAGCGCAATGACCGCCTCGCCGGAGTCTCTGCAACAGCGCTACGAAGCCATCGAGCGGGTCTACAGCGAGCGTCAATGGGACGATGTGGCCCGCCTGAGCGAAGCGCTGCTGCTGGAACTGCCGGACGACGCCAGCCATCCCCTGCGCCAGCGGCTGCAGCTGTTGCTGGGCCACACCTACCTGTACGGCTACCAGGATGCCGCTACAGCCACAGGCTTCTACAACCGGGTGCGCGCCGCCACCTCAGAAGCCGTTCTGCGGGACATCGCCGACCAGGGGTTGGAGCAGTGCGCCAACCAGGCCGCTGGAAACACCCCAACGACGGGCTCAGGCCCAACCACGGCGGAGAGCTCCGCTGCAGCAGGCGGCCAGGCGTTTCCGTTCAGCTCCACACCCGTCGCGGTTGGGGCGGGCGCCACAGATGCCGTGCCTGCCATGCCCTGGATGACCCAACGGGATGAGATCCCCGTGGCCGCAGCCGAGGCTCAGACACCGGGGGCTCCTGCGGATCCCTCACCAGGGCTGGCCGTCGGATCCGAGCCGGAGCTGGTGGTGGAGGTGGTCGAAGAGCCGGAGCTCATAGACGTGGCCCAGGCCGATCCCGCCCGGGCCGAAGAGCTGGAGGTGGCCATCCGTTCGGAGAGCACCCACGAGCCCGCGGGCAGCTTCAGCCCCGAGGAGATTGCCGATCTCTCCAAGGGGCTGCTGCGGGTGGTGATCCGCTAAGGCTGCAGCGCTGCCCGGCTCAGCCGGCGGCGGCGGAGCGGCGGCGGCGGGTGCGGCCGGCGGGTTCCGGCTCAAGCTCCACCGCTGCCGCTGAAACCGCCGCGGCCACAACGGCTGTTGCTGTAGCCGTGGCCGTGGCCGGAGCCGCCACCGGAGCTGGGGTGGCCGGAGCGCCGACGGCAGCCAGCTGACGCTGGGGGGCCGGGGCCCGACCCCGCTCATCCCGGGCTGCATCCCGACCGCCGCCACGACCGCGGGGCGCCGGGCGGCTGTCGGGCTCGGCATCGGCCCGGCCCTTGTAGGCCGGCGTGCCGGCGGGGGCGGGCTGCACCAAACAGATGATCAGGGGTTCCACCTGCAGCTCGCGGCGCAGACGGCGCTGGAGGCCCACCTCCACCTCCCGCTGCACGCCCACCCAGTCGACGTCGGGGGCCTTGCCGCCGGTGTTGCGGCAGAGCTGGTTCCAGCGGTTCTCCAGCACCCAGCCGATCTCCCGCTCAGCCCACATCGAGAGCTTGCGGGCATCGGCCGTGGTGACGACACCGCGCAGGTTCACCCGGGGGGGTGCAGCCATCACACCATCGATGCTGATCACGGCCAGCAGGGTGATCACGCCGTCTTCCGCCAGCTGCTGACGCTCCTTCAGCACCCGGGCATCGACGATGCCATTGCGGGAGGCATCCAGCAGTTCGATACCCGCTTTCACCGGATCGCCCTTGTGGATCGAATCGGCGGTGAGTTGCACCACGTCGCCGTTGTCGATGATCAGGATGTTGTCGGCCGGCACGCCCATCGACTGGGCGGTCTTGCTGTGGGCCACGAGCATGCGGTGCTCGCCGTGCACCGGCACGAAATATTTGGGCTTGGTGAGGGCCAGCATCAGCTTCTGGTCTTCCTGGAAGCCGTGGCCGGACACGTGAATGCCCTCGCCCTTGCCGTAGACCACCTTGGCTCCCTGCATCATCAGCCGGTCGATGGTGTTCACCACCGAGATGGTGTTGCCGGGGATCGGGCTGGCCGAGAAAATGATCGTGTCGGTGCTCTTCACCTGCACCTGGGGGTGCTCCCCGCGGGAAATACGGCTCAGGGCGGCCAGGGGCTCACCCTGGCTGCCGGTCATCAGCAGGAGGGTTTCGCGGTCGGGCAGATCGCGAATCTGCTTGATCGGCACGAACAGGTCATCGGGGGCGCGCATGTAACCCAGCTCCCGCGCCTTGGCGATCACGTTGAGCATGGAGCGGCCCAGCAGGCCCACCTTGCGGCCGTTCTTGAGGGCCAGCTCCAGGATCATCGACACGCGATGGATCGAGCTGGCGAAGGTGGTGATGATCACCCGGCCTTCGGCCTGGGCGATGTGGCGATCCAGGCAGGGGAACACCGAGCGCTCAGGCGGGCAGAAGCCCGGCACCTCGGCGTTGGTGGAATCGCTGAACAGGCACAGCACACCCTGATCGCCGTAGTGGGCCAGGCGAGCCATGTCGAAGGTTTCGCCGTCCACGGGGGTGTGGTCGAACTTGAAGTCGCCGGTGAAGATCACCGTGCCCACCGGAGTGGTGATGGCCAGCGAGAAGCTGTCGGCCATCGAGTGGGTGTTGCGGATGAACTCCACCGAGAAGTGCTGGCCCACCTTCACCACGTCGCGCGGGGCGACGGTCTGGAGGATGGTGCGATCCATCACACCGGCTTCCTCCATCTTTCCGGTGAGCATGGCCAGCGCCAGGCGCGGCCCATGAATCACAGGGATGTTGAAGTTCTTGAGGTGGTGGGCAATGCCCCCAATGTGATCTTCGTGACCGTGGGTCACGATCATGCCGCGAATGCGCTTCTGGTTTTCCTTCAGATAGCTGGTGTCCGGCATCACCACGTTGACGCCGTGCATGCCATCGCTGGGGAAGGCCAGGCCGGCATCCACCAGCATGATGTCGTCGCCGTACTCGAACACACAGGTGTTCTTGCCGATCTCGTGCAGGCCGCCGAGGGGGATCACCCGCAGGTGGGGCTGGCTGGGGTTGGAGGACCGGGAGCCGTGGTTGCTGCCATTGGAACTGGACATAGAAGGGAAACGATCAGGGAAGGGAAACGGACGGAGCGGATCTGGTCTCAAGCCTTGGCGTCAGGTGGGACGCAGGGCGGCCAGGGTTTCGGAAAGGCGTTGTCGCACGTCGGCAGTGGCGGACAGCAAGGGAAGACGGGGGGCACCCACCGGCCAGCCGCAGAGCTCCAGGGCGGCTTTGACGGGGATGGGATTGGTGGTGCAGAACAGGGCCTTGCACAGGGGCAACAGCTGCTCATGCAGGGCCAGGGCGAGGGCCTGATCGCCCTCGAGGAAGGCGTGCACCATGGCGCTGATCTGGGGGCCGGCCAGATGGCTAGCCACACTCACCACTCCCACGGCCCCCACGGCGAGCATCGGCAGGGTGAGGGCGTCATCGCCGCTGTAGATGGCCAGACGGTCGCCACAGAGGGCCCGCAGCGCACTCACCTCTTCGGTGGTGCCGCTGGCGGCCTTGAAGCTCACCACATTGGGGCAGTCGAGCAGCCGGGCCACGGTGGCCGGCTCCAGGCTGGTGCCGGTGCGACCGGGGATGTTGTAGAGCATCAGCGGCAACTCGGGAGCTGCCGCGGCCACGGCGCGGAAATGGGCTTCCAGGCCGTCCTGGGGAGGCTTGTTGTAGTAGGGCACCACTACCAGGGCACCGTCGGCTCCGAGGGCTGCGGCCTGGCGGGTGGCCTCCACCGCCTCAGCGGTGCAATTGCTGCCGCTGCCGGCCAGCACCCGGGCCCGATCGCCCACGGCTCCCTTCACCGCCGCAAACAGGGCGTGCTGCTCGTCCCAGCTGAGGGTGGGGGATTCGCCGGTGGTGCCGCACACCACCAACCCATCGGAGCCATGGCTCACCAGGTGATCGGCCAGCCGGGCGGTGAGGGCCAAATCCACGGAGCCATCGGCAGCAAACGGCGTGACCATGGCCGTCACCACGCGGCCAAATGGCGCAGACGCCTCCTGGGGGCGGCTCAAGCGGCACCTCCCGGGGTGGCGTTCGGGCCCTGGATCAGCAGTTCGGCGATCTGAATGGCATTGAGGGCTGCCCCCTTGCGGATCTGATCGCCGCAGAGCCACAGCTCCAGGGCATTGGGCTCGCTCAAATCTTGGCGGATGCGACCCACAGCCACCGGATCCCGGCCGGTCACATCCGTGGGCATGGGGAAGCGGTTGGCCTCGAAGTTCTCCAGCAGTTCCACCCCGGGAGCCACCGCCAGCAGGGCGCGGGCCTCCTCCACCGGAAAGGGCTCGTGGAATTCGATGTTGACGGCTTCCGAATGGGCCCGCAGCACCGGCACCCGCACACAGGTAGCCGAGAGCCGCAGCTCAGGAACTCCCATGATCTTGCGGGTTTCGTTGACCATCTTGAGCTCCTCCTCGCAGTAGCCGTTGGGCTGGAGCGGCGAGTTGTGCAGAAACAGGTTGAAGGCCAGCGAGTGGGGCAACACCGCACTCACCGGTTCGCCGCCATCGAGCACGGTGCGGCTCAGGCTGCGCAGCTCCTCCATGGCCCGGGCTCCGGCGCCACTGGCGCTCTGATAGGTGCTCACCACCACCCGACGGATGGCCCGCCGCGCCGCCAGGGGAGCCAGGGCCAGGGTGAGCAGGATCGTGGTGCAGTTGGGGTTGGCGATGATGCCCCGATGGCTGAAGGCAGCCTCGGGGTTCACCTCAGGCACCACCAGCGGCACCTCCGGGTCCATCCGAAAGGCACTGGAGTTGTCGATCACCACGGCCCCGGCCTGGGCCGCCACCGGAGCCCACTGCCGCGACACCGAGCCACCAGCCGAGGCCAGCACCACATCGACGCCCTCAAAGGCAGCGGCCTCAACCGGCTGGATGGTGAGCGCCTGGTCCTGCCAGCGCAGGCTCTGGCCGGCGGAGCGGGGCGAGGCCAGCGGAATCAACTCCCCCACGGGAAAACGGCGCTCCTCGAGCAGTTCGAGCAGTTCCTGACCCACCGCACCGGTGGCTCCCAGCACCGCCACCCGCAGGGGTCGGTTGGGAAGGGAGATCGGGGTGGGAGAAAGGGCGGTCTGGGCGGCGGTCAAGGGAGCGGGAACGGGATCGAAAGCGAGTGGCGGAACCGAGTTGGGGACGAAACCCGGGCCGAATGCTGAAGGGCCAGAGGGCTGAAGCTGCCGCAAAGCGCAGGGTCTGAATTCAGACCTGCGGATGCAGATTGGGAAGCTATCGCCTTCGTCGTGCGCCGACCCGACAATACGCGTTCCGGGTCCGGAACGGTCAGTTTCTAGGATCGGGGGCTGCATCCGTTTTCCATGAGCTCTGCCGCCGCCCCATCCACCAGCCTGTCCGTGAAGGCCACCCCCCGCCCGGGCAGCCGCGTGGCCCTCGAGGTGGCCATCCCCGGCGGCCGTAGCCAGGCCAGCTACGACGCCGCGGTGGAGAAGCTGAGCCGCAGCATCAAGCTGCCCGGCTTCCGCAAGGGCAAGGTGCCCCGGCCCGTGCTGCTGCAGCAGATCGGCCCCCTCCGCATCCGCGCCACGGCCCTGGAAGACCTGGTGGACTCCGCCTTCCGCGACGCCCTGGAGCAGGAGCCGGTGGCGGCCATCGGCCGGCCCGAGCTGAGCGAGGGCTTTGAGGCCGTGCTGGAGCGCTTCGAGCCCGGCAGCGCCCTCACCATCACCCTGGAGCTCGACGTCGAGCCCACCCCCACCCTCAAGGCCACCAAGGGGCTGAAGGCCGAAGCCGAGGCCGTGGATTTCGATCCGGCCCGCGTCGATGAGCTGATTGAACAGTCGCGCAAACAGCTGGCCACCCTCGTGCCCGTGGAGGGCCGCGCTGCCGCCAGCGGAGATGTGGCCGTGCTGAGCTTCAGCGGCGTCTACGCCGACACCAACGAGGCGATCAGCGGCGGCAGCAGCGACGCCATGGAGGTGGAACTGGAAGAAGGCCGCATGATCCCCGGCTTCGTCGAAGGGGTGATCGGCATGGCGGTGGGCGACACCAAGACCATCGATTGCCAGTTCCCCGAGAGCTATCCCCAGGAGGAGTCCGCCGGCCGCCCGGCCCGCTTTGACATCGGCCTCAAGGACCTCAAGAGCCGCGAGCTCCCGGCCCTCGACGACGCCTTCGCCCAGCAGGCCAGCGACAAAACCACCCTGGCGGAGCTGCGCAGCGACCTGGAAACCCGGCTCAAGGACGACGCCGAGCGCCGGGCCAAGGCCAACCGCCACGACGCCCTGCTCGCCGCACTGGTGCAGGAGCTGGAGGTGGAGCTGCCCGAAACCCTGGTTCAGCAAGAAATCCGCAACCTGGTGGAGCAGACCGCCAGCCAGATCGCCCAGCAGGGCATGGACGTCAAGAAGCTGTTCACCCCCGACCTGGTGCGCAGCCTGATGGACACTTCTCGCCCCGAAGCCGAGGAGCGCCTGCGCCGCAGCCTGGCCCTCAAGGCCCTCGCCACCGCGGAGGCGATCGAAGTGGAGGCCAAGGAGCTGGAGGCCAAGGTCAAGGAGATCAGCCGGGGTCTGAGCCAACAGGGCAACATCGATCCCGAGCGCCTGCGCCTGGCCGTGGCCGACGACCTGCTGCGCGACAAGCTGCTGGAGTGGCTCGAGGCCAACAGCACCATCACCGAGACGGCTCCCGAATCGGCCTCGGAGAGCGACGGTGCGGGCAAGCCCAAGGCGAAAGCCAAAGCCAAGGCTGCCAAAGGCGAAACCAAGGCCGACGCCACCGCCGAGGCCTGATCCGGGCCCGGTGCCCGGTCAAAGCCCATAGATTGCAACCACGAGCCCTCCCCCGCGCGTGATCGACGCCACCATCCGCCATCCCATCCACAGCAGCTGGAGCCCCAGCGGCTCCCCCGGGGTGCTGCCCACCGTGGTGGAGCAGTCGGGCAAGGGCGACCGCGCCTTTGACATCTATTCGCGCCTGCTGCGCGAGCGGATCATCTTCCTGGGCACCGGCATCGACGACCAGGTGGCCGATTCCCTGGTGGCCCAGCTGCTGTTCCTGGAAGCCGAGGATCCGGAAAAGGACATCCAGATCTACGTGAATTCACCGGGAGGGTCGGTGACCGCCGGCCTGGCGATCTACGACACCATGCAGCAGGTGTCCCCCGATGTGGTGACCATCTGTTACGGCCTGGCGGCCTCCATGGGTGCCTTTCTGCTGTCGGGCGGCACCAAGGGCAAACGGCTGGCCCTGCCCAATGCCCGGATCATGATCCACCAACCCCTCGGTGGCGCCCAGGGCCAGGCCGTCGACATCGAGATCCAGGCCAAGGAAATCCTGTTCCTCAAGGACACCCTCAACGGCTTGATGGCCGAACACACCGGCCAGCCGCTCGAGAAGATCACCGAAGACACCGATCGCGACTACTTCCTTTCCCCGGCAGAGGCGGTTGAATACGGCCTGATTGATCAGGTGGTGACCGACTCCAGCGCGGCCACGGCCCTGGTTTGATCCTTAAGGACGGCTGACGAACCGTTTTTTCCGTCGATCCTGAATCCAGGACCCCCTGCCCGCCCGTCGCCGCCCCGATGGCCAAGTTCGATGCCCACCTGAAGTGCTCGTTCTGCGGCAAGTCCCAGGAACAGGTGCGCAAACTGATTGCCGGCCCCGGCGTTTACATCTGCGACGAATGCATCGATCTCTGCAACGAGATCCTGGATGAGGAACTCGTCGACGGCCAGGGCGGCAGCGGCAGTGGCGGCCGGCACACCCCGGAAACCGGCCGCAGCAAGGCTCCCACCAAGAAAACCTCCAAGCCAGCGCCCACCCTGGCCGAGGTGCCCAAGCCCCACGAGATCAAGGCCTTCCTCGACCGCCAGGTGGTGGGACAGGAGGAGGCCAAGAAGAACCTGTCGGTGGCGGTCTACAACCACTACAAACGGCTGGCCTGGCAGGGCGACGGCAAGGGCGAAACCGACCAGACGGCCACCCGCCTGCACAAGAGCAACATCCTGCTGATCGGCCCCACCGGCTGCGGCAAAACCCTGCTGGCCCAGACCCTGGCCGAGATGCTCGACGTGCCGTTTGCGGTGGCCGACGCCACCACCCTCACCGAGGCGGGCTACGTCGGTGAAGACGTGGAGAACATCCTGCTGCGCCTGCTGCAGAAAGCGGATCTGGATGTGGAGCAGGCCCAGCGGGGCATCATCTACATCGACGAGATCGACAAGATCGCCCGCAAGAGCGAAAACCCCTCGATCACCAGGGATGTGTCCGGCGAGGGCGTGCAGCAGGCCCTGCTGAAGATGCTGGAGGGCACCGTGGCCAACGTGCCCCCCCAGGGCGGCCGCAAGCACCCCTATCAGGACTGCATCCAGATCGACACCAGCCAGATCCTGTTCATCTGCGGTGGCGCCTTCGTGGGTCTTGAAGACGTGGTGCAGAAACGGATGGGCCGCAATGCCATTGGCTTCCTCAGCGCCGATGGCAGCAGCCGGCCCCGCACCGGCAAGGATCGGCACGCGGCGGAAGTGCTGCGCCACCTCGAACCCGACGACCTGGTGCGCTACGGCCTGATCCCTGAATTCATCGGTCGGCTGCCGGTGAGTGCGGTGCTCGAACCACTCGACACCACCGCCCTGGAGTCGATCCTCACCGAACCGCGCGATGCCCTGATCAAGCAGTTCCAAACCCTGCTGAGCATGGACAACGTCCTGCTCGAATTCGAACCGGGGGCCGTGGAGGCCATCGCCATCGAGGCCCACCGCCGCAAGACCGGCGCCCGGGCCCTGCGCGGCATCGTGGAAGAGCTGATGCTCGATCTGATGTACGACCTGCCCTCCCGCAAGGACGTCACCTCCTTCACCGTGACCCGGGAACTAGTGGAACAGCGCAGCAAGGCCCAGGTGCTGCCGCTGGGCGGGACCCTCGAGGAAGCCCAGCAGGCCAGCGCCTGATCCAGCCCCACCGATGACCGCTGCCGATCACCTGCAGGTGCCGCGCCAGCACGGCCTGTTCCTGCACCACGGCATCGACCTGGGCGACGGCAGCGTGGCCCACTACCTGGAAGGGCGCGAGATTCTGCGCAGCCCGGTGGTTGATTTCAGCCGCGGCCAACCCGTGGCCGTGGTGGCCTACCCGGCAGGCACCTGCTCGCCGGTGGGCGTCACCCTGCGGCGCGCCATGGGGCGGCTGGGCGAACAGAACTACAACCTGCTGTTCAACAACTGCGAGCACTTCGCCCACTGGTGCAAAACAGGCCGCCACCGCAGCGCCCAGGTCGAAGACTGGCTCCATACCGGCAGCCTGGGGGCCCTGGCCCTCGGCCAGTGGATGCCCGCCGCCGTGCTGACCGGCGCCCGGATGCTGCTGGGCCAGGGCCCCCAGCTGGAAAAGGGCAAGGAGCTGGCGCGGCGCAGTCTCGACCAGCTCGACCAGCTCCGCCTCAGCCTGCAGCAGAAGCTGGAGGAGGAACTCGCCCGGGCCGAAGCGCGCTGGGGGGAGGATCGCTTCGAAAGCCTGCGGCTGGCGGCCCAGAACCTGGCCGACCGGCTCACGGAAGTGGAAGAACTGGAAGAGCGCCTGCGGCGCCAGTTCGAACCGGGACAGGACCAGTAATCTCAACCATCCGCCTCTTCGAGGCAGCCTCCCTGCGCGCCGCTGCCCCATGAGCCCAACGGCGATCCCCAGCTACCAGCCTCTCCACCACAAGTACCGGCCCCAGCGCTTCAACCAGCTGGTGGGTCAGGAGGCGATCGCCGCCACCCTGGGCAATGCGCTGCGCACCGGGCGAATCGCGCCGGCCTATCTCTTCTGCGGTCCCCGCGGCACCGGCAAGACCTCCAGTGCCCGCATCCTGGCCCGCTCGCTCAACTGCATCGGCGCAGACGGCCCCACCCCGGAACCCTGCGGCGCCTGCGAGCTCTGCACCTCCATCGCCGCGGGCAATGCCCTCGATGTGATCGAGATCGACGCCGCCTCCAACACCGGCGTCGACAACATCCGCGAGCTGATCGAGCGCTCCCGCTTCGCGCCGGTGCAGGCCCGCTGGAAGGTGTACGTGGTGGACGAGTGCCACATGCTCTCCACCGCGGCCTTCAACGCCCTGCTGAAAACCCTGGAGGAACCCCCGCCGCGGGTGGTGTTCGTGCTGGCCACCACCGACCCCCAGCGGGTGCTGCCCACGATCCTGAGCCGCTGCCAGCGCTTTGATTTCCGCCGCATCCCCCTGCAGGCCCTGGAACAGCACCTGGGCTGGATCGCCGAACAGGAGTCGATCGGCATCACCCCCGAGGCCCTGCACGTGGTGGCCCAGCGGGCCCAGGGGGGCCTGCGGGACGCCGAGAGCCTGCTGGATCAGCTGAGCCTGCTGCCGGCGCCGATCGAGGCCACGGCGGTGTGGGAACTGCTCGGGGCGGTGCCGGAGCAGGAGCTGCTGGCCCTGGCCCAGGCCCTGGCCAGGGCCGAACCCCTCGCCCTGCTGGAGGGCAGCCGGGAGCTGCTGGAGCGGGGCCGGGAACCCGCTGCGGTGCTGCAGGGGTTGGTGAGCCTGCTGCGGGATCTGGTGCTGGCCGGCACCGCCCCCGACCGGCTAGAGCTCACCAGCGTGTCGCCCCAGTTCCGCGGCGAACTGCCCGATCTGGCCCGCGCCATCGGCAAGGCGCGCTTGCTGCAGTGGCAGGCCCAGCTCAAGGGCAGCGAACAGCAGCTGCGCCACAGCGTCAATCCGCGCCTGTGGCTGGAGGTGCTGCTGCTAGGGCTGTTGGCCGAACCGGTTGCCGCTCGGGCCGTCGTCCCCGTCCCCGTCGCCACTCCCAATCCAGCTCCCTCCCCAGCTCAAGCTGCCCCAGCCCCGCCCCTGGCAACTGCACCTGCACCTGCACCTGCAACGCAAGCTGAAACAACCCCGGCCCTAGCCGCCCCTGCAGCCGCCCCTGCCGCGGCAGAGGCCGCCACCGAAACGGCAGCAGCGGAGCACTCCCCCAACCTGCCGGAACTGTGGCAACAGATCCTGGCCGGACTGGAGCTGCCCTCCACCCGCATGCTGCTGTCCCAGCAGGCCCAGCTGGTGCGCCTGGACGAGCGCCGGGCCGTGGTGCAGGTGGCAGGCAACTGGATGGCGATGGTGCAGAGCCGCCTCTCCCTGCTGGAGACGGCGGTGACCAAGGCCCTCGGCAGCCCGCGGCAGCTGGTGCTCGAAGGCGGAGGAGAACCCATGCCCCCTCCCAGCGCCGCCCCGGCCCCAACCGTCTCCCGGGTGATCCCGGCAGCAACGCCGGCCGCCCCGGCGATGGAGCCCCCGAGTTCCGCTGCCGCGGCCAGTCCAACGCCGGCTCCGACCGGAGCTCCAGCGCCACCGGCGACAGCGCTAGCAACGGCTACGGCTACAGCTACGGCGAATCCAACACCCATTTCGGCGGCCCCTCCGACCCCCGCCGCCCCCCTCGATGAGAAGGCGCGGCGGCTGGCCGAGTTCTTCAACGGCGAGGTGGTCGAACTCGATGGCCCCCTCGACGGGCTCCCCCCAGACGAAGCGGCGGCCTGAGCCCCCCACAACCGCCAACCGAGCCGTCGGACTCAGGCGGCAGCCGGATCCTCCATCGGCGCCTCGTCGTCTTCGCCGAGGTGCATCGTCTTGGCCCACACCAGGCTCTTGGGCAACAGGGCCATGCGCAGGCTGGTCCAAGGGATCACCACAAACCAGTGGCCCAGATAGGCAATGCCCAGGGCCAAG
Source organism: Cyanobium sp. T1B-Tous (assembly GCF_024345475.1). Lineage (GTDB taxonomy): Bacteria > Cyanobacteriota > Cyanobacteriia > PCC-6307 > Cyanobiaceae > Cyanobium_A. The sequence continues at coordinate 34,953 of NZ_JAGQBE010000012.1, forward strand.
TTCCAGGGATTCATCGCGGGCAGGGGCGGACCCTCGCCGGGGCGACGACAGCCAGCCAGGATGGCGCCGCCCGACAGTCCAAAGGCCACAAAGGACAGGGGCCAGACCGTGGGGGACGTGCGGGTGATCAGGGCTCCGAGCAGATCGGCGATCGCCACCACCGGCAGCCCGTACTGGAGCAGGAAAAAACAGGCCAAATCGAGCTTCTGGGCCCCACTCAGCCGGTCCGACAGCAGGCCTGGCCCGTAGTCGAAGAACCGCTGCAAGCCGCCTTCAGCCCAGCGCTGGCGCTGACGCCAGAGGGCCGCCAGGCTGAGCACGGCCTCCTCCTGCACGGGAGGGTCCCAGAGCAAGCCCACCGGCTGGCCGTCGAGGAGCAGCCGGAAGCTGAGGTCGAGGTCGTCGGTGACCGTGGCTTCATTGAAGCCACCGCTGCTGAGCAGGGCATCGCGGCGCAGCAACTGGCCGTTGCCACGCAACTCGACCACGCCGCCCACCGCCAGCCGTCCCTGCTGAATGACGGCGTCCAGAGCCATCTCCATCGCCTGAGCCCGGGTGAGCCAGTTGGCCGTGGCGTTCACCTCGGCCTTGCGCAGCTGGACCGCCGCCCATCCGCCCTGCTCCGCGTAAGGAATCAGGCGCTCCAGGGTGTCGCTCTGGAGATCGGCATCGGCATCCAGCACGAACATCCAGCGACCCTGGAGCTGCTGCAGCACCAGATTCAGGGCCCCCGACTTGCCGCCCCCGGCATCGGCCTCGCGGCGCAGCACCTGCAAAAAGGCGTGGCGTTCCTGCAGCTCAGCGAGCACCTCGGGCGTTCGATCCCGGCTGGCGTCATCGATCACCCAGAGCCGCAGTTGACCCTCCGGGTAACGCAACTGGGCGATGCGCTCCACCAGCCGCCCGATCACGGCCTGTTCATCGCGGGCCGCCACCACCACGTCCACCGCCGGCAACGCAGCCAGGGAGGCGCCCTCGCCCTCGGCAGGAGCGGACGACGGACCAAAGGCCCGCAGCAGCACGGTGCGCAGGGTGTATCCCCCCAGCAGCACCGCCAGGGTGATAGCGGGAGCCAAGCGCAGGGGACCCTGCAGCCAGTGGGGCGCCATCCCTGCCCAGCCACAGCCGATCAGGAACAGGGCAGACTTGCCACGACGGTGATCGGTGGAACGGCCACCCGCAGCCATGGCGATCCCAGAAGTGGCCGAACTCTAAGGGGAGCCTGCAGCAGGGCCCGCCGGCGCGGCTCCAATCCCGCTGGTGAGGGCCTTGAGGTGCTCCAGGCTTGTGCCCGGATAGTAGTGATCGAGGATTCGGGTCAGGCTCCAACCGCGACGGGCCAGGTCGATGGCTCCCGCCTGGGACAGGCCGGCACCATGGCCAAACCCACCACCCTCGAAACGCCAACGGCCCGGACCCTCAGGACGCAGGACAAACAAGGTGCTGGGCAACTGCCGCAGGGTGCGCCGAATGGCATCGCGCCGCAGCACCACCCGCTGGGGAGCTCCGGCCGGAGCCTGGAGGCTGATGGCCAGGGCCAGGACCCGGCCACTGGGGCCCCGCTCCAGCACCGCCAGCCCGGTGGGCACGCCAAGCTGGGGGCCCGTGCGGGCCAGGGCCTGGCGAATCTGGGCAGCGTCGAGGCTGCGGCTCCAGCGGAAGCGGGGATGGTCGGCCCCGTAGGCCCGGGAGGTGGCCGCCAGGGCCGCGGCGACCCCGGCCGGCGGCAGCGGCAGGGCCACGCTGGCCTCCATGGCGGACGGACCATCCACCCGCGGCCGCAGATAGGGCAGGGCCGACCCACTCCAAACCTCCTCAAACCCAGCCGCCAGCCCTCCGTTGGTGGCGTGGTACACCCCATGGATCGGTGCCCCCTGCCAGGCCAGCACCTGGTATCGGGTAGCCCCAACCGCCTGCCGCACAGCCGCTCCAGCCTGGCGGGGATCGGCATACACCTGGCACTGGGTGTCGGCACAGAGGTGGTAGCCATCCACGGCGAAGCGCTCCTGGTTGCGCACGGCCCAGGTGCGGGCCAGCACCGCCTGGGCTGCCAACGCTGCCGCAGGAGCACCGGCCCCTATCTCGTGGGGCACCACACCGAGCAAGTAACGCTCCAGCGGCACCTGCTCCACCAGGGTCCAGCTGCCGTAGGCATCGCTCTGCAGCCGGAAGGGCCCGGCATACACCCCCCCCTGCCAGCGCAATCCCCCCGGCGCCTCCAGTCGCAAGGGACCCTCCAGCAGCAGCGGACCTTCAGGGCGCCGCAGCTCCAACACGAGGCGCTGGCGCTGGAGCTGCTCCAGCCGCCGCGACGAGGCTCCTGGGGGCATGGGGGCATCCAGGGGGGCCCACACCTCCCACTCCGCCGGATGGGCAATCACCGCAGCCGCTCCGGCCTGGCGCCAACGGGTTGCCGCATCCTGGGCGCTTTCATAGCTGGCAAACGGACCCCACACCTGACGCCGCAGGGTCAGGGGCTCCGCCAGGGGCAGGCTTCGCCACTGCAACGTGAGCTGGGGGGCCTGAACGCGCTGGCCACCCGCTGTCTCCAACGTGAGGTTGCCGGCGGCGCTGCGCAGCAGCAGGGGGGCCGGGGGGCGCAGATGGGCCGCCAGGGCCACCCACAGCACGGGCGCCGCCCCATCCAGCGCAGGCGGGGCTGGCACGGGCCAGTGGGTGCTGCTCGCTGGAGCGGGGGGCACGGCGGCCCGACACCCCCCGGCCAAGAGCAGAGACCCTGCCCAGACCGCCGCCGGCAGCAGCGATGGGAGCGAAGCCATCCGGAACGGAACCATGGCTGGTGAAGAGGGGCTTGGAGGAAGGCACTGCCACGTCGTACTCTGCTTGTTTGTGCCCGCCGCGACGCGAGACATGCCGAAGCTCAAGACCCGCAAAGCAGCCGCCAAGCGGTTCAAAGCCACCGGCAGCGGCAAATTCCTGCGTCGCCGGGCGTTCCGCAGCCACCTCCTCGACCACAAGAGCCCGAAGCGCAAGCGCTACCTGGGCACGATGGCGGTGGTCGACGAGCGCGACGCCGACAACGTGAGCGCGATGCTCCCCTACGCCTGATCCCACGGCGCCCCTGCCCATCCGTTTTCATTTTTTCCTGATTCCCTGCCATGGCTCGCGTCAAGAGGGGCAACGTTGCCCGCAAACGCCGTAACAAGATCCTTCGCCTCGCCCGCGGCTTCCGCGGTGGCAACGGTTCCCTCTTCCGCACCGCCAACCAGCGGGTGATGAAGGCGCTGTGCAATGCCTACCGGGACCGTCGTCGTCGCAAGCGCGACTTCCGCCGTCTTTGGATTGCCCGCATCAACGCCGCTGCTCGCCTGAACGGCCTGAGCTACAGCCGTCTGATGGGTGGCCTGAAAAAAGCTGACGTGCGCATCAATCGCAAAATGCTGGCCCAGCTCGCCGTGGTCGATCCCGGCAGCTTCACCAGCGTGGTGGGTGCCGCCAAAAACTGAGTCCCCCTGGTAGGTCCCCTTGGACGCCCTCCTTCCGCAGGCCTACCTCATTGGGCTGATTGTTCTCCTCGGGGTCGCCGCAATCGTGGTGGCCCGACAGATTTGGCGTGTGCGCGCCGATGAGGTCACCCTGGCCAAGTTGGAGCGCAAAGACAGCGCCAAACCCTCCGACGCCGCCAGCTTGTATGAGTTGGGCTCGGTGCAGCTGCGCAAAAGGCTCTACGGGCAGGCCGCCGAATCCCTGAAGCTGGCCTTGAAGAAGGCGGAAGCGGAAAAGGAGCCGGCCGAAGCCCAAGCGGTGATTCAAAACGCCCTGGGCTTTGCCCTGGCGGCCCAAAACAATTACAAAGGCGCCATGCGCCACTACAAACTGGCGCTTGAGGCCAAACCCGCCTACCCGGTGGCCCTCAACAACCTGGCCTACGCCCTCGAAAAACAGCTCAAGTTGGAGGAGGCCAGGGAGACCTACGAACGGGTCATTGCCCTGGATGCCACCAACAAGACGGCGCGCAAACGGCTGAAGCTTCTGGAGCGCAAAGTCGGCACGGACAAAGTGGCCTGAACGTCTCGTTCAGGCCCTTAACGCTGGACCTCACCAGAGTCCACGAACCGGGGAGCCCGAGCCGTAAGCATTGCGGCTGGTGGCGGTTCGGGAGGTGCTAACGGGCCTCAGATCGAGGCGACCACCTCGACTGGTGAGGCGAGGTGCCTGCCAGCCGGACAACTGCAGGCCCTGCAGACCGGTGAACACGCCACCGAGCTCCAGACCTGCGACGTCGCACTGACAGAGCATCAGCAGATCCAGCTGGTCCGACTCGGCATTGAGATTGCCCTGTACGGGGGTGGTGACCCCGCCCACCGTGAGCTCACCCCGCAGGTCGATCATCTGGCCCATCGGCCGGGCCGAGGCCAACCGCAACTCGGCGTTGACGGTCTGGGAATTGTCGAAGGACTGATACACCCCGCTCCAGTTGAGGGGCAGATCCCTGGCCAGCAGCTGGGCACGGGCGATGGGATCGAAGGTTTCGGCCCCACCCAGACCACTGAGGGATTCCCCACCGAGGCTGGCGGCCGCGGGGGCCATGAAGGGCACGAAGGCCTCGCTGGCCAGGGGTGTGGCCGCCTTCGCCGGGGACTGCAGTTGCGGCACCACAAGGAGCGGCAGAACAGCCAGAGGCACAAGAGCTAGGGGCACGGCAGCCCGAACAGCGACGGACACGACAGAAGGGATCCAACTGATGGGAGGCTAGGACCGTTGCCGAGATCTGGCCCTGTTCCGTGGTCACCACAGCCTCCCCCAGCGATCCGCACACTGATCGACACACCGATCCGCACCAGGATCCAGCCCCGGTCCAGGACCCGCTGGTGATCGGTGGGCGCCGTTTTCGCAGCCGGTTGATGACCGGCACGGGCAAATACCCAAGCCTGGCGGCGATGCAGGCCAGCCTCACGACCAGCGGCTGCGAGATCGTGACCGTGGCGGTGCGACGCGTCCAAAGCCAGGCCGCCGGCCACGAGGGGCTGATGGAGGCGATCGACTGGACACGCATCTGGATGCTGCCCAACACGGCCGGCTGCGCCACCGCCGAGGAGGCCATCCGGGTGGCCCGACTGGGTCGGGAGCTGGCCAAGCTGGCCGGCCAGGAGGACAACACCTTCGTGAAGCTGGAGGTGATCCCGGACACGAAACACCTGCTCCCCGATCCCTTCGGCACCCTGGAAGCGGCCGAGCAACTGGTGAAGGAGGGGTTCACGGTGCTGCCCTACATCAACGCCGATCCGCTGCTGGCCAAACGACTCGAGGAGGCGGGCTGTGCCACGGTCATGCCGCTGGGCTCGCCGATCGGCTCGGGCCAGGGCATCCGCAACGCCGCCAACATCGCCCTGATCATCGAGAACGCCTCCGTACCCGTGGTGGTGGATGCCGGCATCGGCGTGCCCAGCGAGGCCGCCCAGGCCATGGAGATGGGAGCTGACGCCCTGCTGATCAACAGCGCCATTGCCCTGGCGGGCGATCCCCCAGCCATGGCGCGGGCCATGGCCCTGGCCACCGAAGCCGGCCGGAGCGCCTTCCACGCCGGCCGGCTACCCGTAAGGGCACAGGCGAGCGCCAGTTCCCCCAGCTCCGGACGGGTGGGCAGCTGAGGCCCTCTGCCGCCGCTCAGGCGCACTGTGACGATCCATGCCAGGGCCTGGGCAGCCAGGGACAGCATCCATAGGTTGATCGTCCTTGCGCTTCCTCTCCCATGCAAGTCACCGAAGAAGACGGCGGCAGGCTCAACGCCTTCGCCCGCGAACCCCGCATGGTGGTGATGGACCAGGCTGAAGCCAGCGCCTCCAGCTCCCGCCTGCTGCTGATCGGCGGCGCCGTGCTGGTGGCCGTCCTGATGCTGGTGGCCGCCTGGATCAGCTGAGCCCCAAGCCGAACGCCTGTAGTAGCTTGCGAGGCGGAGCACCCGCTCGTCCTGCTGGAGTTGGGTTCACGGAATGAGGTCGGAATGGGGATTGCGATGAAGGTCTTCGTTCTCGGCGGCGACGGCTTCTGCGGTTGGCCCTGTGCGGTGAACCTGGCCGACGCTGGCCACGAGGTGGTGATCCTCGACAACCTCAGCCGTCGCAAGATCGACATCGATCTGGAGGTGGAGTCACTCACCCCGATCGCCACCATGGGCGACCGCCTCAAGGCCTGGGAGCAGGTGGGCGGCAAGCCGATGCGGTTCGTGAACCTCGACCTGGCCCACGAGTACCAGCGGTTGGTGGACCTCCTGGTGGCGGAGCGCCCTGATGCAGTCGTCCACTTCGCCGAGCAGCGGGCCGCCCCCTACTCGATGAAGAGCAGCGCCACCAAGCGCTACACCGTTGACAACAACGTCAACGGCACCCACAACCTGCTGGCCGCCATCGTCGAGAGCGGCCTCGACACCCACATCGTCCACCTCGGCACGATGGGGGTGTACGGCTACGGCTCCCACCGCGGCGCCACCATCCCCGAGGGCTACCTCAAGGTGGAGGTACCCCAGCCCGACGGCTCGCGCTTTGAGGAGGAAATCCTGCACCCGGCGAGTCCGGGCAGCGTCTACCACATGACCAAGACGCTGGATCAGCTGCTGTTCCTCTACTACAACAAGAACGACCAGGTCCGCATCACCGACCTGCATCAGGGCATCGTCTGGGGCACCAACACCGAGGCCACCGAGCGGGATCCCCGGCTCACCAACCGCTTCGACTACGACGGGGACTACGGCACCGTGCTCAACCGCTTCCTGATGCAGGCGGCCATCGGCTACCCGCTCACGGTGCATGGCACCGGCGGCCAAACCCGCGCCTTCATCCACATCCGCGACTCGGTGAAGTGCGTGCAACTGGCCCTGGAGAACCCCCCGGAGCGGGGCGAGCGGGTGAAAATCTTCAACCAGATGACCGAGAGCCACCAGGTGGGCGAGCTGGCCCGCAAGGTGGCTGCCCTGACGGGAGCGGAAATCAACTACCTGCCCAACCCCCGCAACGAGGCCGTCGAAAACGACCTGATCGTGGACAACCGCTGCTTCATCGAGCTGGGCCTCAATCCCACCACCCTCGATGACGGCCTGTTGGCGGAAGTGGTGGATGTGGCCCGTCGCTGGGCCGATCGCTGCGACCGCAGCCGCATCCCCTGTGTGTCGGCCTGGACCCGCACCCAGGCCCAGGCCATTCAGACGGCCTGAGGCGCCCCAGATCACCCTTGAAGATCGCCTTTTTCACCGAGACCTTCCTGCCCAAGGTTGACGGGATCGTCACCCGACTCACCAAGACGGTGCAGCACCTGGTGGCCGCCGGCGACGAGGTGCTGATCTTCTGCCCGGAGGGTGCCCCCGAGACCTACATGGGGGCCCAGGTGGTGGGGGTGCCGGCCATGCCGCTGCCCCTCTACCCCGAACTGAAACTGGCCCTGCCGCGGCCGGCCGTGGCCGAAGCCCTGGACCGCTTCCAGCCTGACCTCGTCCACGTGGTGAACCCGGCGGTGCTGGGCCTGGGGGGCATCTGGCTGGCCAAGACCAAGGCCTACCCCCTGGTGGCCAGCTACCACACCCACCTGCCCAAATACCTGGAGCACTACGGCATGGGCATGCTGGAACCCCTGCTCTGGGAGCTGCTCAAGGCCGCCCACAACCAGGCTCGGCTCAACCTCTGCACCTCCACAGCGATGGTGCAGGAACTGAGCGAGAAGGGGATCCAGCACACCGACCTCTGGCAACGCGGAGTGGACACCGACCTGTTCCAGCCCGAATTGCGCTCCGATGCCATGCGGGCCCGGCTGCTCAACGGCCAGAGCGACACCGGCAAGCTGCTGCTCTACATCGGCCGCCTCTCGGCCGAGAAACAGATCGAACGGATCCGCCCCGTGCTCGAGGCCATGCCCGACGCCCGGCTGGCCCTGGTGGGGGATGGGCCCTACCGCCAGCAACTGGAAAAGATCTTCGCCGGCACCCCCACCCACTTTGTCGGCTACCTGGCCGGTGAAGAGCTGGCCGCCGCCTACGCCAGTGGCGACGCCTTCCTGTTCCCCTCCAGCACCGAAACCCTGGGCCTGGTGCTGCTCGAAGCCATGGCAGCGGGCTGCCCCGTGGTGGGGGCCAACCGTGGCGGCATCCCCGACATCGTCAGCGATGGGGTGAACGGCTGCCTCTACGAACCCAACCAGGAGGGCAGCCTGGCCGCCGCGGTGGAACGCCTGCTGGGCGATGCCAGCGAGCGCTCCCAGCTCCGCCGCAACGCCCGCGAGGAAGCCGAGCGCTGGGGCTGGGCTGGGGCCACCGAACAACTGCGCGGCTACTACCGCCGTCTGCTGGACCATCCAGAACTGCAACTGGTCGCCTAAGCCAGGGGTCGCCTGAGCCAGGGGCGGCCTACGCCGGCTCAGGACCGGGACGATGGGCTGGGGAGACTGCCGCGAAACCAGGTGGTCATCAGCGCCTTCACCATGGGGGCGGCAACGGTGCCGCCGTAGCCCCCGGAATTTTCGCCGAAGGCGATGATCACCAGGGTGGGCTTACCGGCGGGGGCGTAACCACCGAACCAGGCGTGGTCGGGACGGGGCGGATCCTCTCCGGTGCCGGTCTTCCCTGCCACCGGCGGCAGGCTGGGATCATTGAGGAGCGTGGCGGTGCCATTGGTCACCACCTGGCGCAGACCATCGCGCAACACCTGCAGGGTGGCCGGCTTGAGACCGATCCAGGTGCGTTCGGTGGGGCGCTCCACCAGGTGGGGCGTCACCAGCCAGCCGCCATTGGCCACCGCGGCGTACAGCCGGGCCATCTGGATCGGCGTCACCTGCAGGGCCCCCTGGCCGATCGCTGAGGTGATGGTGTCCACCGGCGTCCAGGCCTCCCCGAGCACCTCCCGTTTCCAGGCCTGATCCCCCAGCAGACCAGGGGTCTCCTCCTCCACCAGCTCGATGCCCGTGACCTGGCCGTAGCCCATGCGCCGGGCGGCCTTGAAGAGCTCATCGGGGCCCACCTTCAGCCCCACCTGGTAGTAGAAGGTGTTGCTGCTCACCGCCAGGGCGAAGGGGAAACCGATCGCCCCATGGGCGCCATGGTCGCCGTAACAGAGGCCCGCGTAGCAGAAGGAATTCATCGTCATCACCTTCGAGCCAGCGGTGTAACGGCCGGATTCCAGGCCCGCCACCGTGGTGACGATCTTGAAGGTGCTGGCGGGGGGAAACCCCTGGAAGGCCCGGTTCAGCAGGGGGGCATCCGGCGAATTGAGGGCTGACCACTGGCTCGTGCTGGGAGCGGGCGAAAAGACGTTGGGATCAAAGGTGGGCCGACTGGCCAGGGCCCGGATGGCTCCGGTCTGGGGGTCGAGCGCCACGATCGCTCCCTTGCGCACCCCATCGAGGGCCCGCTCCGCCGCCTGCTGCAGAGCCAGATCGAGGGTGAGGCGGAGGTCCTTGCCGGCCCTGGCGGGTTTTTCGCCCAGGATCCGCTGCACCTGACCCGCCGCATTCACCTCCACCTGCTGGCCGCCCCATTCCCCGCGCAGGTGCCCTTCGTATTGCTTCTCCACCCCGCTGCGGCCTACCCGGTCCAGGATCCGGTAACCCTTGGCTTCGAGCTGGGCGTATTCCTCCTCGGTGATGCCGCTGGTGTAGCCGAGCACGTGGGCTGCCAGCCGCCCATGGGGGTAGCTGCGCAGGATGTCCACATCCACCTCGGCCCCCGGCAGGCCCGAAGCCTGCTCACGGAAACGCAGGACCTGCTCGGGCTTGAGGCCGCTGGCCAAGGCAATGCGGAACCCCTCCGCATTGGCACCGCTGCGCCGCTTCGCCTCGAGCTGGGCCGCCGGGACGCCCATCACGGCCACCAGTCGATCGCGCAGGGCGGGCCACTGGGCGTCGCTGACCTCCCGGGGCTGGATGTAGAGGTTGTAGGTGAGGCGACTGGTGGCCAGCACCTGGCCATGGCGATCCAGCAGGCGGCCCCGGATGGGATTGCGGGGCATCAACCGGATCCGGTTTTCATCCGCCCGGGCCCGGTTTTCACTGCCATGCAGCAACTGGAGCCAGGCCAACCGGGCCACCATGGCCCCACAGAACAGCAACACCACCGCCAGCAGCAGCGCTGGCTGCCGGCCCATGCCGGTGTGGCGCCAGGCCCCGGAGACAAACGCCACGGTCAGTTGCCGCCCCCATCGGTGGGGGGCACGAGCCCGAGCCGCTGCTCCAGCAGCTCCAGGCGACCGGCAATCAGGGCCAGACCCTGCTGCAAGGCAAGGGCGTCCTGGGGATCGGCCCCATGGACATCGCCAGCTTCAGGGTGCACCATCCCGTCGGCCATCTCGTGCACATCCACCTTCATCACGGGATTGCCCAGGCCGGGACTGACCCGGTCCAGCCCCTGCCGCACCTGGCTGGCAGCAGGTTCACCCTCCTGGCGCAGGGTGCCGAGGGGATCGGCGGAGCGGCCATCAAAGGCCGCCATCACCTCCTGGGCGCCGCCCTTGCGGGCCCGCTCCACCACCGCCAGACCCACGGGCAGCACGTCCTGCATGAGGGTCAGCCGGAGGGCATCAAGGGGATCGGTGGCCATGGCGGCGGTCCTGGCACTGGATCTCCAGTCTGACGCGCCGGCACCCGAACCTCAGGGCGCCAACCGCTGAATCCCCGGATCGACGATCACCTGCCGGCAGTTCTGCTGGCTGCCCCACCACCAGCCAGCCGCCACCGCGATCACCAGGAGGGAGGCCAAGGGCACCAGCGCCTGGCGGGTCACATCGAGGGCGAGCCACTCGCCCCAGGCCCGCAGGGTGCGCTCGCGATCGAAACGCCGGCGAGCCTTCTCCTCCTCCTGCTGACGCCGGCGCAGGGAACGGGCCACCCAGCGCTCAAACGACTTTTTCTTGGTGACCGCCATCTTGCGCTCCACCTCGAGCAGCTGACCGGCCGTGAGCTCGGGGTTGAAGGTGCTGATCAGCTCCAAGCTCTTGAGGAACATCTCGACGGCGCCATCCTTGGCGGCCCGCTCCGGGTCATCGAGCAACTCCCAGTCGACCTCGGGATAAAAGCGGGCCCGGTTACTGACGATCTGGTCTTCCATCAACTGACCGGGCTCCCGCAGCCAGCGGTCGGTGTTGGCGTCGAAACGGCGCCAGTAGAGAAAGGGGTTGAGGTAGATCGTCTTGCCGCCCAACAGGATGCTGTCCTGCTGCAGCCGTCGCTGCATGTCGGAATCGGGGGTTGTCGAGCTGGGGGGCGCGGAGGCGGCAGTCACGACGGTTGGGCTGGGAGCCGATGGTATCGAAGGTCGACCGACGGGGCTACTCCCACTCGATCGTGCCGGGGGGCTTGCTGGTGATGTCCAGCACCACCCGATTCACGCCCTTCACCTCGTTGACGATGCGGTTGGAAATGGTCTCCAGCAGGTCATAGGGGAGGCGCGACCAGTCGGCCGTCATGCCGTCCTCCGACGAGACACAGCGCAGCACGATCGGGAAGGCATAGGTGCGCTTGTCGCCCATCACCCCGACGCTGCGCACCGGCAGCAACACGGCGAAGGCCTGCCAGATCTCGTGATACAGCCCTGCCTCCTTCACCTCCTCACGCACGATCAGGTCGGCATCGCGCAGGATGTTGAGCTTCTCGCTGGTCACCTCGCCAAGAATGCGGATCGCCAGACCCGGGCCCGGGAAGGGATGGCGGCCGACGATCTCCTCGGGCAGGCCGAGGGAGCGGCCCACCTTGCGCACCTCGTCCTTGAACAGACGGCGCAGGGGCTCCACCAGCTTGAACTGCAGATCCTTGGGCAGGCCGCCCACGTTGTGGTGGCTCTTGATCTTCACCGCCACCCGCTCGCCGGTCTTCGGGTCGATGTTGGTGCCGGCACTTTCAATCACATCGGGATAGAGGGTGCCCTGGGCCAGGTAGTCGAAGGGGCCAAGGCGCTTGCTCTCCTCCTCGAACACCCGGATGAACTCCGTGCCGATCAGCTTGCGTTTCTCCTCCGGATCGGTGATGCCATCAAGCTTGTTGATGAAGCGCTCCCGGGCATTGATGTATTCCACGTTGATGTGGAAGCGCTTGTCGAAGAACTCCACCAGGAACTCGGGCTCGCCTTTGCGCATGAAGCCCTGGTCGATGAACATGCAGGTGAGCTGGTCCCCGATCGCCTTGTGCAGCAGGAAGGCGAGGGTCGAGGAGTCGACGCCACCGGAAAGGGCGAGGAGCACCCGCTTGTCACCCACCTGACGGCGCACATCGTCGACCGCCTCATCGATGAAGGCGGCGGTGGTCCAGTCGGTCTCACAACCGCAGATGTGGTACACGAAGTTGCGCAGCATCGCCATGCCGCCGGTGGAGTGCACCACTTCGGGATGGAACTGCACGCCGTAGAGCCGGCGCTGGTGATCGGCAACCGCCGCCTCGGGCGTGTTGTCGGTGTGGGCCAACCGCACAAACCCATCCGGCAACCGCTCCACCGAATCGCCATGGCTCATCCACATCGTCGAGCCGTCTTCGACATTGGTGAGCAGATCCACCGGATCGTCCACATGCAGGGGCGCCTTGCCGTATTCGGCGCGGCCCGCAGCCACCACCGACCCGCCCAACTGCTGCACCATCAGCTGCATGCCGTAGCAAACCCCCAGCACGGGAATGCCGAGATTCCAGATCTCCGGATCACACACCGGTGCGCCGGACTCATAGACGGAACTGGGGCCACCGCTGAGGATGATTCCCTTCGGCGCAATCGCCCTCAGCTCCTCAGCCGTGGTGGTGTAGCCCATCACCAGGGAGAACACCTCCGTTTCCCGCACCCGCCTGGCGATCAGCTCGGAGTACTGGGAGCCAAAATCCAGGATGACGATCGCGGGGTGGCGCGACGACTGGGAGGTGGCGTCGACCTGGGCCGACTGGACAGGAGGGGACGCGGTTTGGGACATCGACAGCGCTGGACCCGGGGCATTCGAACCACCCTAGGCGGCGCCGCTAAGAGGGGTCACGCAGGGCGGTGAGCAACTCCAGACCCACCGGGCCCTGGGCGCAGATCTGGCGGGAGCGGTCAAACAGCACAGCCCCCACCTCCATGGCCTCCTGGCCGTAGCGGGCCAGATAGCGCCGGCTGCGCTGCTCCACGGCCGCGGCGATGGTCTGGCGCAACTGCTGGGCCCGGGACCCGTCCCGCAGGGCCAGCTCCGCCAGGGCCGTCTCGACCGTGGGGGCGTCATACAGGGCCTGCAGGGCGTCGCCCTCCAGGCCCCCCAAGGCGGCCAGGGCCGTGAGCACCTCGGCCCGTCCATCGGCCAGGTGGTGGTGGGTGTGGAAGATCCCCCCCGCCAACTTGATCAACTTGCCCTGATAGCCAAACAACAGCAGACGCCGCACGCCCGCCTCGGCCGCCGCCACCAGCAAGGGACCCAGCCAGTTGCCCGCCTTGAGCAACAGCTCGGCCGGCAAGCCCAACCGCGGGGCCAGGTCGAGGCCGTTCTCGCCGATCACCAGCACCAGATCCCCGCTAAAGCCCGGGGCGCTGCAGCGCGCGCGCAGCTCGGCCAGAGATTGGGCCAGGGGATCGGGCCCGGCACTGCGCTGCACCTCAGCCTGGGTGCCGATCAGGGCCAACCCATCCACCACGCCGAAGGCGGCATTGCTGGTGCGCTCCGCCAGCCGCCGTCCCTCGGGAATCACCACCTGCAGCTCCAGACGACGGCCCAGGGGCACCAGGGGCCGCAGATTGATCTCCAGCAGCTGGCGGGCATAGGCCGAGAGGCAGGGGTCGCCGCTGTCCTGGAGGACCCCCACCCCCTCGCCGGCCCGCAGCTCCAACCAGTCACCCGGGCCTTCTCCCCAGCGCAACTGCACCCAGAGCCGCAGGCCGCGGGTGAGATCCAGCACCTCTGGTCCGGGATCGCAGCAGGCCATCGCCAGCACCCAGCCGTCCGCCAGGGGAGCCACCGCCTCCACGGGCACGGGCTGGGGTTGGACATCGTCCCCGAGGGCCGTGGGATCCAACCAGAGCGGCTGGGTCCTGGTGCTGGGCTCTCCACGCAGGTAGATCAGCGCCGCCCGGGCGGCCGCCGCGAGCCATACCGGCACGGTGTAACCACCGCTGGAGTCCTGGGGTTGGGTCGACACGGCCAGGGGTCCCGGGAACTCTGTTTTTTATGGTGGTCGATAACGCGGTTCGACGCCGCCCGCCGCAGCACCCCCCTATCCATGCAGGACAAGCTCACCCTGATGATCCCCGGCCCCACCCCGGTGCCGGAAAGCGTCCTGCTGGCCATGAGCCGCCACCCGATCGGTCACCGCAGCGCCGACTTCCAGAAGATCGTCAAGCGCACCACCGAGCAGCTGCAGTGGCTGCATCAGACCCAGAACGATGTGCTGGTGATCACCGGTAGCGGCACGGCCGCCATGGAGGCCGGGATCATCAACGTGCTGAGCAAGGGCGACACCGTGCTCTGCGGCGACAACGGCAAGTTCGGTGAGCGCTGGGTGAAAGTCGCCCGGGCCTACGGCCTGAACGTGCAGGTGATCCAAGCCAAGTGGGGCCAGCCCCTCGATCCCGAGGCCTTCCGCGCCGCCCTGGAGGCCGACACGGCCAAGGCGATCAAGGCCGTGATCCTCACCCACTCGGAAACCTCCACGGGCGTGATCAACGACCTGGAAACCATCGCCAGGCACGTGCGTGCCCACGGCACCGCCCTCACCATCGCCGACTGCGTCACCAGCCTGGGCGCCTGCAGCGTACCCATGGATGCCTGGGGCCTCGACGTGATCGGCTCGGGCTCCCAGAAGGGCTACATGATGCCCCCGGGCCTGGCCTTCGTCGCCATGAGCGACCGGGCCTGGGCCGCCGCTGAGCGCTCTGATCTGCCGAAGTTCTATCTGGATCTGGCCAAATACCGCAAATCGGCCAAGGCCGACAGCAACCCCTTCACCCCGGCCATCAATCTCTACTTCGCCCTCGAGGCGGCCCTGGAGATGATGCAGAAGGAGGGCCTGGAGGCAATCTTTGCCCGCCACGCGCGCCACCGGGCCGCCGCCCAGGCCGGCATGCAGGCGATGGGCCTGCCCCTCTACGCCGCCGAGGGCTACGGCAGCCCCGCCATCACCGCCGTGGCCCCCGAGGGCATCGACGCCGAGGCGATGCGCAAGGCCGTGAAAGAGAAGTTCGACATCCTGCTGGCCGGCGGCCAGGACCATCTCAAGGGCAAGGTGTTCCGCATCGGCCACCTGGGTTTTGTGTGCGACCGCGACGTGCTCACGGCCGTGGCCGCCATCGAGGCCACCCTGCAGGACCTGGGCCTGCACAAGGGCACCATGGGAGCCGGTGTGGCCGCCTGCGCCGCCGCCCTGGCTGGCTGAGGGAAACCTGGAAGGGCCCGGGCAATCACCCCGGGCCCTCCGGTATCTGCTAGTTTAATTTGTACACCTTGCGGGTGTAATTCAGTGGTAGAATGTCAGCTTCCCAAGCTGAACGTCGCCGGTTCGAGTCCGGTCACCCGCTTTTAGTTTTAAACTCTACTGAAGTTCTAAACTTGCTGCTTCGGCTTTGCCGCAGCCGATTTGCCTGCCGCTGCAATCGTGCCGTTTCAAGCCGCCCCAGATGAAACCTGATCCAGGCCCTTCTGGACCGGTGGCCACGACAAGGCCGATCAGCCCCGGGGTTTGATCACCTGCAGAACCTGAGGTCCTGAGCCGGCCATCCGACGTTCCGCATCCAGTGCGGCCAGGATGGATCGGGCGGCCCCGGCCAGGTCTCCCTGCTGAGCCGACTGCTGAGCCTGGGCCTCATGGGCCTGAATGGCGTCCTTGAGATGGGCACGACGATCGGCCACCTCACGGGCAGCGTCGGAAGCGCGGGATGGTCTGGACAGGATGGCCGTCATTGAAGCTGGTGCCTGAAGAAAGATTGGGGTGGTTCTGATGATTCGGGAACAAGCCCTGAAAGCCTCACCAATGACCCAGATCCCGAGTCTGCCTGTCCAATAACTTAGACCCGCGACAAGATCGCCGCCTCAAGCATCTCCAAGCACAAACATTTGGCGACGGGGAGTCAGGTACCAGGCTCTTCCTGATTGCCACCCAGGGCTGCAATCTGGTTGCGCAGATTCTCGGAGCGCTGGAGATCTCCACGGGTGAGCGCCACAGCCAGGGCGAATTCCAGCTTCTCGAGCTGATGATCACCCTCGCCAGGGGTGGGGGGGAACCCGGGGCGTCCGCCAGATAGAGCAGAGGCTCCGGAACCCTGGGCGAACCGCGCAGCGGCCCCATGCTGGGAGCCGGGAGTGGACGGGGTGGGGTATGCCATGGCCACTTTCTTCCCATTGTGACACCGCTGACCAGCCCTCGTGGTCAGGCTGCTGTCGCAAACGTGTCGTCCTCGGCACCGTGATCGGCACCGCCATCCCCGCTGTGAATCCCACCGGTTGCCTGCTCGGACATCTCGAGCAAGGTGCGGCAATCCAGAAGCAACCGCTCCACATTGTCGAGGCTGGTGCTCTCCTGGGGATCCCGCTCCACCTGGCGATCTACTTGCAGCTCCATCGCCCCGAGCCGCTGTTCCAGCTTGACCAGCCGCTGGGACAGGGCATGCACGGTCTGGGCGAGATCTTCTGCGTTCCGGCTGATGCGGAAGGAAACCGACTCGGAGGCCATGGCAAGAGGCGCAGTGGAGCCGATCACAACACACAAACGCAACGGGGCCAAGGCCAGACTGCGTCCACCAGCCCTCTGGCAATCCGACCCAGGTGACGATGACCCAGCCCTGGTCCCTGTTGGTTTACGGCCTCGCCGGTGCCGGGGGCGGCATGCTGGCCCTGCGCACGGGGATTCCCGCCGCTCCGCTGGCGGGAGCCCTGCTGGGCGCAGGCCTGGTGAGCATGAGTGGCCGGCTGGAAGCGGCGCAATGGCCCAGCGGAACCCGCACCCTGCTGGAAATCGCCATCGGCACCGTGATCGGCACCGGCCTGACGGCCGGGGCGCTGGGGGAGCTGCGCCTCCTGTGGCGACCCGCCCTGCTGATCACCATCACCCTGGTGCTGACGGGGTTGGTGGTGGGCCTGTGGTGCAGCCGACTGCTCGGCATCGATCCGGTGGTGGCCCTGCTGGGGGCCGCGCCGGGAGGCATCAGCGGCATGAGCCTGGTGGGGGCTGAATTTGGGGTGGGGGCCGCCGTGGCCGCTCTGCATGCGGTGCGACTGATCACGGTGCTGGTGGTGCTGCCCTTGGTGGTGCGCTTGGTGGTGCCTGGGGGACCCACCCCGCCGACCGGCTGAACCGGGGCTCGACTGGGACCGCTCCGATCGATACGTTGGGCCCTGGTGTTTCGACGTTGCCCCCAGGCCATGGCCCTGAGCCTTTTTGCCCCGCTGGACTCCCGAGGGGACTCACGCCAGCGCCCCAGGTTGCGCAGCCTGGCCCTGGCCCTGGTCAGCACGATCGGTTGCGCCGCACTCGGCACCCCGCCCAGCCAGGCCCAGACAGCAGAAATCAATGCGGCAGCCAGCAGCGCTGGGGCCGGCGGCAAGGGGGCCCAGATCTATTGCTTCATGCGCAACAGCGGCAACAACCACCAGGTGAGCTGGGATGCGGCCTATGCGGTGATCAAACGCCAGAACGACAAACTGTTCAAGACATCCCCGGAACACGCCGCGGTGATGATCACGGAAGCCGTGGTGCAGAACCCCAGTGTTTATCCAGACTGCGGCCGCTATCTCGGCGACCTGTTCACCAAGCCCGAACCCAAGCCAGAGAGCGACACAACAACGGCTCCCACCGGCGTCAGCCGCAATGAGCGTCTCGGTCAGTAGGGCGCCCCGCTGCCGGGGTGGCCGTGGCCTGGTGGACAACCTGGCCGCCACGGCCGCCCTGGTTGGGTTGTTGCTGACCAGCGGCTGCTCGGAGGAACCCCTGCCCCAGCGCCAGGTGCGCAGCGACGACTGCCTCCAAAACGTCAACCTCGCGCAACTCAACGAGCAGATCCGCCGCTGCAATGGGGTGGTGGCTGCCTTCCCGACCAACCCCGTTCCCCTGAACGATCGGTACCTGCTTCACAGCCTGGCCGGCAACGAAGCGGCTGCCTGTGCCGACATCGCCCGGGCGTCAACCCTGGCCCGTGCCAAACCCCCCGGCAGCCTCGATGCTCAGCTGCGCACGGAACTGAAACTCCGGCAAGAGCTCTGCCAAGACCCCAAGGGCACCCCAGCCACCAACAACCGCCCCCAGCCCTGAACCGCTCACCAACGGTCCATCAGGTCGCGCACCATGGCCGGCAGACTGCGGCGCTCCAACAGCTGGGGACGGCGCTCCAGCAGCAGGGCGATGCGCTCCGCCTTGCTGGCAATCAGACCGTCCACCAGTTGATCGGCCACCCCCAATTGCAGCCAGTGGCTGGTGAGACAGGCCCCCATGCCGATCCGATGGCAACGGTCCTCGGCCTGCTCGGCATCACCGGGGGTCCAGGGACGTTCCACCAGCACCACATGCCGGGCCCGGTGCAGGGTGAACCCCAGGCCCCCAGTGCCATAGGTGGCAATCAGCAGGGGATGCTCACCCCGCTGAAAGGCATCCACCTGCCCTTGACGCTGTGCTGGCGGCAGGGCCCCGGTGAGCAGGGCGCTGGCCGGGAAACGGCGATGCAGCAACGCGGCAGTGGCCACGAAGGCCGTGAACACCACAACCGCCTCGCCCCGGTCCAGCAGCGAGGCCACCAGGCTCTGGGTGGCCGGCAGCTTGTAATCGGAGCCGATCTGACGTAGCGCCGTCAGCACCGCCAGCACCTCCGCATCCCGGCGCACCTCACCGCGGGCCGCCCGGCGCCGGTAATCGTCCACCTTGGTCTGCAGGCGATGGTGGAAGCCCCGGGCCTGAAGGTCGTCCAGCTCCACCGCCAGCAGCTGCCGGTGCTTGGGGGGCAGGTCGAGACAATCCTGCTTGCGGCGATGCAACACCAGGGGCCGGACCAACCGCTGCAGCTCGTGGAGATGGCTGGCGCCCGTGGCCTGCCAGAGCCTCCGCCCCCCCTGCTCCCGCCAGTGACCCTGGCAGAACAGCTCCTCGTAGGCCCGTTGATCGCGGGCGAGGGGATGGCCGATGGCGGCCAACAGGGGAAACAACTGGGCTGGCCGGCCGTTCTTCATCGGGGTGCCGGTCAGCAGCCAGATGGCCCGCAGCCGGGGGTGCCGCGCCAGACGCAGCAGACCCTGGCTGCGCCGGGTCTGGCCGTTCTGGGCGTAATGGGCTTCATCGGCGATCACCACGGTGCCGGCGGGGGGCAGGGCCTGGGGCAGCCGGGCCCAGCTGTGCAGCTCAAGCCGCAGACCCAGGGAGGCCGCCTCGCCCTGCCAATGGCCGTGCAGGCCAACCGGCGCGATCACCAGGATGCGGCAATCGGCCAGACGCACCATGGCGCGAGCCGCCACCAGGGCGGAGAGGGTCTTGCCCAGGCCCATGGCATCGGCCAGCACGGCCCCACGCCGGGCCAGCAACCAGCGCACCGCCGCCCGTTGGTGGGCAAACAGGTGGCGACCATCCAGCAGGGTCTGCTCCAGGTCGGCCGCCGCCACCAACTGCCGATGGGGAGGCAGGGGCGGCAGGGGTTGGGCCAACCAGGCCAGCCACTCCGCCAGCTCGGGCTCCAGCGGAAAACGGCCCGCCAGGGCCTGCTGCAGCGCCGGGGCCGCCTCCAGAGGGAAACACCAGCAACGCCTCCGACCCGACCAGACCCCCCGGGGACGAATCGCCCGCAACTGGGCCTGGGTCACGGCGTCGTAGGGGCTGACCACCTCGATCTGCCCCGTCGCTCCCAACCGCAGCAGACAGCGCATCCGCGGAAGTGCAACCCTCGACACATTGACACCCTGGGCGATCGGGGCAAACTGCCGCCAATCGGGGCGCCCGGATGCAGGCCAGGGATGCGGTCTTCCTTGAGGATCTCTGCCCCAAGTTGCGCGTCAGGCGATGGCGCCAATCCCTGCACCAGGTCACCGACCAACGGTGCATCTACTGCGGCGAACGCTCCGAATCCATTGACCACGTGCATCCCCAGAGCCGGGGGGGCTTGAGCGTCACCGAGAACTGCGTGCCGGCCTGCCTCGCCTGCAACGGCCACAAGGGAGACTCCAACGCCTTCGAGTGGTATCGGCGCCAGGCGTTTTACGACCCGCGTCGGGCGATGGCCATCCGGGCCTGGACCGACGGGGACCTGCGCCTGGCCATGCGACTCCTGGACTGGGTGCATCCGGGCCAACCCCAGCCAGAACCCGAACCTCACCAGACGCGGCAGGCCTCGGCACCGTTGTGGCGCTGGCAGATGGCCTCCTGAACCTGGGGGCGCTCAGGGGCGACCACCACAGCCACCAGCAGCAGCACGGCCGCCAACATCGCCGGCACCGGGAAGGAGCTGGCCGTGTTCAACCGACGCGGCCTGGTCGGCGCAACGGGGGTCGGGGACACTGGTGCATGAAACAGGCGCGCTGAAGACGCTGAAGCTGGGTATCCGGAGACCGTCATGGCCATAACCGCTGAGAACTAATACAGGTGTACTCATGACAGCTGCTCTTGTCAACCCGGTCCGGCGATTGCTGGTGATCGGCGGCGGCTACACGGGTTTGCGTCTGGCCCGGGCGGCCCAGCGGCAGGGCATGGCCGTGCAGCTGACCAGCCGCGAACCCAGGCAGGACGCCGATGGACTGGTGTGGCTCCCCTTCAACAGCGCCTCGGAGCCCCCCGTTCTCCCCCCCCGCCAGGCCCTCCACGGCACCACAGACGTGGTGGTGTGCGTGCCCCCCGAGGCAGGGCTGGGCGATCCGGTGCTGCGGCTGCTGGGGCCGATCCTCAAGGAGCTGCCGCTGCACTGGGTGGGCTACCTCTCCACCACCGGCGTCTATGGCGACACCGGCGGCGCCTGGGTCGACGAAACCGGTGCCACCGCCCCCCGTCCCGGCCGCAGCCAGGCCCGGCTGGAGGCCGAACAGGCGTGGCTCGCCAGCGGCCTGCCGGTGCAACGCTTCCGCCTGCCGGCGATCTACGGACCCGGCCGCTCCCCCTTTGAGGCCCTGGCAAGCGGCCGCAGCCGGCTGATCCACAAGCCGGGCCAGGTTTTTTCGCGGGTGCACGTGGACGACATCGTGGGCTGTCTGCTGCACTGCCAAGCCCTGTCACCGGAGCGGCGCCCGCCCGTGGTCAACGTCGTGGACGACTGCCCCTGCCCCTCCAGCGAAACCCTGGGCTATGCCGCCCACCTGCTCGACCACAAACTGCCGCCCATGGAGCGCTTCGAGGCCATTGCCGCGGCCATGAGCCCGATGGCCCGCAGCTTCTGGGCCGAGAACCGCCGGGCCAGCAATGGACTGCTGCGCAACACCCTGGGCTACACGCTGCGTTACCCCAGCTATCGGGAGGGTTACCGAGCCTGTCTGGCCGAAGAACGGGCCGCAGCAGGAGCGCCAGCACGGGTCGAGGCGCTCGGTGGCGGCGGACAGTCCCCCAGATCACCAGGATCGGCCACATAGGGCAGGCCGAGGTCGGCCAGCATGCGCCCCCAGCGCATTTCGATCCAGCCCTTGCTGAATCCCGTTCCCAAACCCAGCACCAGACCCCCCAGCACCAACCAGCGCAGCATGGGCTCGTCCACCAGCAGCCAGGCCCCATCCAACCCCAGGCCCGTCCGCCTGGCCATTGCCCTGGGAGATCCGGCCGGCATCGGCGCGGAGGTGACCCTCAAGGCCCTGGCCCAACCGGAATGGCGCCTGGACCCCACCCGCCAACCCCTGCTGGTGGGCTGTCGTCGCTGGCTGGAGCGCAGCTACCAGCAGCTGCGACCAGTCAGTCGCGAACCGCTGCGGGATCCGGCTGAGCTGGAGATGGTCGACCTGCCCCTGGCCGAGCCCTGCCAGGCCGGGATCAGCACGCCGAGCTGCGGGGCCGCCAGCTTCAGCTGGCTCACCGCCGCCACGGAGCTGGTGCAACAGGGACGCTGCCAGGCCCTGGTCACCGCGCCGATTGCCAAGGCGAGCTGGCATGCCGCCGGCCACCCCTACCCAGGACAGACGGAGCGGCTGGCCGAACTGGCGGGCTGCCCGGACGCCTCCATGTTGTTCACCGCCGTGGCGCCCTCAGGCCAGTGGCGCCTGAATACCCTCCTGGCCACCACCCACATTCCCCTGGCGGCGGTGCCCCAGCGGCTGAATGGCGCCCTGATCCAGCGCAAGCTGGACGCCCTGCTCGCCTTCTGCCAACGGTTCCGCCCCAACCCCCACCTCGTGGTGGCGGGCCTCAATCCCCATGCTGGCGAAGCGGGGCAGCTGGGCCTTGAGGAAGCCACCTGGTTGGGGGCCGCACTGGAGGCCTGGCGTCAGCACCACCCCCAGGTGCGGCTGGACGGGCCAGTGCCACCGGACACCTGCTGGCTCGACGCTGCGAGCGCCTGGGCGGGGGGGGGATCCGGTCCAGATGGCTACCTGGCGCTGTATCACGACCAGGGCCTGATTCCGGTGAAACTGCTGGCCTTCGATGCCGCCGTGAACACCACCCTCGGCCTGCCGTTCCTGCGCACCTCTCCGGACCACGGCACTGGCTTTGCCATCGCCGGCCGAGGTGAGGCCAGGGCCGCCAGCATGGCTGCGGCCCTGGTGACGGCAAGGGATCTGGGCTGAGCATCCCGGGACCCTTCCCGGGGACCCGTCAGGCAGGCCGGACCCGCATCAACACCTGGCCAAACTCCACAGGCGTGCCGTTCTCCACCA
>NZ_JAGQBE010000120.1 GCF_024345475.1 Cyanobium sp. T1B-Tous
GCTTCAGTAGCGGCGTTGTTAAGTCCGCGACTGCTGGCGGGTGGCTTGTTGGTGGCCAGTTGCCTGGGCGCTGGCAGCCTGTCATTTGTGAATTCCGCGCCGGCCCGGGCCCAGGCGGAGGCACCCGTTCCATTCAGCGCCGTGCGGGCCCTCAACCTGGCTCGCAACACCGCAGTGCAGAGCAACGGGGGCTTGGGGCTCTACCGACCAGAGAAGTGCATGTTTGAAACGGCGAACGCCGGCAACAAATGCCTGATCAGCTCAACCAGTGATGGCTATCTCTTTAGCTTCCTAGGCGGTGCCCCTGGCTGGCAGCAACTAAATCTGCCGGCTTCGGTGGAAACCGAAATCCGCATCTCCAGTGACGGGAGCACCGTCCTTGGCATCGATTACAACGGCGCCCCGCGTTGAGCCAACTGGGAGGCAATGTCTGTTAGAGCCAGCAACCAGTCAGGCCCAACCGGCCAACACTCCCTGCGAGTGAGGCTTAGGGCAATGCCCTTTTCGCCGTAGGCGGCCTCATTCACAAAGACGGGCCAAACGGACTCCCCCGCCAAATCCGGCGGTAGGGCCAGGCCAATTTCCTTGCCGCAGGGATCGACAAACACCGGATCTCCCGCACGCAAGGGACGCCAGTCGCGATGCTGTAACTCCGGATGCAGGCAAGCGGCAGGTGAACCATCTGGATGGCGCGGCAAATCCAAGCTGCCCAGATGGCAATGCACCACCAGCTCAGCCGGCAGCCTCAGGCGGCCTCGCTGGGCTGCCGCCAACACGGCCAGGGCCGCCTCAACGGCGAGCTGGCTTTGACGGCAGATCTGAGCCTGGATAACCCCCTGGGGCACCGGACCCACCTCGATAACCAGGCCGCAGGGCCAGCGCTCAACCAAAAAGCCCGTTTGGGAAGCATCGGCCTCGTGCAAGTAAATCGGCAGCCCCAGCTCCCCCTGCAAACCCGCCGCCAGAGCTAGATCGGCCGGCCTCCGGCCATAGAGCACCAAGGAGTTACCCATAGCGCTGGTGGTGCTGTGTAGGTCGAGCACCACCAGCGCAGGAGCTTCAGCATCAGGGCCATGGCAAGCGAGCAGCTGGCGAGCGCGCTGCAGATCAGCTTCGTTTCTCGAGGAATCCGCCAGCAGCTCGGGAGAAAAGCAGCGGTTTAAATCCCGCTCCACATAGCGCTGATTGACTTTGTGGGCAGCTGGGTTGCCAAGCACCAGTGCCACATCAAGCCCGTGGCGCTGCAGGGCCTCGGGCTGGCGGCGCCAGTGCTCCAGCAGCCAGGGGGAGTTGCGTTCATTGCCGTGGGTGCCGGCCACGACCAGCACCTGGGCCGGTTTGACGATTTGGCTGATCAAAAAGAAGAAGGCCAGAAATGGATTTCAGCCCCAGCCTGACGCAGATTCAGAGCTCTGCCGCCCCCGCAACCATGCCTCCCCCCGCCCCCTTGGTGCGCACGGCCCGCGCGATCTGGCACTGGCAATGGCACCAGCTCATGGGCGGCCTGGGACCGGCCGATGCCGAGGGCAACTACCGCCGCCCCAGCGGAGCCTTCACGGCGCTGCCGCCCCTGCCCAGCGAAGCCGGCGCGGCTGATGGGCACGTGTTGATTGTGGGGCGCAGCTGCCCCTGGGCCCACCGGGCCTGGCTGGTGTGGAGCCTGCGCCAACTGGGCTGCAGCATCAACCTGGTGGTGGTGGACCCCGATCCAGCCGAGGGGCGCTGGCGCTTTGCCGAGCCCTTCGAGGGCTGCGCCAGCTTAATCGAGCTCTACCAGCAATCCGGCGCTGATCCGGGGCAGCGGGCCACGGTGCCGGCGCTCTATTCCCGCGGTGAGAGGCGGATCCTGGTTACGGAGAGCGCCCGGCTGATCGAGCTGCTCAACCGCTGGCCCGCACCAGCAGGGCCCGATCTGGAGCCCCATAACCAGCAGGCAGCCACAGAGAAGTGGCGCGCGCGGCTGCAGGGCGACGTCAACGACGGGGTGTACCGCTGTGGTTTCGCCCGCACCCAGGCCGCCTACGACCGGGCCGAGGCGGCCTTGTTTGCGGCGCTTCTGGACGCCAATGGGGCCTTGGAGCAATCTCCTTGGCTAAGTGGGGACCAACTGAGCCTGGCCGATATAGGGCTTTTCCCGACCCTTATCCGGCTGGAGCTGGTTTATGCGCCCCTGTTCGGTTGCAGCCGCATACCCCTTTGGCAGCTTCCAGCCCTATGGGACTGGCGCCGGCGCTTTTACAGCCTGCCCGGCGTGGCCGAGACCTGCTTCCCGGAGGCCTGGCGCAGCGATTACTTCGGCGCCCTGTTTCCCCTCCATCCCTCGGGAATCATCCCGGCCGGGCCGCCACTCGCCACACTGGTGCAAGGCAGACCAGTACAGGAAAGCAGCGAGAACCATCCATGACTGATCCGATATTTGAAGGGGTGTACGGCACCTACACGATTGACGCCACCGACCGGCGGGAGGTGCTCGGTTACCGCCTTGCCCTCACGGCGGTGGCCGTTGGCCAAGCAGGCCTGCTAGTGCAGTGGCGGCAGCTGGGAGCCGACCAGCTCTGGCCCTGGATGCTGCTGATGGCTGCGGGACTGGGCCTAGCCCTACGCTGGATTCACATTTACTTAGTGCCCTTGCACCGGGCCCTGCAGCTTTTCTGGCTACTGGGCTGCCTGGGGGGCCTGGCATTGGCGATCCGCAGCGGCCCCGGCGCCATGCTGCCGGCCCTGGCCAGCCAGCCCCTCTGGATCCTGGCCATTGGCCCCTTTTTTGCGGCCTTGGCGGGGGTTGGCTTCAAGGAATTTTTCTGTTTCAGGCGGCCGGAGGCGATCGGCGTGACCCTGCTGCTGCCTATCGCCCTGCTGGGCCACCTCAGCGGCTTACTTCCAGGCGCGATCACCACGGCCTTGCTGGCCCTGGAGAGCGGGCTTTTACTGGTGTTGTGCCTACGCAAGTTTCCCATGCCCGCCGCGGCAGATGTGGGCGACAAGAGCGTGTTTGCTTACCTCAAAGGCCAAGCTGGCGCAGCTGAGGAGGCTGCACTTTGAGTTTGATAAGCCTGGTGGAAGCCAGCAAGGACTTCGGCATTCGCACCCTGTTCGAGGGTCTCACCCTGCACATCGGCGAGCGGGAGCGGCTCGGGCTGATCGGTCCCAATGGGGCCGGCAAGAGCACCCTGTTGAAGGTGCTTGCGGGCAATGAGCCCCTCGGCAGCGGCCAGCGCCGCTGCGCCCCCCGCACCCGGGTGGTGCTCGTAGATCAGGAGCCCGAGCTAGACCCCGAGCACACCGTGCTGGAGCAGGTGTTTGCCGGTAGCGGCGAGAAGATGGCTTTGCTGCGGCAGCACACGGCCCTGAGTCAGGCCGTGGCTGATGGCCCCGATAACGCCATCGCCCTGGCCCAGCTCAGCGACCTGCATGGCCGCATGGATCAGCTCAATGCCTGGGGGCTGGAGCAGCAGTGCCGCGAGGTGCTGGAGCGGCTAGGCATCGCCGACATCGAACGCAAGGTGGGCGACCTCTCCGGCGGCTACCGCAAGCGGGTCGCCCTGGCTGCAGCCCTGGTGGCCGAGCCGGACGTGCTGCTACTGGATGAACCCACCAACCACCTCGACGCCAACGGGGTGGAATGGCTGCAGAGCTATCTGGAGCGCTTCTCCGGCGCCCTGGTGCTGGTGACCCACGACCGCTACGTGCTCGATCGGGTCACCCGCCGGATCGTGGAGGTGGATCGGGGCCTGGCCCGCAGCTACGACGGCAACTACGCCACCTATCTCACCCATAAAGCTGAAGAGGAGGCATCTGAAGCGGCCTCAGCCGCCAAGTTCAAGGGCACGCTGCGGCGGGAACTGGCCTGGCTAAGGCAGGGTCCCAAAGCCCGCAGCACCAAGCAGAAGGCCCGTATCCAGCGAATTGAGGCGATGCGGGAGGCACCTCTGCGGCAGGGCCGCGGCCAGGTGAGCTTGGCCACCACCAGCCGGCGGCTCGGCAAGCGGGCCATCACCGCCGAGGACCTGGAGGTGAGTGTGGGCGAAGGACCTGAGACCAGGGCCCTGCTGCGCGCCTTCAGCTACGACTTCAGCCCGGAAGACCGGGTCGGCATCATTGGCCCAAACGGGGTGGGCAAGTCGAGCCTGCTTGAGGTGATCGCCGGCCGGCGCCAACCCAGCAGCGGCAGCCTGGAGCTGGGCTCCACCGTGAAGCTCGCCTACTTCGACCAGCACAGCGATGTGCTGCTCAAGCCCGACCAGAAGGTGCTGGAGGTGGTTCAAGCTGCCGCCAGTCGGGTGGCAGTGGACGGCGAGGAGCTGAGCGCCTCCCAGTTGCTGGAGCGCTTCCTGTTTCCACCAGCCCAACAGCACCAACCGGTGGCCAAGCTCTCCGGCGGCGAACGGCGGCGGCTCCATCTCTGCCGGCTGCTGATCGAGGCCCCCAACGTGCTCCTGCTCGACGAGCCCACCAACGACCTGGACGTACAGACCCTGAGCGTGCTCGAAGACTTCCTTGAAGACTTCCGCGGCTGCGTGGTGGTGGTCTCCCACGACCGCTACTTCCTCGATCGCACCGTGGATCGGCTGTTCTGCTTTGAGAATGGCGAGCTGCAGCGCTTTGAGGGCAACTACAGCGCCTACTTAGAAGCGAGCTCTACCCGCCAGGCCGCGCCCAAGAGCCCCAAGAATCCAGCCCCGATAGCGCCCCAAGCCAGCAAGGCCCAGACGCGGCGGCGCAGCTTCAAGGAGAGCCGGGAGCTGGGCGAATTGGAGGTAAACCTGCCGGTCTGGGAGCAGCAGCGCTGTGACCTGGAGCTGGCCCTGGCCAGTTCAGGCAGCGACTACGCCGCCCTTGAGGGACTCACCCAGGAGCTGGCCGCGTTAACGGAGCGCATCCATTGCGGCGAGGAGCGCTGGCTCGAACTCAGTGAGCTGGCGGGGTGAAACGGGGGCCCCAGCCATGGCTGGCAGCAGCGCCGAGAACGCTGGGCGCACATTGTTGTCAATCCAACACATCACCAAAGCTCAGCTCCCGGCGCCATTGGGAGTGTTCAAAGAGTCAGCAGTGCACCCCCGGGGCGTCGATCCAGAACAGGCGCCCGTAAGGTGATCGGCGACGAGCTCCGGTATCCAGTGACCGGTATCCGAATGA
>NZ_JAGQBE010000121.1 GCF_024345475.1 Cyanobium sp. T1B-Tous
AGCCGCTGCCAGGGCTGGACCGAAGAAATGGTGAGTAAGCAGGGCTGGGCGCCGGAGGTGGCCTGAACCGCCCATGCACTCCAGCTCTGTCACCGGTAGCGGCCACCGCTCTCCCCCCAGGAGGGCTGGCTAAGCGATGGCCGTCAGGTGCTCCATTTCCAGCCATGCCGCTACGACCGCTGGAGCCAGAGCCTGGAGGTGACTTTTGGAGAGGTGATGCCCAGCGGGGAGCCACCGCTGCTGAAACACCGCAGGGAGCTGATGCGAAATGAGGCGATCAAGCTCTGGGCCCAGAAGCGCAGAGCCGGCTGGCAGGTCTGCGAGCCGCAGTGGACGCCGCCACCACTGCGCAGGGCCTGAACTGCTGCAGGCCACAAAGCATTCTCACCTTGCTCCGATCTGCAGCCAGAAGCAATGCGTTTAAAAGCTGATTGTGCTGAGCCGCGAGCGCAGCGATGCTGTGCTCATCAACCCAGGAGGCGCCCAACATGGACGACACGCCACCCCGCCAGGTTCAAGAAGCACGCTGACGCCACGCCCCTGCTCCAACAGTCTTTATCTAAATGTGGGCGGGTCGTTCAGCCGGGCAAGAGAGCAGCATTCCCCAGTGCAGCTCACCTTGTGCGCCTGACTGATCGACACTCCAGCCGCACCGCCGCAGGTGCCCTCAGGAGGACCATCCGCCCCACACCTGGAATGCATGGCCCCAGGTGCCAACGTCAGCAGCTTCTTTTTCACTGCTATTGGAATGTTCACTGATCTATCACCCTCGGGCGCTGCTCGGGGGTGATGGTTGTCTGAGGCTTGCGGTTAGCCCTTTTGCTCACCCGGGACTGGATTCACGAGCGCCAGTCGGCAACCGGGATAGAGCTCCTGGCCGCTCTCCAGCGCCTCTTCTTTGCTGTTGGCTTCCATTTGGACGGTGGTGGTGCCGTCTTCTGTGTCGACAAGCAGGACGTACAACAGGCCCATGGGTTCGTAGGCAGTTGCCTTTGTCTTAGCCACGGGTCAGGGCATCAGCGCACCTGGGTGGATGGCCTGCATCAAAAAGCCTCAGGCCGTAGCCCAGGGCTGATGCTTGCAACTTCTGGCTCAAGGGGGGTTTAGCCCTTGCTGGGGGCTTACTTGCAAAGAGTCCTCTTCCCAGAGGTCCATGCGATCGAGACAGGCTTTTGATTGCTCGCTGCTCCAGCAGTTGAGCTTGCGGTTGATCCCCCCGCTTACATACCAACTCAACCCTTCGGCGCAGCGCACCGATGGTGAACGCCGCTAGAAAAAGCGAGTTCTTGTATCGGGCTGCGGCCATTGGCATCAGCCCACTTCTTGGGAGCCTGGACTAGGTCGTCATCGACATCGCGCACCAGCAAATCAGGCATGGCCCGCGAAGTTGGCATGCAATTCTAATGAATAATCTTAACCCTGTGATTTGCTGCTATTTATGACAATACAATCTTTGCCTTCGGCGTCACACCACAATTTATAAACATTAAGAACATTTGGACGAATGCCCGCCACAGGAACTTTCAAAAATCCTTGACGTTGCGCTGCTTCAAAAAGAATGCGCTCCTTTTGCGTTAGCCTATGAGGTATTTGACGACTTCCTATCCTTGATCGAGTCGATTTACCACGGCTTAATCTTTCTAAGTCGCCCTTGGTTGGCTTGGGCATGGTAACCGCATTAACTTGGGGCTAGAAATGGCTAATCTGCAATCAACTGTTGGGCAAGTAAAATATTGCTTAGAAACGATAGTGCAAGGCTAAAGGAACTTCAGTTATGCAGCTGTAAAGTTGGATTAGAAACAGAACGGTAAAAACTGGGTGCGGCAGGCGGCATAGCCATCAACTAAAGCACCGAGACCAATTTGGTGGGCGATACCAAAGCCCGTGAGGCCTTCCACCACGATGCCTATGACTATGCCGAGCATGGCGGCACGGCCGTTAAACAGTTCAGCTCGCTTGAGCTGGGCCACGAGGGTCAGCTGTTCGGGGCTGTTGTTGAGCAGCTGTTCGCTGGCGGGAGTGTTGGTCATGGAGATGTCTTGGGTGGTGTCAAACGAAGCGGAAGCGCGCTTGCATCAATCGGCGATATTTGGCTGCAGCAATAGGGCGCTGATCAACCAGGCACCAAAAAGCGCCACGGTGAGGGCTGCGATCATCGAGTCCTTGGGGTCAGGTCACTAGGGCGGCTGAGGACGTACGTCGTCATGCCACCGAGCACAACGACAAGTGCGATGACGGTTGCAATGGCAGCGGTGTAATCGGTGCTCATGAGATCAGCCCAAGCCCAGTTGGCCGAGGATGCTCTGGCCGGTGAGCAGCTCGGTGCCAAGGCCGATCACGAAGCCGAGCATGGCCAGACGGCCATTCCAGGTTTCAGCGAAGGCAACGAAACCGAAGCGGGGCGTGGACTCAGTCATGACTGTTGCGGATTGTTAAGAGAACTGTAACGCAATGTGACTGGTTTGGGCGCTGTCGCGGCTGAGGGCTGCGAATCCATGGGCGGCAGCCCTTCTCTTGCCGCTCAATCAACCTGGCGGAAGGCCTTCGCTGAGATGGCTGCCGGAGTGAGGGCCCATAAGCCACCGGGTTGATCCGTTTCAGGGGCGCCACCGCCTTGATCCAGTCCGGAGATGAGCTCATTCCCCGTGCCTGCATCGAAGGAAAAGCGACCCAGCCCGTTGAAGAGCAGGGCAAGGCTTCCTCCCAGGTGGAGCACCACCAGTTCCAGCAAGGAGATGTTCAGGCCAGCCGTGAAGATGTGCTGATAGGCCGCCGTGGCCATCGTGCCTGCCAGGGCCAGGGTGCCCAGAGGGGTGAAGGCCCCAGGATCACCAGCCAGCAGCAGAACCAGCTTGGGGATGTCGATGGTCGATTGGGGCGATGGACCCTTGCATTGACCACCGGACAGTTCGTGATTAGCCAGGCTTATCGGTGTCATCAGCCCTGCTGTCGTCCAATTGCACCGCCGAGTTGGCCGGCAAGTGTGAACAGGTGTTAAGTTCAGATGAGCGAGCGGTTTCCCGCCCCGCATCTACTTACTGCTTTCCTGCAAAGCCTCTCGGCTGAGTCAGCTAAGCCCTTCCCCAAACCGTTCTCATGACAACCACTATTCAGCAGCGCCAAGGCGCTTCTGCGTGGAACCAGTTTTGCGACTGGGTCACCTCCACCAACAACCGCCTCTATGTGGGCTGGTTCGGTGTGCTGATGATCCCCTGCCTGCTGGCTGCCACCATCTGCTTCATCGTGGCCTTCATCGCCGCACCCCCTGTCGACATCGACGGCATCCGTGAGCCCGTAGCTGGCTCCCTGATGTACGGCAACAACATCATCTCCGGTGCTGTTGTTCCTTCCAGCAACGCCATCGGCCTGCACTTCTACCCCATCTGGGAAGCCGCCAGCCTCGATGAGTGGCTCTACAACGGTGGTCCTTTCCAGCTGGTGGTCTTCCACTTCCTGATCGGCATCTACGCCTACATGGGACGCGAGTGGGAGCTTTCCTACCGCTTGGGCATGCGCCCCTGGATCTGCGTTGCCTACAGCGCTCCTGTGGCCGCAGCATCTGCCGTGTTCTTGGTGTATCCCTTCGGTCAAGGCTCCTTCTCGGACGCCATGCCCCTTGGCATCTCCGGCACCTTCAACTACATGTTGGTGTTCCAGGCTGAGCACAACATCCTGATGCACCCCTTCCACATGCTGGGAGTGGCTGGTGTCTTCGGTGGCAGCCTGTTCTCCGCCATGCACGGTTCACTCGTTACCAGCAGCCTGGTGCGTGAGACCACCGAGAGCGAGAGCCAGAACTACGGCTACAAGTTTGGCCAAGAAGAGGAGACCTACAACATCGTGGCTGCTCACGGCTACTTCGGTCGCCTGATCTTCCAATACGCCTCCTTCAACAACAGCCGCAGCCTCCACTTCTTCCTGGCTGCCTGGCCCGTGGTTGGCATCTGGTTCACCGCCCTTGGCGTGAGCACGATGGCCTTCAACCTGAACGGTTTCAACTTCAACCAGTCGATCCTCGACGGCCAAGGCCGTGTGGTGAACACCTGGGCAGACGTTCTGAACCGCGCTGGTCTGGGTATGGAAGTGATGCACGAGCGCAATGCTCACAACTTCCCGCTTGACCTTGCTGCTGCTACTGCCACCCCCGTGGCACTGACCGCACCTGCAATCGGTTGATACTCAACAACCCAGCTACGGCTGGGACATAACGGAATCCCAAAAGCTCCCTCTCACGAGGGGGCTTTTTTATTGCCTGGGTGGTGGACAAGTTGTAAATCAGGGCTTACGCCAGATCACAGCAGTGCGCCGGCGGGGATAGAGCTCCCTGCAAAGGGGGCAGATAGTGCCGTCACAACCCCGGGCCGTGCAGAATTCGCGCCCATAAAAAATGATCTGCAGGTGCAAGCGATTCCAGGCTTCTTTGGGGAACAAGGTCTTGAGATCATGCTCCGTTTGCACAACACTCTTGCCACTGCTGAGACCCCAACGCTGCGCCAATCGGTGGATGTGGGTGTCTACGGGGAAGGCGGGCACACCGAAGGCCTGGGCCATCACCACACTTGCGGTTTTGTGACCAACCCCAGGCAGGGCCTCAAGCTGTTCAAAACTGCGGGGCACCATGCCGCCATGACGCTCAAGCAAGAGCTCGGCAAGGCGTTTGACATTGCGAGCCTTGGTGCGAGCCAGGCCAAGCTGGCGGATATGGGCCAGGATCGTCTCCTCACTCAGGGCTGCCATCGCGGCAGGGTCCTGGCCAGCTGCAAATAGGGCCGGGGTGACCTCGTTGACCTTCTTATCTGTGCATTGGGCGCTCAGCAGGACCGCCACCAACAGCGTGAAGGAATCGCTGTGGTCGAGAGGTACAGGGGTTTCGGGGTAGTGCTGCTGGAGCCGCTCCATGATTAGGGCGGCACGCTCCTGCCTCTTCAAGATTGCGCTATGCCAAAGGTGAAGCCCAGTTTGTAGGCTCGCCCCAACGCAGGTGGTCAATGGGCAGCAGCTTCGGAGATCTCTTTCGGATCAGCACCTTCGGCGAATCCCATGGTGGCGGGGTTGGCGTAATCATCGACGGCTGCCCGCCCAGACTGGAGCTGGATCTTGAAGCGATCCAGGCCGAACTCGACCGCCGCAA
>NZ_JAGQBE010000122.1 GCF_024345475.1 Cyanobium sp. T1B-Tous
TGGCGCGTCTGCGGCGCTTTCTGGCTGCCCTCTGATTCCCCTTTCCAAATAAATGTCCACCCGAGAACGTTTGACCGCCGCATTTACAGGGCTTTGCCTAGCCCTGCTACCGGCGGTCCTTCCCCCCGTGCCCGCCTCCCTGCTGCCGGCGGCCGAAGCCCAGCAGGTGCTGCGCATCGGTGCCATCCCCGACCAGAACCCTGAAAAGCTGAATCGCCTTTACGGCCTGGTGGCCGATGAGCTCAGTCAGCAACTGGGTGTCAAGGTCAGCTATGTGCCCGTCACCGATTACGCAGCTGCTGTTAGCGCCTTCCGCACCGGCAGTCTTGATCTGGTCTGGTTTGGCGGTCTCACCGGTGTGCAGGCCAGCCTGCAGAAACCCGGTGCCCAGATGCTTGCCCAGCGAGACATCGATGCGCAGTTTTACACCGTGTTTATCGCCAATGCCCGCAGCGGCCTCAAGCCGATCCAGAACCAGAAGGGACTAGTGGCCCTCAAAGGCAAGCGCTTCACCTTTGGCTCGGAAAGCTCCACCTCCGGCCGGCTGATGCCCCAGTACTTCCTCGCACAGGCCGGCGTCAAGTTGGCTGATTTCGCCGGCGGAGCTCCCGGCTTCAGTGGCAGCCACGACGCCACCATCGCCCTGGTACAGAGCGGCACCTACGACGCCGGCGCCGTCAATGAGCAGGTGTGGAAGAGCAACCTGCGCAGCGGCAAGGCCAACCGCAGCAAGGTGGTGCAGATCTGGCGCACCCCCAGCTACCCCGACTACCTATGGCTGGGCCAGCCCAACCTCGACCAGCGCTTCGGCAAGGGCTTCAGCGCCAAGCTGCGCCAGTCGATCATCAGCTGGCGACCCACTGACCCAGAGCAAAAGCAGATCTTGAGCCTGTTTGGTGCCCAGCAATTCACCACGGTGAAGCCGGACGAATACAAGCAGATCGAGCAGGTGGGGCGGCAAATCGGCAAGATCCGCTGACACAGGCCGGCGTTTGGGTCCAGCAGCATTCAGAATCAATCCTCTCCAGCGCCTCAGATCCGTGGTCTGGTTGATTGATTTGGTCTTGCTGCTGGCAGGCTTTGTGCTTTGGAGCCGCGCCAATAATGAAGGCGATGAGGCTTGGTCCCTGTTTCTGCGCAGCATCGCCTTTCTTGATCTGGCCTTCATCACCTTCGGCAACGGCCAACTGCTGATTGAGATTCCCGCCCTCGCCCTTGCCCTGGCCCTGCCATCAGCGGCCAGCCTGCACCGGCGGCGCACCTGAAACGTCAATGAATCCCCGCGGCCCTGATCTGATTGAGGTGTCCTTAGTGGCTCTGATCCTGGCGCTGATCGTTTACCGCCTCACCCTGGTCTGAAGGGGGGCATGTCTGCACTGCTCAAACTTCAAGACATCACCGTCAAGGGCCGCAGCCAGCCTCGCCTTGATCGGGTGTCGCTGCAGGTTGATGCCGGTGAACGGATCGCCCTGCTGGGTCCCAGCGGAGCTGGCAAAAGCACCTTGCTGGCCGTGGCCAATGGCTTGCTGACCCCGCAGCAGGGCAGGGTGTTTTGGCAGGGAGAGGCCCGGGCCCGCAGCGGACGGGCCCGACGACGGCAGCAAGCCCGGATCGGCACCCTTTGGCAAGACCTGCGCCTGATCGAGGAGCTCACCGTGCAGCAAAACCTCAACGCCGCCCGGCTAGCGGTCTGGGGCTGGCCGCGGGCCCTGCTCAACCTGCTGATGCCCCTAGAGACCAAGGCCTGCACAACGATGTTGCAGCGACTTGATCTCGATCCAGCCCTGCTCAACCAGCCCGTCTCCGCCCTCTCCGGTGGCCAGCGCCAGAGGGTGGCCCTAGCCCGACTACTGCGACAGGAGCCCCAACTGCTACTAGCCGATGAACCCTTAGCCAGCCTTGATCCCCGCCTGGCCGGCGAGCTGTTAACCCTGCTGCTGGAGCTCGCAAACCCGCCTCGGGCCTTGCTGCTGAGCCTGCACCGTCCCGATTTGCTGGCTGGTTTCGATCGAGTGCTGGGGCTGCGGGCCGGGCGCCTTGTCTTTGACCAACCCATGGCCAGCCTTGAGCCAGGCCAGCTCGCGGAGCTTTACGCCGGGACCCCAGGGGCATGAGACCAGCGGCGCCGTTGTGGGTGTTGCTGCCCGCCCTAATCGTGCTGCCGCTGCTGGCGTTGCTGCCGGGAATCAGCCATGGCGGTGGCTGGGAGCTGGTGGGGCAATTTGCTGCCGCAGCCCTGCGGCCTTCCCTTGATCCCATAGTGCTGGGATCGGTGCTGGGCGGCCTAGCCGTAACAGCCGGCATGGCCCTATTGGGCTGGGCCGGCAGCCTGGTGCTGGGCTTGGTGCTGGGAATCGCTAGTTCAAGGGTGGTGTGGCGCACCTGCTACGGCAGCGCCGCTCCAGCCAGCTGGATACGCCGGCTACTAGCCATACCGCGCTCGATTCACGAGCTGCTCTGGGGGCTGCTGTTGCTTCAGGTGGTCGGGCTTCAACCAGTGGTGGCGGTAGTGGCAATCGCCATTCCCTTTGGAGCGCTGGTAGCCCGGGTGGTCAGCGACCTGCTGGATGCCCTGCCCACCGCCAGCCTGGAGGCCCTGCGCTGCGGCGGCAGCCCCGCCCCCACCGCCCTATTCACGGCCCTGGGGCCGCCCCTGCTGCCCCAGGTGATCAGCTACAGCGGCTACCGGCTCGAATGCGCCTTGCGCAGCGCCACCCTGCTGGGAGTATTTGGCCTGGGCGGGCTGGGCACCGAGCTGCGCCTCACCCTGCAATCGCTGGCATTCAACGAGCTCTGGAGCGGCCTGTGGCTACTACTGGCGGTGATGCTGCTGCTGGAAGCCCTGATGGGCTGGCTGCGGCGGCGCTGGTCCATGCCGGCACGGCTGGGGCTGAGCCAGCGGGGGGTGGGCAGCCAGGGCCAGGAGATGGTGGCTGGGGCCATGGCCCTGCTGCCCGTGCTGGTGATGGTGGCTTGGCGCCTAGAGGTGCAGCCCGCCACCCTGTTGCAGTGGCAAGGCCTGCCACCGCTGGGCGCCGCCGACTGGGGAGCCGTGGCGGCCCTGCCCTGGCCGAGCCTGATCGGCAACACCCTGCTGCTCACCTTGGTAGCCGCGGCCCTAGCGGTGGGGCTGGCGCCGCTGCTACTGCTGCTTGCGACGCCCTGGCCGGCGGCGGGCGCGCTGGTGCGGGGGCTGTGGGCCCTGGGCCGGCTATGGCCGCCACCGCTCACGGCGCTGTTGCTTCTGTTTGTGCTCCAGCCCGGGGTGCTTACAGGTGCCCTTGCCCTGGCCTTCCACAACCTGGGCATTCTCGGACGCCTGCTCCTAGAAGCCGCCGAAACCAGTGGCGGCAACAAGGAGCAGGCCCTGCTAGCCGCAGGGGTGGGTCCGCGCCTGGCCCTGCTCTACGGCCGCTTCAGCGGCCTGGCCCGTCCCTACTTGGCCTATGGCGCTTACCGGGCTGATGTGATTTTGCGCGAATCGGTAGTAGTGGGGCTGGTGGGGGCCACGGGCCTGGGCAGCCAGCTGCTGGAAGCCCTGAGTTCGTTTGCCGGCGACCAACTGCTGGCCCTTGTGCTGGCCTATGCGCTGCTGACCTTGCTGGGGGAAGATCTCAGCGACCGCGCACGCCAGTGGCTGCTGGAGACCCCCCATGGTGATGGCCATCCCCAGGAAGCTGGTGGCACTTGGCGATAGCGGCGTTTTGGGCTGGGGTGATCCCCTTGAGGGGGGCTGGTGCGAGCGGCTGCGGCGCCACTGGATGGAACTGCCGGGCGGCCCGGTGCTCTACAACCTCGGCGTGCGTGGCGATGGCCTGGAGCGACTGGCAGCCCGCCTCAGCGCTGAGGTTGGCTGCCGCGGTGAGCTACGGCGCCAGCTGCCGCAGGGGATCCTGCTCGGCATAGGCCTGAATGACACCGCCCGGGTTGGACGGCCTGATGGGCGACCCCAACTGGATGCCGAAGGCTTTTTGTTTGGCTTGCAGCAGCTTCTGCACAAGGCCAAGGAGATCGCTGCGGTGCATGTGATCGGCCTCACCCCGGTGGAGGAGAGCGCCATGCCCTACGCCGGGGTGCTCTGGTATTCCCTGGCAGACATCCGTCGCTACGAGGCCCTGCTGGAAGAGGCCTGCCTGGAGGCGAATGTGCCGTTCCTGCCCCTGCTGGAGGGGCTGCTGGCCGATTCCGACTGGCCCCTATGGCTGAGCAACGACGGCCTGCACCTCAACAGTGAGGGGCATAGCCGGGTATTTGAACGGGTGCGCTCCTGGCCGGCCCTTCTGGACTGGGCCGATCTGCAGCTGCGCCAAGAGCCCACCCCCTTGGGCTACTAAGCAGCACGGAGCGAAGGTTTCTTATCACCCATTCGGGTGAGAGCGCTTCACCGCCCTGGGGGAGCCAGCCGGATGGGCACCGCGGCGAAGGTAAAAACACCGACGCCTCCACCCCATGGCATCTGCCTTCCCAGCTACTGCCCACTCGAAAACATCTGCCCGCCAGCGCCGCAGCGGCCAAGCCGATCCAGCCCAGGCCGAACTGGGCCCCTCCCAGCTGCACACCCGCAACCGCAGCTGGCTTGAAGCCATGGCCGCCAGCCCTGACGCCGCAACCAAGCTCTGGTGGCGCAACGCCCTGGTGGAGCACAACCTGGCCCTGGTGCGCATGGTGGCCCAGCGCCATAGCCAACGCACGGGTCAACCTTTTGATGAGCTGGTGTCTGCAGGCTGCCTGGGGCTGATCCGGGCCGTAGAGACCTTCGACCTGCGCCAAACCTGCAATCTCAGCAGCTATGCGGTGCCCTACATCCGCGGCGCCATGCTTCACGACGTCCGCGACCACGGCCAGCCGCTGCACACCCCCCGGCGGCTGCGGGAGCTACAGCAACGGGCCCGGCGGCGGCAGGAGCAGCGCCGCAGCCAGGGCCTTGCACCGCTTGCCGCCGCAGATCTGGCCTTAGAGCTCGGTTGCAACACCGCCCAACTTGAGGAGGCCAGCGCAGTGCAGCGGGCCCTGCAGGTGCGCAGTCTCGATGCCCCGCTCAGCGGCGAAGGCGAGCAGGCGGGCACCCTGCTCGACCAGCTGGCA
>NZ_JAGQBE010000013.1 GCF_024345475.1 Cyanobium sp. T1B-Tous
CCTGCTGGCCGGTGGCGTCTTCACCGAAGACTTCATCAACAACTGGATCGCCCTCAAGTACGAGGAAGTGCAGCAGCTGCGCCAGCGGCCCCACCCCCACGAGTACGTGATGTACTACGACGCCTGATCGCGCGACTCAAGCCCTGGCTTCGGCCAGGGCTTTTTTCATGCATGGCGGATTTGGGCGATGGCACTGTCGTGCAGGTGCTTCTCGCGGGCTTGGCGCCTGGCCCAGGCCTCCATCTGGTGCACGACATCGCCGGCGGGGTTGAGGTCGTGGTGCTGGGTGATCTGGGCCAACTCAGCGGCATGCAGCCGCGTGGCTTGGGCGTGTTGGCGGCTCCAGGTCTGAAATTCGGGATCGGGAGCCAGTGGCTGAAAACGGGAGTCGTCCATGGAGCCTCCTGGATCTGTGGTTCCAGCATGACCCCACTTCTGTAGCGGTTGCTACGAAATGGCCAAGGCTTCACAGGACGTTGCAGGCGCGGTCGCCGGCCAGATCCGCTGAAATGGGGGTCGCCTCGCTCGATCCATGCCCGATCAGCTCACCAAGCTGGCTTACCAGACGCTGCAACAGGGCAAGGCCTTGCTGGGGGTGACCCACAAGGAAGTCAGCACCCGGCTGATGGGCCTGCTGGCACCAGAAGGCACCCCGAAGACGGTGCCGGTGCCGCCGGAATTGCTCGGCCGGCTGAAGCAGGCGATGGATGCGCTGCACGAACGGGACTGGCAGGAAGCCGAACAGGGGCTGTATCCACCGTCGCTGTTGTTTGATGCGCCCTGGCTGGATTGGGCCAGCCGCTATCCATTGGTCTGGCTGGATATGCCCAGCACCTGGAGCCGGCGCCAGGAGCGCAAGGTGCGCGACCTGCCCAGCAGCATCGACCCGGAGGACTTCCCGGAGTACTACCTCCAGAATTTCCATCACCAGACCGACGGCTACCTGAGCGACCACTCCGCCGCCCTCTACGACCTGCAGGTGGAGATCCTGTTCAACGGCACGGCCGATCCCATGCGGCGCCGCTTGCTGGCTCCGCTGCTGCGGGGAATCCGGGCCTTTTCAGACCGCCCGGCGGGGCAGATCCGGGTGCTGGATGTGGCCACCGGCACCGGCCGGACCCTGCGTCAGATCCGCGGAGCCCTGCCCAAAGCCCAACTGTTTGGCCTGGACCTCTCCAGTGCCTACCTGCGGCAGGCCAACAAGTGGCTGAGCGAGTTGCCAGGGGAACTGCCCCAGCTGGTGCAGGGAAACGGGGAGCGCATGCCGTTCGCCGAGGGCACCTTCCAGGGGCTCACCTGCGTCTTCCTGTTCCATGAACTGCCCGGTGACGCCCGTCAAAACGTTTTGCAGGACGCGTTCCGGGTGCTGGAACCGGGTGGGGTGGTGGTGTTGGCCGACTCGGTGCAACTGGCCGATTCACCCCAGTTCAGTGCCGTGATGGAGAACTTTCGGCGGGTGTTCCACGAGCCTTACTACCGGGACTACATCAGCGACGACATTGAGGGGCGACTGCGCCGTTGCGGGTTTGAGGGAATCACCGCCGAAACCCATTTCATGACCCGGGTGTGGACGGCGCGCAAACCCCGCTAGCGCTTCAAACACCAGGCCAGCAGGAGCCCGGCGGTGGCCCAACGCAGCCCCCGCCAGAAGAGCACGTCCTGACGATGCGGTGGGGCCAGCTCGGCCGGGAGGGGATCCAGCAACCGCTGGGTCAAGGCGAGACGCTGCCGCTGCCGCCGCTGGGTCACCCCCGAGCTGTTGGCTGTCAGGGAGGCCTGGGTGAGCAGGCCATCGAGCAGATGCAGAAGCCGGATCGGCTGTCGCACGGGGTGGTGGCCGAGGGGTCTTAGCGGCATGGGCTGCACCCAGCGTCAGGGGTCTGGCATCAGGATGGGGCCTTCCTCAGGCAAACGTCCAGTGTCCAAGTCCCTGGCGAAGCCCCAACGCAGCTGGCCAGAGAGCGCCCTGGAGCAGGCCGTGGCCCTGCAACGCCTGTTGGCGATCGGCGATCGTGACTGGCACGCTCTCAAGGCCCAGCGTTCCCGCCGAGGCGCCGAACAGCTGGCTGCAGCGCTGGTGCTGTTGCTCAGCGGGGACGACCCCGGGGCGCCCCAGCCCAGCCCAGCCCGCCAGGAGGCGATCGCCCTGGTGGAACATGGCCTGAGCTGGCTCCGGGCTGAGGTCAGCGATCCCGGTTGCCCCAGCCACCGGCCGGCGACAGCAGCTCCGCCCGCTGACGGCTGACCGCCAGTTGCAGGCGGTTGCCCCGCTGGCTCCAGCGCACGTCGTCGAAACAGTGGTGAATCAGAAACAGGCCTCGGCCACTGGCGGCATCGAGCTGTTCGGGCAGGGTTGTGCTGCGGGATTCAGCCGGAAACCCAGGCCCCTCATCCTGCACCTGCCACACGAGCCAGCGGGGTGTTTCGATCCGGCGGACCCGCAGGCACTTGGAGGGATCACAGGCATTGCCATGGCGCACGGCATTCACCAGGGCTTCCTGGAGACCCAACTGCACCTGGCTCTGAAGTTGCAGACAGCGCACCGGCTCGATCAACAACTCCAGCAGCGGGGCCAGCTGCAGGGTGGAGGGGGTGATGAAATCCGACCAGCGCAGCGCCATTCGGCCCGGATCCGCAGGGTCCGGTTTGACCCTACGCCGTGGCCGGCCCCCTGACTCAGGCCTTGATGCGCTGTTGCAGAGCCGGATGGCGCAGCAGGGCATCCATCAGCCGCACGCCGCGCAGCTGGTTCACCAGCGGCATGTGGCCCTCCGGAGCGTCGATCGACCATTGGAAGGAGCCCGGATAGCGGGTCCACAGGCCACCATCCTTCCAGCCCAACTTGGGCCACAGCAGCTCCCAACGGCCGTTGCAGCTGGCGAGCAGGGTTCCCTGCACGGACAAGCCAAACCGGCCTCGGGAGAAACACACCCACAGCCGATCCAGACTGTCGAGGTCGGCGGAGGGCATGGGCGGCACCTCGCTGTAATAGACGTAGCCTCGTCGCACGGCGTCTGCACCCGCCAGCTCCCGGAGCAGGGCACTGGTGAGCCGATCGGCCTCCTCAAAGTGCTGGGCCATCAGGGCCCGCTGGAGCGGGGCGTAGTCGACACCGCAGGCGGACACGGTGGCCAGCCAGCCATCGGGGTAGCGACTCAGAAAGTCGTTCTGCAACCCATCGCCCTCCTCCAGCAGCATCTGGATCAGGAACCCAGCGGCCCAGTCATCGCCGGTGGCATCGAGGCCTGCGAGATGGTCCGCAATCAGGGGCCGCAGCTCCTGGCGACGGCTCTGCAGGGTCGTGACCAGGGAACGGCGTTGACGGCCGTTGGCGGCCTGGAAGCGCTCCAACAGGGCGCCTGGGCTGGCGGTAGCGGTGGCGGTGACCGGAGGTCCGGAAAGCATGGAAGGGAGGCCGAGCCTGAAGCGGTGCCAGCGTGGGCCCACTATGTCAGCAGAGATCCTCGTCAGCGATGCCGGGCGCCAGCCCCCCCCTTCCTGCGGATGCCTTCCTCTCCAACGCGGGGCCGGTGGTGGATGTGCGCAGCCCGCAGGAATTCGCCCAGGGACACATTCCGGGAGCCCACAACCTGCCCCTGTTCAGCGACGACGAGAGAGCCCAGGTGGGCACTTGCTACAAGCAGGCAGGGCGCGGGGCCGCCGTACAGCTCGGCCTGGAGTTGGTGGGCCCCAAACTCGCAGCGCTCGGACGCGAACTCCAGAACCTGGCGCAGGCAGGAGCCCCCCTGCGGCTGCACT
This sequence comes from Cyanobium sp. T1B-Tous, assembly GCF_024345475.1. Lineage (GTDB taxonomy): Bacteria > Cyanobacteriota > Cyanobacteriia > PCC-6307 > Cyanobiaceae > Cyanobium_A. The sequence goes on from NZ_JAGQBE010000013.1 coordinate 3,760, forward strand.
GCTGGCGGGGGGGCATGCGGTCAGGCAGCGTGGCTTGGCTGGCCGCCACCTTGGACCTGCCGGTGCTGGTGCTCGACGGGGGCTACAAGGCCTACCGGCGCTGGGTCTTGGCCACCTTTGAGCAGCCCTGGCCCCTGCTGATCCTGGGCGGGCGCACGGGCACGGGCAAAACGGATCTGCTGCTGGCGCTGCGGGAACAGGGTGCCGCTGTGGTGGACCTGGAGGGGTTGGCCCATCACCGGGGCAGCAGCTTCGGCGGCCTGGGGTTGCCGGAGCAGCCCAGCACCGAGCACTACGAGAATCGACTGGCAACGGCCCTGCAGGCCCTGAAGGGCCGTGGTCCGATCTGGCTGGAAGCCGAAAGTGCCCAGGTGGGCCGCTGCCGCATCCCCAACGGTCTGTGGCGGCAGATGGGGACAGCCCCGGCGGTCGAGATCCTGCGGCCCCTGGCTGAGCGGTTGGACCAGCTCGTCGCCGTCTATGGCGGCCAGGGCCAGGCCCCCCTGCGGGAGGCCACCGAACGCATTGCCCGGCGCCTCGGCCCCCAGCGCACGGCGGCGGCCCTAGAGGCGATCGACCGCAGCGACTGGGCCGGAGCCTGCCTGCAGATGCTCGATTACTACGACCGCTGCTACGACCATGAGTTGAGTCGGCGCGACCGGCCGGTGCGGGCCTGCTTTGATCTCGCCGGGTTGGAGGCGGGAGTCGCAGCCCTGCGGCTGCTCCAGGATCCGTCCTGTGCCATGACCCCCTAACGGAGGCCGCTGGGGCTGACTCCTAGGATTGATTTTTGTCCCCTCTTGCCATGGGCGCCGCCATTCAGTTCTTCCGTGGAGTGGATGAGCCGGTCGTGCCCGACATCCGCTTGACGCGATCAAGGGATGGGCGCACGGGTCAGGCCCTGTTCGTGTTCGAAGAGCCTGACGCCCTCGCCCCCGAAACCATGGGGGACATCACCGGCATGTTTCTGGTGGATGAGGAGGGCGAACTGGTGAGCCGGGAGGTGAAGGCCCGCTTTGTCAACGGCAAGGCCAGCGCTCTGGAATGCACCTACACCTGGAAAACCACCGAGGACTTCGATCGCTTCATGCGTTTCGCCCAGCGTTACGCCGAGAGTCACGATCTCGGTTTCTCCGGCAACCAGGGCGAAGATCAGGGAGAGCAGGACGAGGCCTGATCCCTTGAAATTCGGCCAATGGCTGGGGCTGCTGGGGCTGGTGGCAGCCCTGGCCCTCCTCTGGAGCCTGCGCCAGAGCCTGATGCACCTGTTTGCAGCCGTGGTCCTGGCGATGGCCCTCTGCACCCTGGTGGGGGCCATCCGCAACCGGCTGAACTGCTCCAGACCGCTGGCCCTGCTGCTCAGCCTGGGGGTGGTGGCCCTGGTGCTCACGGTGGTGGCCACCGCCGTGATCCCCCCCTTCGTCGACCAGTTCGCCCAGCTGATTGCCAAGCTTCCGACAGCCGCCACAACCCTGCTGGATCTGCTGCGCAGTGGTCTGGCCAACGCCAGCCAGATGCTCTACGGCAGTGCTGGCGACAGCGTCTCCTGGTTGCGCAACGGCCTGATTGGGAACCCCGGAACCTCCGGCCTGTCCTCCGGATTGAGCTCCGGACTTGGACCCAGCCTCAGCAGCGGCGCCCTGCGTCTGCTGGGCCTGGCCGGCGGCCTGGGTACGGCCGTACTCCAGGGGCTGTTCGTGGTGGCGGTGGCCCTGATGGTGGCGGTTCAACCGGCTCCCTACCGCGAGGTCGCCGTGCTGTTGGTGCCCTCCTTCTACCGGCGCCGCTTCCGCCAGATCCTGGTGCAGTGCGGCGAAGCCCTGAGTGCCTGGATGGTGGGGGTGCTGATCAGTTCGCTCTGTGTGGGCACCCTGGCCGCCATCGGGCTCTCCCTGCTGGGGGTGAAGCTGGTGGCCGCCAATGCGCTGTTGGCGGGGTTGCTCAACATCATCCCGAACGTGGGGCCAACCCTGAGCACGGTGTTCCCGGTCTCGGTGGCGCTGTTGGATGCCCCCTGGAAGGCCCTGGCGGTGCTGGTTCTCTACATCGCCGTGCAGAACCTGGAGAGCTATCTGATCACCCCCTCGGTGATGCACCACCAGCTGCGGCTGCTGCCGGGTCTCACCCTCACGGCCCAGCTGCTGTTCACCGTGGTGTTCGGGCCGTTGGGCCTGCTGCTGGCCCTGCCCCTGGCGGTATGCCTGCAGGTGATCGTGCGTGAGGTGCTGATCCACGACATCCTGGATCCATGGAAACGCCAACGGCTGGAGGCCTGATCCCATGAACGGCCGCACGGTGCTCGGGGCGTTGGCCCTGATCGTGCTCGGGCTGCTCACCTGGGAACTGCGCTGGGTGCTGTTGGTGCTGTTCGGCGCCGTGGTGCTGGCGGTTGCCCTGGATGTGCCCATCACCCTGCTGCGACGGCTGCTGCCGCTGAACCGACCCACCGCCCTCATCGTGGTGCTGGTGGTGCTGGTCTTGGTGGGAGGACTGCTCGGCCAGCTGCTGCTGCCAGAACTGCTCGAGCAGGTCAATCAACTCACGGCCCTGCTGCCGGCCCTGGCTGAACGGCTGAGCAGCCTGGCCCGCCAGGTCACTTGGATGCCCGACCTGGAACGGCAATTGATGCAACTGGGCACCTGGGATCGTTTGCAGCCCCTCGGCAGCCAACTGCTGGGCTTTGCTGGAGGGGCCGCGAGCACCACCATCCAGCTGCTGCTAATGGCCCTGCTGGCCATCCTGCTGGCCCTCGATCCCCGCAGTCACCAGAAGGTGGTGGTGGCGATGACCCCCGACTTCTGGCGGCCCCAGATGCGCAGCCTGCTGACGGAATGCCGCCAGGCGCTGGGTGGCTGGCTGGCCGGCATGACCCTCTCCGCCGTCAGCGTGTTTCTGCTCACCTGGGCTGGATTGGCCCTGTTGGGAGTGCCCTTGGGCCTGCTCAGCGCCCTGGTGTGTGGTCTGCTGACCTTCGTGCCCACCATTGGTCCCACGGCTGCCACCCTGCTGCCCTTGGCGGTGGCGCTGCTGGTGTCCCCCGGAAAAATGGTGCAGGTGTTGGTGCTGCGTCTTGTGCTCCAGAACGCCGAGGCCTTTCTGCTCACCCCGATGCTGCTGCGGCGCACCGTGAACCTGCTCCCCACCGTCGCTCTCACGGCCCAGCTGTGCCTGGGGGCCCTGCTGGGTTTACCGGGCGTGCTCCTGGCCCTGCCCCTGGTGGTGGTGCTGCAGGTGTTCTGTGAGGAAGTGGTGGTGAAAGAAGTGATGGATCGCTGGGCCTGAACTTCAGCCCGGGGTCACTCTCGCCGCCTGCGGTAGTGCTGCAACAGCGAGGGCCACAGCAGCAAAACAGCCACAGCCAGAGGATGGCTGCGCACCGCGGCCGCCAGGGCAGCCAGGGTGAAGTGATCCCCAAGCAATTGCAGTTCCACCCGGAGATCCAGCAGGGCCAGAACCCCTAACAGCAACGGCACGGCGAACCAGCTGCGGCTGCTGCGCCTGCGGGGGCCTGCGGTGGGGGCAGCTTCAGCGACGGGACAGTACCGGCAGGAGCGTTGGTGCCACGGCGATGCTCGACCAGGCACCGATCACGATGCCGAAACTCAGGGCAATGGCAAACCAGAACAGGGTGCTGCCCCCGAAGAAAATCAGGGCAATCAGGGGGAGAAGGGTGGTGAGCGAGGTGTAGACGGAGCGGGTGAGTGTGCTGATCACGGCTTCATCGGACTGATCCGCCAAGGGGAGCTCCTTGAGCTCGTTTCGCTTCTCACGGATTCTGTCAAAGATCACCACCGTGTCATTCACCGAATACCCAGCGATGGTGAGCAGGGCAACTGCAAACAGGCTGTTGACTTCCACGCCGAACACCAGGCCCAGCCAGGCGAAGAGGCCACAGGTAATCAGGACATCATGGGCTAGACACAGCAACGCCAACAGCGCATAGACACGGTCATAGCGAAAGGTGATGTAAAGGGAAATTCCAACAAAACTCACCAACAGCGACAACAGGCTGGCCTTGAGCAACTGGGCACCCAGAGTTGGCCCAATGGTGTCCACAGAAAGGTCCCCGGGCACGGTCTCCCCCACCACGGGGCCGATGGTGTTCAACACGAGCTCGGCTTGGTCAGGGCTGAGGCTGGGCAGCCGCATCACCACGGAGCGGCCACCATCGAGCAACTGAACGGCGGCGGCGGACAGGGCAGGCGCGGGCTCGCCTTCGGCGCTTGGCAGCTTGAGGGTTCGCAGCGATGCTTCAAGGCTGCCCAGCTTGAGGTCTGCACAGGACGGTTCACAAAGCCGCTCGATCTGGATCTGGGTTCCACCGGTGAAATCGAGACCTGGACGCAACGGTGCGCGGATCGATGGGGACAACCAGCTGATGGCCATGCCCAGGAGACTCAGCACGATGGCCACGCTGGAGAGCAGCCACAGTTGGCGCCGATGGCGGTTAACCCGAAAGGCGAAAAGGCCTGTTCGCCCATTAGCGGACTGAGCAATCACGGAAGGATTGGCCATATCAAGCAATGCCTTCAGAACGCTGGGACACGGGGATGAAATACGAAATCTGTCGCAGAGCTGGATAACTCATCAGCACCCGCAGCAGGGTTCGGGTGCAGGTGAGTGCGCTGAACAGACTCAGCAGCACACCGATGCCGAGGGTTACCGCAAAACCTTTGACGAATCCCGTACCAAGGGCAAACAGGGCGACACAACTGATCAAGGTTGTGACCTGGCCATCCAGGATCGAGGAGAACGCCAGTGAAAAGCCCGTATCGATCGAGCGAATCAGGGTGTTTCCGGAGCGCAGTTCCTCCTTGATCCGCTCAAAGATCAGCACATTGGCGTCCACCGCCATACCGAGAGAAAGAATGAACCCGGCGATCCCCGGCAGGGTGAGGGTGACTGGGATTAGCGCGTAGACAGCGAGATTGAACAGGCCATAGAGGGAAAGGGCCAGAACCGCCACCACCCCGGCCAACCGGTACACAACAAGCATGAACACGGCCACAAGGAAGAGGCCGCTCAGGGCAGCCGCCAGGCTGGTGCGGATGTTGTCCGCACCCAGGGACGGCCCCACGGTGCGGACTTCCACGATCTTGACGGGCAGCGGCAGGGAGCCCCCTCGCAACTGCACCTCCAGATCACGGGCCTCCTCGGCGCTGAAATTGCCGGTGATGCTGGCCGAACCGCCGCTGATGCCGGCTGCCTTGAATTCCGGGCCCACGCTGGCCTCACTGATCGAACGGCCATCCAGAACGATGCCCAGCAGGCGATCTGTTCCGGCGATGCCCTGGGTGAGCTGGGCGAACTTGACGCCCCCTTCGCGGTTGAAGGACAGCGTCACATCCCAACCGGTTCCGGTCTGTTGCTGCTGACGGCCGGCGGTGGTGAGGTCTTTGCCGGTGAGCTGGGCCGGCTCGTACAGCTCCACGATGCGGGTGTTGACGGCCTTGAGCAGCAGGTCGAGCTGGTCAGCTTCACTGCTGCCGGGCGGCACCTGGATTCCCAGGGAGGCCAGGGACGCGGCGAGCTCCTCGGCCTTGATGGTCACCTGGGGCTGGGCCGGCTCAGGCTGGCCTGTGGGGTCGGCTTGGGCAGCCTTGGCCTTCTTCTGGTTGAGAACGGCCTGGGCTTGGCGCTTGAGGCGGAGCAAGCCCTGCATCTGCTGTTCCGTGCCGGGCTTCTGGGCCCTGAACTCCAGCAGGGCTGTGGTGCCGAGCACGGCGGCGGCCCGGGAGGGATCCTGCTCTCCGGGCAACTGCAGCACCAGCTGATCGTCGCCGACGGTCTGAAGCGTGGACTCCGCCACACCCAGGCCGTTGATGCGCCGATCAAGCACCTCCTTCACCGCATCGAGTTGTTCCTTCTGAACCGACTTGACCGCCCCGGCAGGCAGAACCTGCAGGGTGAGCTGACTGCCGCCCCGGAGGTCGAGACCCAGCTGGAGGGGGAAGGAGGCGAGCAGGGCTCCCGCAGCGATCGCCAGAGCAAGAATCAGGGCAAACCACCCCTGTTGGCGGGCCATCTCAGAGTTGACCGGCGAGGAGTTGCTTGGCGGTGTCGACGATCTGGTGGGGTTGGATGATCGTCAGGTTTTCCAGGGCGCCGTTGTACGGGGTCGGGATGTCCTGGGAGGAGAGGCGAATCGGCCTGGCGTCGAGGTCGTCAAAGCACTGCTCCGTGATCAGGGCCAGCAGCTCGGCGCCGATGCCGCCCGTCTTCATGCATTCCTCCACCACGATCACCCGATGGGTCTTGCGGATCGAGCGGGCAATGGTCTCCATGTCGAAGGGCTTGAGGCTGATCAGATCGATCAACTCCACGCTGACCCCGTCCTTCTCCAGCTGCTCCACCGCCTTAAGGCAGTGATGACGCATGCGGGAGTAGGTGAGGATCGTGACGTCGCTGCCCTCCTGCACCACATCCGCCTGATCGAGGGCGCAGGTGTACTCGCCGTCGGGGATGTCCTCGGAGAGGTTGTAGAGCAGCACGTGCTCGAAGAAGAGCACCGGGTTGTTGTCGCGGATGGCGGCCTTCATCAGGCCCTTGGCGTTGGTGGGGGTGCTCACCGCCACGATCTTGATGCCCGGCACGGCGTGGAAGTAGGCCTCCAGGCGCTGGCTGTGCTCTGCCCCCAACTGGCGCCCCACGCCACCGGGACCGCGCACCACGGTGGGAATGGTGAAGTTGCCGCCGCTGGTGTAGCGGAGCATCCCCATGTTGTTGGAGATCTGGTTGAACGCGAGCAGCAGGAAGCCCATGTTCATGCCCTCCACGATCGGGCGCAGGCCCGTCATCGCCGCGCCCACCGCCATGCCGGTGAAGGCGTTCTCGGCAATCGGGGTGTCGAGCACCCGCAGCTCGCCGTATTTCTCGTAGAGGTCCTTGGTGACCTTGTAGGAGCCGCCGTACTGGCCGACGTCCTCGCCCATCACGCAGACGTGGGGATCGCGGGCCATCTCTTCGTCGATGGCTTCACGAAGGGCGTTGAACAGCAGGGTCTCTGCCACGTCTGGGCTTGCACCGTATGGCCGCCAACCTATCTCAGCCGCCAGCGGCGGATCCGGCTCAGCCGCCAGCCGCGAAGGTGGAGAGCAGCAGCACCGAGAGGAGCATGCCGGGGAGCAGCAGCGTCACCAGCAGGCCCAGGTCGTGGGGAGTCATGAACCGATGCCAGTGACGGGAAGCTAGGCGGTTTTGTCGGCCTCGGCAGGGGCTGATCCGGAGCCGGACACCAGGCTTTGCACGAACACCAGGCCCAGGCCCAGGGCGATGAAGGCAAAGCTGAAGGTGGCCAGGAAGGACATGCCCACGATCAGGGTCTTGAGGGCAGTGGCAATGCTCTGGGCAATCGCCGAGCCATAGCTGGGCGGATGCAGGGCGTAGTAGGCCACCAGCCGCTGGCTCAAGCCCAGGGCCAGCCAGGCCAGCAGGCCGGCGGTGAGCGAACCGGACAGAAAACTCAGCGGCCCCTTTCGGGGCCTGGTGGAGGCTGGGGTCTCCAGGGCAGGGCTGGAGCTGGGATCGGAATCAGTCACGGGTCCAGGCTGACACCCTGGCGGCTGAAGCCACAACACCAGGCTTCAAAGCCCGCCGCCTCCAGCTGGGCCGCCAGGGCGGCATGGGCCGCTTGCGCCTCGGCGAGGTGGGCGAACAGGGCGAACAGGCTCGGGCCCGATCCGCTCATGGCCACCGCCAGGGGGCGTTCCGTCTGGCGCAGCAGGGCCAGGCCCTGCCGCACGCTGCCAACCTCCGGTTCCACCACAGCCTGCAGGTCATTGCGGAGCGAGGGCAGGGCCGAACCCTGGAGCAGGGCCTGCAGCAGCGGGCCCTCGCGCAACGCCTGCCGGCGTTGGGCGAAGTCGGGCTCCCCATCCAGGTAAAAGTCGCCGCGCATGGCCTTGCAGCGCCCATAGGCCCAGGGTGTGCTCACGCTGACCTCGGGGTGCTTGATCAACAGCACGGCCAGGTTGAGGGGCTGTTCAGGCACCAACGGCTCCAGCCGCTCCCCGCGACCGAAACACAGCTGGGTGCCACCGTCGAGGCAGAACGGCATGTCGGATCCGAGCTCAGCCGCCATGGCGTGCAGGGCTGCGCCATCAAAGCCGAGGCCCCAGAGGGCATTGAGGCCCACCAGGGCCGCCGCCCCGTTGCTCGAGCCCCCAGCCAAACCGGCACCGATCGGAATGCGCTTCTCGAGCACGATCTCGGCCCCCAACTCCGTAAAGCCCGAACGGGCACGCAGCAGCTCGCCGGCCCGCACGATCAGGTTGCTGCCGTCCGTGGGCAGGTCGCTGCGGTCACAGCGCAGGCTGATCTGGGCATCCGCCGTGGGGCGCATCCTCAGGGTGTCGGCCAGATCGATGGACTGCATCACCATCGCCAGCTCGTGGAAGCCGTCGGAACGCAGCCCGAGCACCTCCAGGTGCAGGTTGATTTTGGCGGGGGCCCGCACACACAGGTCAGCCATGGGCGGAAGTGGGGACCGGGTCCGTTGCGCGCATCGCCTGATTCAAACCGTTGGCCAAGGCCACCCAACCCTCGGGGGCGATGTCCTGGGGCCGCTGCTGCAAACCCATACCCGCAGCCTCGGTGAGGGAAGCCAGCTCAGCCTCCGGCAGCAACCCCGCCAGGGTGTTGCGCAGCATCTTGCGACGGGCGGCAAAACAGCGCCTCAACAGTTGCTCCACCGTGCGCGCCACCTGGGGGTCGAGCTGCTGCGACGCCGGCAGCGGATCCAACACGATCACTTCGGAGTGGACCTTCGGCGGCGGCTGGAAGCAGCGGGGGGGAACCGGGCAGACCGACCGGCAGTCGGCCAGCAGCTGCATCCGCACGCTCAGGGCCGAGTAGGCGCTGCTGCCGGGCTGGCAGCGGATGCGTTCCCCCACCTCCCGCTGCACCAGCAGCACCAGTCGCTCGTAGGGCTGGGCTGCGGGCCGATCCAACCGGCCCACCAGGCGTTCCAGCAAGGGGCCCGTGATGTTGTACGGAATATTGGCGACCACCTTGTTGGCCCCCGGCAGCTCCACCGCCAGCACATCCCCGGAGGTGAGGCTGAAGCGCGGTTGATCGCCAAAGCGACCCTGCAGACCCTCCACCAGATCCCGATCCAGCTCCACCGCCAGGACTGCCGACGCAGGGGACGCCAAGAGCCGCTCCGTGAGGGCCCCGCGCCCCGGACCGACCTCCAACACCCGGTCGCCGGCATCCAGCTCGGCCGCTGTCACGATCTGGCCCAGCACCGTTTGATCCACCAACCAGTGCTGGCCGAAGCGCTTGCGGGCGCGGTGGGCAGCAAAACTCATGGATGGCGTCGCAGTTCCTCCACCTTGCCTGTTTCCCGGCCCCACCTCCTCCTGCTGGCCCTCTTCGGGGCCGTGGGCCTGCCGTTGCTCAGTGCCCCTGCCCGGGCGGGAAGCGTCACGGCCTCCTCGATCTGGGACCAGAGCAACGCCCTGGAACGGGCCCGCGAACAGCTGCCGGCGGGAGCCACCGTCACTGCCGAGCGCTGCCAGGAGGTGGAGGTGGGCATCGGCAACATCCGCTACCTGTGCACGGTGGAATTCCAACCCGCCAGCGAGACCAGTCCGGCCCCTAGCCCCGCCCCATCCCCCTAAAACCCTCAGCCTTGGGGCCGTATCCAGCGCACGGGAGCGGTTGTGGGGGCGAGGGGCACCAGGGCATACACCAGCTCCACGGGACTCTCCGCCCACTGCGGGTGGGCCGCAAGCCAGCAGCTCCAGGCCTGCTCCAACCGTCGCCGTTTCTGCCGTCGCAGGCCAGCGACCCCCCAGCCATCGGGCCCCTGGCGGCGCCGGCCCTTGACCTCCACCAGCAGCAGCCGGCCGGACTTTTCCAGCACCAGATCCAGTTCGCCCCAGCGACACCCCCACTGATGGGACAGCAGGCGCCACCCCCTGGCCCGGAGCAGCCGCAGCACCCGCTGCTCAGCCCAATCCCCCTGACGGCGGGCGGCGGTGCGCGGCATCGAGACCATCCTGAGCTGGTTCAGGGTTCCCACCAAACCCGTCCTGACCGCACCAAAGGGCCTCCCTAGGCTTGCGGCAGCTTCCCTGCTGCCATGCTCCCGCCGTCCTCGCCCGGTTGGGCACCTCGCCGCCTTGTCCGTCTGGTGTCAGGGGTGTTGCTGGCCCTCTCCCTCAGCTGGATCGGACCCATCGCCCCAGCCGTGGCCGCAATGGATGTGGCCAAGCAGGTGCTGATCGGTGCCGACTTCCACGATCAGGATCTGCGGGGTGCCACCTTCAACCTCACCAACCTGCGGGATGCCAGCTTCGCCGGCTCCGACCTGCAGGGGGCGAGCCTGTTTGGCGCCAAGCTTCAAGACGCCGATCTCAGCAACACCAACCTGCGGGAGGCCACGCTCGATTCCGCGATCTTTGATGGCACCAACCTCAGCAATGCGGTGCTGGAAGATGCCTTTGCCTTCAATACCAAGTTCACCAACGTGGTGATCGAGGGTGCCGACTTCACCAACGTGCCTTTGCGGGCTGACGCCCTCAAAACCCTCTGTGGCGTGGCCAGCGGCACGAATCCCGTCACCGGCCGCGACACCCGGTCCACCCTCGGCTGCAGCTGACCCGACCCGTCATGAGCTTCGACGCCCGCAGCCGCGAACGCCTTGAGGCCCTCGGCCGCCGTCTGCCCCAACCTCTGCCCACGCCGGCCCCTCCCCAGCAGGCCGCGACCAAGGCCACCGACAAACGCCACCGCGTGGAACGGGAGGAGAACCCCGAGGCCCTGTTTCGCGAACTGATGCAGGTCAGTCCCGATGGCACGGTGCCACCGCACCTGATGGAGCGGTTACGGGAGTTGGAGGCCCGCCGCCAGGGCCCGGTCCCGAACGCATCACGCTCCACCCCCTCCCCCACTCCAGGCAAGGAGCGCAGCAGAGCAGCGGGGGCCAACACCGTGGGCCGCGCGGATGCCCGTACCGCCGCCGCGCACGGCGACCTTTACACCGCGTTTCAGCAACTGCTGCTGGAAGATGAAGACGACGCCTGACTTCGCCGTGGATGCGTGCCCTTTTACGGCCCCAGGGCCTTCGCTGAGGTAGGCATAAGACATGCCCGTTCCCCTCTCCAGCGACCCCAGCCTGGCCGCCTTCGGCTCCAGCCTCACCGCCATCACCCTCGCGGAGCTGGGCGATAAAACCTTTTTCATGGCCTTGATCCTGGCGGTGCGCCACCGGGCCCGCTGGGTGTTCTTGGGGGCGTTTGCCGCGCTCACAGCGGTCACCCTGATCTCCCTGGCCCTGGGCTACGGCCTGCGGGAATTGCTGCCCCAGTCCGTGGTGCCCTGGCTGGCGGCGGCGCTGTTTCTGGCTTTTGGCCTCAAGCTGCTGATCGATGCCCAGGGCATGGCCGCTGACGCGGCCGAGGAGGAAGCCGAGGAGGCCGAGGAGGCCATCAATGCGGCGGAATCCAACAACCCCCTCACCACTGCCTGGTCCGTGATCTGGGAGGCCTTCGCCCTCGTGTTTGTGGCGGAACTGGGGGACCGGACCCAATTCACCACGATCTTCATGGCCACCGCACCAGCCCAGGTGTTCAGCTTTGCCGGACTTCTGGCGGGCACCTTGCTTGGTCATGCCCTGGTCACCTGGTTGGCGGTGGGCGCCGGCAAGTGGATCGGCCAACGGGTCAACGAGCGGCTCCTGTACCGCCTCAGTGGCGGCCTGTTTCTCGTGTTCGGACTGGCGGCCCTCCAACAGGCCCTGGGCTGAAGCGCGCCCCGTAAGGTGGCCCCAGTCCATCGACTCAGGGTCCTAGGAGCGCCACGATGACCATTCGCATCGGCATTAACGGATTTGGCCGCATCGGCCGTCTCGCCTTCCGCCGTGCCATGGCCCTGACGGATGTGCAGGTCGTGGGCATCAACGACCTGATCGATGTGGAGTACCTGGCTTACATGCTCCGCTACGACTCCACCCATGGCCGCTTCCAGGGGGAGGTGGCCGTGGAGAACGGCCAGCTGGTGGTGAACGGACAGACGATCCGCATCACCGCTGAGCGCGATCCCAACAACCTGAAATGGAACGAGGTTGGGGCCGACTACGTGCTCGAGAGCACCGGTTTCTTCCTCACCGATGAGGCCGCCCGCGCCCACATCAACGCCGGCGCCAAGCGGGTGGTGATGAGCGCCCCCTCCAAGGACGCCACCCCGATCTTCGTGATGGGCGTGAATCACAGCACCTACGCCGGTCAGGACGTGGTGTCCAACGCCAGCTGCACCACCAACTGCCTGGCGCCGGTCGCCAAGGTGCTGCACGACAACTTCGGCATCGTCAACGGGCTGATGACGACGGTGCATGCCACCACCGCCACCCAGAAAACCGTCGACAGCCCCTCGGTGAAGGACTGGCGCGGCGGCCGCGGTGCGGCCCAGAACATCATCCCCAGCTCCACCGGCGCCGCCAAGGCCGTGGGCCGGGTGATCCCCGAGCTCAACGGCAAGCTCACGGGCATGGCCTTCCGCGTGCCCACCCCCGACGTGTCGGTGGTGGACCTCACCGTGAACCTGGCCAGGCCCGCCAGCTACGACCAGATCAAGGCCGCCATGAAGGCCGCCAGCGAGGGGCCGATGGCCGGCATCCTCGGTTACACCGAAGACGAGGTGGTGAGCACGGATTTCCTCGGTGAGAGCTGCACCTCCGTGTTCGATGCCAACGCCGGCATCGCCCTCACCGACACCTTCGTGAAGCTGGTGGCCTGGTACGACAACGAGTGGGGCTACAGCTGCAAGTGCATCGACCTGATGCGCCACATGGCCACGGTCGACTGAGCACTGGACTGAGACAGGCCGGGCACTGGTGAAGGGTCCCTCCCTTCCCAGCCCATGGCCTGCGGTGCCGTGATCTCCCTGCTCGATACCCAGCAGTCCCGCCAGGGCCACTGGTGGCTCCCCGATGCTGGCTTTCCCCAGCACCTCGCCAGCCTGCTCGGCTCCCCGCTGCGTGCGAGTGGGCAGCCGCCGCGCAGCTGGTGGGAGCTCGCCGCGGTGTTCGAGCCGCTACGGCCGCTGCCCGCGTCAGACGCCCCGCCAACCACCACTGGCGCCACCTACCGCTACCTGATCTGCCTCCATCGGCGCGGCAACCGCCTGTCCTGCTGGCGCCGCTATCCGCAAGGCCTGGGCTGGCAGCGCCGCTGCGGACCCATGCCCCTGGCGCACTTCATCCACCGCTTCAACCAGCACCTAATCTCGCCCCCATGACCGGCAATCTCCAGGCGATTGGCTTTCTATTCAGCTGGGTGCTGGGCTGGGGCATCGGCGGATCCCTGATCGACGCCGGGTTGATCCAGGCGGGCGTGTATTCCCTGGAAACCGGCCAGCTCGGCACGCTCTCCACCTTTGTGCTGTGGACCCTGGCCTGGGGCGGTGGCGGCTTTTGGCTCTACCAGCGCTTCACCAGCCCCGATCCGCACGCCCGTGCGTCGGATCCATCCGACTCAGGCGACTCCCAGAGCTAAAGGGCGCCCCATCGCCCCTCCAAAATCAGTACGCCTGAACTAGTGTCGAGGGATCTGCGGTCTGCCCTTGGCTCCACGCCCGCTTCCCAACTCCCTCGCACCCAGCACCCTCGAGCCAACGGCCACCAGCCTTGAAGAGCAGCTGATCCGCTGCCGTGCCAGCACTTTTTTGCTGCGGGTGAGCGGCGAGTCGATGCAGGGAGCCGGCATCCGTCACGGCGACCTGCTGATCGTCGATCGGGGACTGGAGCCCCGCGTCGGCCAGATCGTGGTCGCCTACCTCGACGGGGGTTTCACCCTCAAGCGGCTGGCTCGGCACCGGGGGCGGCTGCGGCTGGAAGCCGCCCATCCGGCCTACCCCCCCCTGGAGCTGAGCCGCTCCGACGAGCATCGGCTCTGGGGCGTGGCGCTCCACGTGATCCGCGCCCTGGCAGCCAGACCGCTCCATCGCTGAGCAAGCCATGGGGTCCTGTCCGTTGGCCAGCAGCCACCCCGCCATCGTGCTGATCGACGGCAACAACTTCTACGCCTCCTGTGAAGCGGTGATGGATCCGGCCGTGCTGGGCCGACCGCTGGTGGTGCTCTCCAACAACGACGGCTGCATCGTGTCGCGCAGCGCCGAGGCGCGAGCCCTCGGCATTCGCATGGGCCAGCCCTACTTCCAGGTGCGACGGGATCTGGAGCGCCAGGGCGTGGTGGTGCGCAGCTCCAACTACACCCTCTACGCCGACATGAGCCAACGGCTGATGGCCACCCTGGAACCCTGGGTGGAAGCCCTGGAGATCTACTCGATCGATGAGGCCTTTGGCCGATTGGGACGACCGGCCGGCAACGGCGACCTGAGCGGCTGGGGCCAGCAGCTGCGGCACCACGTGCTGTGCCAGCTCGGGCTGCCGGTAGCCGTGGGCATCGGTCCGAGCAAGGTGCTGGCCAAGCTCGCCAACAGAGTTGCCAAGACGACCCCGGCACGCAACGGCGTCTTCGACATCGGCAGCATCCCCGACCCTGATCCCTACCTCGAAGCGATCGCCGTCGAAGAGGTCTGGGGCATCGGCCGCCAGCTCTCCCGCTGGTGCCGGCTGAGAGGCATCAGCCATGCCCGCGCCCTGCGGGACATGCCCACCGGAGAGCTGCGGCGGCGCTGCGGCGTCGTGGGCGTGCGCCTGCAGCAGGAATTGCGCGGCCATGCCTGTCTGCCGCTCGAGTTGGTGCCGGCTGCAAAGCGGGAAACCTGCGTCAGCCGCAGCTTCAGCCAGCCCATCACCACCCAAGCCGAGCTGAAAGAGGCGATCGCCACCTACCTGAGCCGGGCGGCGGAGAAGTTGCGGCGGCAACGGCAACGGGCCGGCGCCATCACGGTGTTTGTGCGCAGCAGCCCCTTCAACGGCACCAGCTTCTACAGCAACAGCGCCACCGTGAGCCTGCCCCTGGCCAGCAATGACACGGCCGTGCTGCTGGCGGCAGCCCTGCCCCTGGTGCCGCAGCTGTTCCGCCCCCACAAGCCCCTGCAGAAGGCCGGCGTGCTGCTGCAGGCCCTGCAGAGCACCACGACCCTGCAGCACCACCTGCTGCTGCCGCTACCCGAGGAACAGCAACACCGTCGTGAGGCCCTGATGGCCGCGATCGATGCTCTCAACCGGCGCTATGGCAGCGGCACCGTGCAATGGGCCGCGGCCGGGCTGCACACTCCCTGGCGGATGCGGCGCTCACGCCTATCGCGGTCAACCACCACCCAGCTGGACGCCATCCCGGTGGTGCAGGCCTGAAGGGGCCCCAACCGGGAACTCAGGCGAGCTCCTGCAGGGCGGCCTCGATCATGGCGGCCGTCACCGCAATGGTTTCCAGTTCGTCGGCATTGTCGAGGTAGGCCTCGAAGGAGGCATAGCGCCGCAGATGGGGCTGGGCCGCCGGCTCGGCACAGGCCTCGCTCCAGCAGATCCCATCGGATTGCTCGGATTGCACGGCGCGGAAAGCCGTCAGGGCTTCCTCGAGATCGCCACCATCGCCGATGGCCTCACCGTGCCAGAACGCCTCGAAAAACACCATGGACCGGAACGGGGGCATGCCAGCTGCAAGCAGCGTATCGAGCTCTCCGGCAGGAGGAGTAGAAACAAGGGAATCAGGTTCTTCCATGGGTCAAAACTCCCCTGCAGCAGGCAAAACCTGGTGGGAACGGCAGCGCACCGGACTGTCCAAAGTGGTGGCCGTGCTGATGTTCTCGGTGGTAGCCCTCACCCAGAGCCGCTGGGAACTGCAGCACGAGGACGTGGCCACCTTCCTCTACAGCGCAGGATTGGCCCTGGCTGCCATCGGAGCGGCGGGGCGGATCTGGTGCTCGTTCTTCATCTCCGGCCGCAAGGACGGCCAGCTGGTGACGGAGGGTCCGTACTCGATCAGTCGCAATCCCCTCTACGTCTTCAGTGGCATCGGAATGCTGGGGGTTGGACTCACCACGGAAACCCTCACCTACCCGCTGCTGTTTCTGTTGATCTTTGGCCTGTATTACCCCGGGATCATGGGCCGCGAGGAGCGGCGACTCGAAGAGCTGTTCGGTGACGCCTACCGCACCTACCGGCAGCGCGTACCGCGCTTCTGGCCCCAGCCTCGGCTCTATCGCGAACCAGCCAGCTGGAGCAGCAACCCGCGCCTGTTCCGTCGCCACATCCTGAGCGACATCTGGTTTGTGTGGATTGCCGCGATCATCGAGTTGGTGGAGGGATTCCGCAACATGGGTTGGCTCCCCCACCTGGTGCAGCTCTGGTGAGCTCACCAGCGGGCGTCACTCACCACCAGTCATCCCAGAAGGGGCCGCCGAAACCGTCATCAAACGCAGGCTCAACGGTCCAGGTGGGGGGTGGTCCACCAGCCATCGGCGGTTTGGGGGGGCCGGAGAGCGTTTCCGCGTTGATGCCGGGAATCGGCAGGGGCTCACACGGGCACAGGCAGGCACCATCGGGGCCCATCTGGCCGACGGTGGGCTCGGCACAGCCGCAGGAACATCCCTGGGCCAAGCCAGCGGGGGGAGCCATCAGGCAGAGCAGGGCCAGGCAAGGGGCGAAACCACCCATGGGGTGAACGGAGGGCAGGGGCATCGAATCGAACTGGGTGGGAGGGCAACAGGCTGAAACGGGAAGCGGGCGCTGCGCTCAGGCGGCCGGTTGGGCCATCACCTCCCCATAGCCGGCACAGCGCTGGGAATCGAGGTGCTCCAGGTGCTTGCGCTCGTTGTAGTAGAGCTCCTGAAAGCGCAGGGCATCGCCATTGAGCTCGGCGAAGAGGGCCTCGATCCGCGCTTCCATGTCGCTCACCGGAGCCAGGCCTGAGGGCGTGGCCCGGGCCTCCTGCCGTTCCTCATCCAGCAGCCGGGCGATGCAGCGCTCCAGGGTTTCGAGCCGTTGACTGCCCCAGGCATCCAGCAGGTGCCGGCAGCGCTTGACACTCTTCTGCCGTTCCAGGGCGGCCGTGGCGCCGCGCAACTGGAGCAGGGGCTGGCTGAGGGCCATCCGCTGCAGTTCACTCGGCTCCAGCAGGGGGGTCAGCCGGCCGAGCAGGGCGCTCTGCTCCACCACCAGCAGGTCGGCCAACAACCGGGGCAGGTCAAGATCCGCCAGCTCGAGGCCAGGGTCGCTGCCCCGGTTGATCGCCTCCAGCCGACCAACGCCCAGGTTGTCCTCCTCCAGGGAACTGATCGAGGCCCAGAGCAGGCGATGGTGCTGCAGGGCGAAGTCATCCAGTTCCCGCTGGCGCAGCTCCACCCGGATCGCGGTGCGATGGGTGGGGCAATGGAGGTAGAGCCGCAGTAACTCCGCCTCAGCCCGCTCCCGCAGGCCCGCCTCGCCGGGCTGCTCCCACTTCTGGGAGCGCCCATGCCAACGCTGGCCCTTCACCTGCTGGCGCAGGTCATCTTCGAGCTGGATCGCCAGCCGGGCCTGGCCACCGCTCAGCCGTTCGGCCACCCGCTGGAGGTAGTGGCTGCGCACGGCGCTCTGGGGCAGCTTGCCGAGCAGGGACACCAGGGCCGTCACCGCCTGCTGGAACTGGTCGGCTCGGGCCAGATCGCGCCCTTCGAGCACCTGCTCCATCTGCCAATCGAGCCAGAGGGGGGCCTGATCAAGCAGGGAGCGGTACTCACCGGCACCGTGCTGCTGCAGGAACTCGTCGGGGTCCTTACCGGCCGGCAGGTGCAGCACCCGCAGTTCGAGCTGGCCCTGCAGGGCCAGCTGCTCCACCTCACCGATGGCGCGCTGGGCGGCGCGCACCCCGGCGCCATCGCTGTCGAAGTTGAGGATCAGCCGCCGGCTCTCGCAGCAGCGGCAGAGCTGGGTGATCTGCTGGCTGCTGAGTGCCGTGCCCAGGGCCGCCACCGCATTGGTGATGCCCGCGGCATGGAGGGCGATCACGTCGAAATAGCCCTCCACCACCACAGCCCGGTCGTCCTTGCGGATGGCCGTGCTGGCCTTGTCGAGCCCGAACAGGTGTTTGCCCTTCTCAAACACCTCCGTCTCCGGCGAGTTGAGATATTTGGGCTCGCCGCCATCGAGGCTGCGGCCGCCGAAGCCGATCACCCGGCCCTGGCGATCCTTAATGGGCACCATCACCCGAGCGCGGAAGCGGTCGTAGAAGCCGTCACCGCCCTTGCGGGGCACCACCAGGCCGGCCGCCTCCAACAGCTCCGGCCCCAGCCCCTCCACCTGCTGCAGGTGGGAGAGCAGGCCATCCCAGCGATCGGGGGCAAAGCCGAGCTCAAAGGCCTCGAGGGTGGCCTCACTCAGGCCGCGGCTGTCGCGCAGGTAGGCCAGGGCTGCGGCTCCCTCGGCGGAGCGGAGCTGGCTGCGAAACCAGCCCGCCGCCAGGGTGAGCACGCGGTGCAGCTGCTCGCGGCGGGAAAGCTGTTTGCGCAGCCGTTCCTGCTGGGGGCCGTCGAGGGTTTCGATCGGCAGCTGGTATTTGCGCGCGAGCTCCAGCACCACATCGCTGAAGCTCTGGCGCTGGTGCTCCATCAGGAACTTGATGGCATTGCCCCCCGCCCCGCAGGAGAAGCAGTAGTAGAACTGCTTGGCCGGGGACACCGTCATCGACGGTGACGTGTCGTCGTGGAAGGGACAGATGCCGACGTACTCCCGACCCTTTTTCTTGAGCACCACGTGCTCGCCCACCACATCGACGATGTCGGCGCGCTCCTTGACGGCCTCGATCGTGCGGGGGTGGAGACGCGGCAGGCTCAAGGGACGGGGAGGCGGTGGTGGGCACTGAAGCGACGCTTGATTCTGACGGGGGCCGGCGTGCCGTGCTGGGGATGGTGGCCAGCGCCCTGAGTTTCTCCCTGATGGGGGTGTGCGTGAAACAGGTGGGCGGGCGTATCCCCGCTGCCGAGGTGGTCCTGGCCCGGGCGATTGTCAGCGTGGCCCTGAGCTGGTGGCTGCTGCGCCGCGCCGGAGTGCCGCCCTGGGGGCAGCGGCGCGGACTGCTGGTGTGGCGCGGGGTGATCGGTACGGCCGCCCTGCTCTGTGTGTATGCGGCCCTGGCGGCCCTACCCCTGGCCTCCGCCACGGTGCTGCAGTACCTCTACCCCCCGTTCACCGCCCTGCTGGCCTGGTTGATGCTGGGGGAGCGCATCGGCAAGCGGGTGCTGGCCGCCATGGCCCTCGGTTGGGCCGGGGTCTTGCTGGTGGCCCAGCCCGGCAGCAGCATGGCCCTCGCCTGGCAGCCGGTGCTGATCGCCGTGGCAGGGGCCCTGTTCACGGCCCTGGCCTACGTGAGTGTGCGCTCCCTCGGCCAGAGCGAGCATCCCCTGGTGATCGTGTTCTATTTCCCGCTCGTGGCCCTGCCCTTGAGCCTGCCGCTGGTGGCGCTCCATCCGGTGCTGCCGACCCCTGGGGAGGTGGCCTGGCTGATTGGGGTGGGGGTGTTCACCCAGCTGGGCCAGGTGTACCTCACCCGCAGCCTCACGGCCCTGCCGGCGGCCCGGGCCACGGCGATCAGCTATGTGCAGGTGGTGTTCGCGGGGGGCTGGGGTTGGCTGCTGTTCGGAGAGACCATCGATGGAGCCACGATCGCCGGCGCAGCACTGGTGTTGGCGGCCACCCTGGTGAGCCTCAGTCACCGCCAGCCGGTGCGCTGATCTGCTCGGCATGGGCCACCACCCGACGGCAAAACTCCAGCAGCTCCTCCGGGGTCATGTCGTGCTTGGCGTCGTTGGTGCGCCAGGCGCAGATCACAAAATTGGGCTCGGGACTCCCCGAGGGTTGACTGGGAGTGGGAAGCAGCGCGAACCGTCGCTTGTGTTCCGCGCCGCCGGCTTCAGCCTGCTTGGGGTCATAGCTGCCGATCAGGTGCCAGTCGAGTTGTTCACCGGTCCAGTGGTCGCGGCCGCCTGAGGCCAGCACGGCCTGGTGAATGGCGAGCCGGTACTGCTGCACGTTGCCGCTACCACCGCGTTTCTGATCGCGCTTGCACAGGGTGACCGCCTTGCGCTGCACCCAGCCCGGATAGGTGCGGGCCACGCTGTCGGGCAGCCAGGGCGGGGGGCTGGTCTCCATGGCCTGAGTCTTGCGGTTCACCGCCAACCTGGCCAGCCCTGGGCTTCCGGCCTAGAACGCAAGCAACGACCGTTCTGGAGCGATCCCATGCGCCATGCCGTTCTGCTGCCAGCGCTGTTGGCGGCGATGTCAGGGCTCCTAGCCCTGCCCTGCCGGGCAGGCGGCGCCATCGGGCAATCGAACGTGAGCCAGGCGGAAGCGATCCGCAGTGCCACGGTGGGCATGCTGCCCGGAGAGGTGATCACCTCCAGCAACTGCACCGAAAACATGGTGGATGGCATCACGCTGTACAGCTGCGAGGTGCAGTGGGGAGCACCACCGGCCCCCTGAACCGAGATCAGCCCTTGAGGGGGAGGGGGTCCGTGATCCAGGCCTGCACGCCGGGGCTGGCGGTGAGCGCATCGCCACGGGGGCGGGCCAGGCGCCAGCTTTGGCCCCGTTCCCCCCGCTCCAGGTAGAGCTCGAAGGGGCTGTCAACCCGAATCGGATCGCCGGCCAGACGCCAGTCGAACTGACCCACCACCCGCAGACCCTTCGCCTCGCCGATGGGCACCGACTCCTGCTGGGACACCCGCACCCGGCTCACCTCGGGGGTTCCACCGGAGTCCAGGGCGAGGGCCTCGGCAATGGCCCCCTGGGTGAGCTGGATCTGCAGCTCCAGGGCCTGCAGCAACACGGAACGCGGCGGCTGACCGACGCCACTGCATCCGGCCAGAGCCAGGGGCAACACCACCATCACGGGCAAGAGCCAGCCCAACAGCCGGCGCCACCAGACGGGAGTCCAGGTTGGGGGCGAATTGGGCTGGGCATCGCTGGGCAGGGCGGGCACGATGGGGAACCTTTCACTGCTCCCATGATCGGCTGGCTGCAAGGGCAACTCACCCACCCCTGGCAGCAGGACAAACGGTTCGGCCTGATGCTGGTCTGCCAGGGGGTGGGCTACGACGTCCAGGTGACCCAGCGGCAATGGCAGCAACTGCCTGGGGAAGGCAGTGCCCTGAGCCTGCACATCCACCACGCCATCCGCGACGACGCCTGGCTGCTCTACGGGTTTGGCGAACGCCACGAGCGGGACCTGTTCCGCGAACTGGTGGCCGTGACGGGCGTGGGGCCCCAGATGGGCCTGGGCCTGCTCGGGGCGATGGACCCGGGGGAATTGGTGCAGGCGATCGTGCAGGCCGACCTGCGCCGCCTCTGCCAGGCACCCGGGGTGGGCAAGCGCACCGCCGAGCGACTGGCCGTGGAATTGCGCACCCGGCTGCAACAGCGGTTTCTTGGCCAGCTGGAGGAGCAGGAGGACTCAGATCCCCTGGCAGACCTCTCCCTGCTGCCGGCCTCAGGCCGCGATGAGGTGCACCTCACCCTGGCGGCCCTGGGCTACGAAGCCCTGGAAATCCACCGCGCCCTACGGGCCGTGGCGGTGGGGAGCTTGGCGGCTGGGGCGCCCGCGGAAGACTGGATCCGGGAATGCCTGCGCTGGCTATCCCGCCAGGTCGCCTGATCCGATCCCCCCTGACCACTGGGCGGTATGGTGGTCGCTTGCACCGTAGGTCCCCAGCCCGGGCCCAGCCTGCGCTTCACTCCCCAGCCCATGCCGCTCACCACCACCAAAAAGCAGGAACTGATCAACGGTCACCAGACCCACGGCACCGACACCGGCTCCGTGGAAGTGCAGGTGGCCATGCTCAGTGAGCGGATCAGCCAGCTGACGGGCCATCTCCAGAAGAACAAGCACGACTTCTCCTCCCGGCAGGGCCTGCTGAAGATGATCGGCCGCCGCAAGCGCCTGCTCGGCTACCTCAACGGCATCAGCAAGGAGCGCTACAGCGCCCTGATCGCCAAGCTCGGCATCCGCGGCTGACCGGAGCATTCATGGCCGGCAAGGGCATTCAAGGTCGTGCTCCAGCCGGCAAGGCCAAGCGCCAACCACCGGGGCAACCCGCACGCCCCTCCGCCAAACAGCGCAGCACGGGGCAGCAGGTGATTCCTGATGCCGTCGCCAACCGCATGGCTCGGCGCATCGCCATTGGCACGGGCATCCCCACCGTGATGGGGATGGGCGTCTTTGTGGGCAGCTACCTCCTGGTGAGCCGTCAGATTGTGGACGTCCCCACCGGAGTCACCCTGGCGGCATCAGGAGCCTGTTTTTTTCTGGGCGTGATGGGCCTGAGTTTCGGCGTCCTCTCCGCCAGCTGGGAAGACAAGCCAGGAACCCTGCTTGGCACCGAGCAGATCGGCGTGAACATCAGCCGGCTGCGCAGCTCGATCAAGAGCATGCGCAATGGCGGCAATGGCCCCCAGGCCTGATCAGGCGGCCAACAGCGGGGAACTGATCCGGGCCTGAAAATCGGCCGCCGTGAGCGTGTCGAGGGCGGCGCCCACATCTCCCACGCAGAACTGGGGACCAAGCCGAACGAAACGGGTTTGGTCGGCCTGATGAACCAGGGCCACCACCGGCACCCGATGGCCGGCCTCCTCCTGGGGGGGCTTGTGGCGGTGCAGGCACTCCCGCAGCCTGTGCTGGATGGCAATGTCAGCCGCCTGATCGGCCGGCAAATCAACCATCAGCAACTGCAGATCATCGATGGAGCGGCAGTCGTCGACGATGAGCTGCACCCGATCATCGCGGCGGTCGACAGAGGCCCACACCAGCAGCCGGGCATCCACCATCAGGTGGTCGGCCAGGCGCGCGTAGCTCTTGGGGAACACCACGGCCTCACAGCTGCCGGTGAGATCCTCCAGCTGCAAGACGGCCATCCGATCGCCCTTTCGGGTGGTGACCTGGCGGATTTCGGGCACCATCACCACCGCACTCACCTTGGCCTTGTCCGCCATCTCCTCGAGTTGGCCCAGGGCGATCGGTGAGAGCAGCTTCACCTGCCGGGCCAGCTGCTTGAGGGGGTGGTCCGAGAGATAGAAGCCCACCAGCTCCTTCTCCAACCGCAGTTTCTCGGTGGGCGGGTAGTCGGGCACCGGCGCTGCCTTCGGGGCCGTGCTGAGGTCGGCTGCCGCGGGGCCCGCGGGGTCGCTGGCGGCGGCACCAGCAAGCAGATCGAAGAGATTGCCTTGACCGCTGGCACGGTCCTTGGCCCGGGACCTGGCCCAGTCGATCACCAGATCGAGGTCGGCCATCAACTGGGCACGGTTGGCCCTGGGCTCGAGGGCATCGAGGGCACCGGAATGGATTAGGGCCTCCATGGCCCGGCGGTTGAGCTGCTGACCCGGGATGCGATCACAGAGTTCCGCCAGGCTGTCAAAGGGACCATCCGCCAGGCGGCACTCGATCAACTGCCGAATCGCCCCATCCCCGAGATTGCGCACGGCCGAGAGGCCGAAAAGGATGCGATCACCAACGGGTGTGAAATCGATGCCGGAGGCATTCACATCTGGAGGCATCACCTCGATGCCCATGGCGTTGCAATTGGCGATGTAACGCTGCACCTTGGCGCTGTCGCCGGCATTCACGGTGAGCAACGCCGCCATGTAGGCCACCGGATAGTGGGCCTTGAGGTAGGCGGTTTGATAGGTCACTGCCCCGTAGGCGGTGGAGTGGCTTTTGTTGAAGCAGTATTCAGCAAAGAGCACCATCTGTTCAAACAGAGCTTCCGCAACCCGTGCCTCCACTCCCCTTTCGGTGGCACCACTCACGAAGAGGCTTTGGTGCTTCTCCATCTCGCTTTTCTTCTTCTTGCCCATCGCCCGCCGCAACAGGTCGGCTTCACCCAGGGAGTAGCCAGCCAGATCCTGGGCAATTTTCATGATCTGCTCCTGGTAGACCATGATCCCGTAGGTCTCCTTGAGGATCGGCTCCAGCTTTTCGTGGGCGACGTCAATCGCTTCACGACCATGCTTGCGATTGATGAATTTGGGAATCAGACCCGCGTCCAAGGGGCCTGGTCGGTACAAGGCCAAAATGGAGGAAATATCTTCCAGGGACGAAGGTTTGAGGTCGCGCACGATCTGGCGCATGCCGCTGGATTCCAACTGAAAAATTCCCTCGAGATCACCGCGGGCCAATAGGGCGTAGGTGCCCTCATCGTTGAGAGGAAGATCATCGGGATCCACTCTCACACCGCTGCTCTGCTCCACCAGATCGACGGTCTTATCGATCATGGTGAGGTTTTTCAGACCCAGGAAGTCCATCTTCAGCAGGCCCATCGACTCCACGTCTTCCATGAAGTACTGGGTGATCACCTGGCCGTCGTTGTTGCGCTGCAGGGGCACCAATTGATCGAGGGGCTCGGCGGCAATCACCACACCGGCGGCATGCACGCCAAAGGTCTTGTTGGTTCCCTCGATGCGCATGGCCATATCCACCCAGCGCTTGACCACTGGGTCTTTCTCATACTTCTCGCGAAACTCAGGCGCCGGCGATTCGGCGCCGATCATCTCCTTGAGTTTGGCGGGTTTGCCCCGCACCACGGGAATCAGCTTGGCCAGCCGATCGGCATCGCCATAGGGAATGTCGAGCACCCGTGCCACATCCTTGAGCACGGCCTTCGAGGTCATGCGGTTGAAGGTGATGATCTGGGCTACCTTCTCTTCGCCATAGCGCTGGGTGACGTAGTCGATCACCTCGCCACGGCGCTCGATGCAGAAGTCGGTGTCAATATCCGGCATCGACTTGCGCTCCGGGTTGAGAAAGCGCTCAAAGAGCAGCCCATTGGTAACCGGGTCGATATTGGTGATGCCAAGGGCGTAGGCCACCAACGAGCCCGCCGCCGATCCCCGGCCAGGCCCCACCGGAATGCCGTTCTCCCGCGCAAACCGGATGTAGTCCCACACCACGAGGAAGTACGTGGGGAAGCCCATCTGCTCCATCACCTGCAGCTCAAAAGCCAGGCGCTCCCCATACTCCGGCTCAAACGGCACAGCGCTGTCCAGGTGCAGGCGATCCCGCAGGCCCAGTTCCGCCACTTCGGTGAGATAGCTCACCGGGGTGTGGCCCGCGGGAATGGGGAAACGGGGCATCTGGTAGCGGCCGAGGATGTCATAGGCCTCCACCTTCTCGGCTACACGGGCGGTATTCGCCACCGCCCGAGCAATCACGGTCTCGGGCAGGTGATCACCAAACAGGGCCAGCATCTCAGCTTCGCCCTTGATGTATTCGGTGCCGGTGTAGCGCAGCCGTTTCTCATCGCTGATCAGCTTGCCGGTGAGCACGCAGAGCAGCGCGTCGTGGGCCTCCACATCGTTGGCGCTGAGGTAGTGGGCGTCGTTGGTGGCGATCAGCTCAATGCCCAGCTCCGCGCCGATGCGGGCGATCTCGGTGTTAACAATGCGATCTTCAATGCCGCCATGGTCCTGGATCTCCAGGTAGAAGTCGTCGCCGAAGGTCTGCTGATACCAACCGGCCACCTCCCTGGCCACCTCGGGCCGCCCCCTCAGGATGGCCTGGGGAATCTCACCCCCCAGGCAGGCGGTGGCCACGATCAGCCCTTCGCTGTACTGGGCCAGCAGCTGCTTGTCGATGCAGGCC
The DNA here is from genome assembly GCF_024345475.1 of Cyanobium sp. T1B-Tous. Classification (GTDB taxonomy): domain Bacteria; phylum Cyanobacteriota; class Cyanobacteriia; order PCC-6307; family Cyanobiaceae; genus Cyanobium_A. The sequence goes on from NZ_JAGQBE010000013.1 coordinate 29,274, forward strand.
CGGGCAAAGATTCCCCGGCCACGCATGCCGCGAAGGTGGCTGATGCTGGTGAGCTTCACCAGGTTGCGATAGCCCACCGCATTCTTGGCCAGCACCACCAGGTGGTAGCGCTTCTCTTTTTTCTGCTGGGGATCATCAATGGAGCCATTGATGACATACATCTCGTTGCCGATGATCGGCTTGATTCCAGCCTTGGTGCAGAGCTTCAGCAACTCGATGGCGCCGTACATGACGCCGTGGTCGGTGAGGGCCAGGGCTGGCATGCCGAGCGCAACGGCCCGCTCCACCATGGCCGGCAGCTGACTGGCCCCATCCAGGAGGCTGTAGTCGCTGTGGTTGTGGAGTGGAACGAAGGCCAAGGAGCGAGACGGCCGGGGGGCGCCAAAGGCTGGTTCAGGCTAGGCGACGACGCAAGATCCAGTGTGCTGGCCCACAGGAAACGCAGAACATGCACCAGATCTAGGGCTCGCCTAGGGAACCAACTCAGCTGTGGGGCGAGCCTCCATGACCCGGGCCGCCTGCTCGTAGTGGTGGGCCACCTGGAGCAGACGCGGCTCCTCCAGCACGCCCGTGATCAGCTGCAGACCGATGGGCAGACCCTGCAGGTCGAAGCCGCAGGGAAGGCTGATTGCCGGCAAACCGGCCATGTTGGCGGGAATGGTCAGCAGGTCGGCCAGGTACATGGCGAGGGGGTCCTCCGCATGGGCACCAAAGCCAAAGGCGGTGGTGGGGGAGGTGGGCGTCAGCAGCACATCGACCGCCTCGAACGCCCGGTCGAAGTCGCGGCGGATCAGGGTGCGAACCTGCTGGGCTTTCTTGTAGTAGGCATCCACGTACCCGGCTGAGAGGGCGTAGGTGCCGATCAGGATGCGGCGCTGCACCTCATCGCCAAAGCCCTCCGCCCGGCTGCGGGCCGTCATCTCGGCCAGGCTGGCCGCATCCGGCGAGCGGTAGCCGTATTTGACGCCGTCGTATCGGGCCAGGTTGGCCGACGCCTCCGATGGGGCGATGACGTAGTAGGTGGCGATGCCATCGTTGAACCGGGGGCAACTCACCTCCACCAGCTCGCAGCCCAGGGCTTCCAGCTGGGCCGCCGCCGCCATCACCGACGCCTTCACCTGGGGATCGAGCCCTTCGGCCTCGAAGCACTCGCGCACAATCCCCACCCGCAGCCCAGCCACCGGCTGCTGCAGGGCGGCGCGGTAGTCGGGCACCGGGGCCTTGAGGCAGGTGGCATCGCGGGGGTCAGCGCCGGCGATCACCTGCAGCAGTTCGGCCGCATCGGCCACGCTGGTGGTGAAGGGACCCACCTGGTCGAGGGAGCTGGCGAAGGCCACCAGGCCGTAGCGACTGACGCGGCCGTAGGTGGGCTTCAGACCGACCACACCGCAAAAGGCAGCGGGCTGGCGAATCGAGCCGCCGGTGTCGGATCCGAGGGAGGCCAGGCACTCGCCGGCGGCCACCGCGGCGGCACTGCCACCGGAGCTGCCACCGGGCACTTTGTCCGGATTCCAGGGGTTGCGGCTCGGGCCAAAGGCCGAGGTCTCGGTGGAGCTGCCCATGGCGAACTCGTCGAGATTGGTCTTGCCGAGCAGCACACCGCCGGCCTGCCAGAGGCGCTCGGTGACCGTGCTCTCGTAGGGAGGCACGAAGTGCTCCAGCATCCGGCTGGAACAGGTGGTGGCCACCCCCTTGGTGCAGAGGTTGTCCTTGATGGCCAGGGGAATTCCCGCCAGGGCAGGCAGGGCTTCACCGGCAGCCCGGCGGGCATCGATGCGATCGGCATCGGCCCGGGCCCGCTCCGCCGTCACCTCCAGAAAGGCGTGGACGGTGGAATCCACCGCAGCAATGCGGGCCAGGTGGTGATCCGTGAGCTCCCGGGCCGACACGTCGCCCCTGCTCAGTTGATCACGCCATTCGGCGATCCCCATCCACCCGATTGCCAGTTGGTCTGGACGCTATCAGCCGACCCTCATCCACCGAACTCGGTGAGGGGTTCACCCCGCCGGGTGCGCAGCACCCGGTGCTCCAGGGATCCAGGAGATTCGGCCTGAATGTCGGCCAGGAAGGCAGGCAGGTGGCTGTCGAGCGTGCCACGACGCACGAAGGGGCCAAACCAGTAGACCGCATCGGGAGAATGCGTCTCCACCCGCGCCCACCAAGCCAGGCCCAGACCATTGGCGCAGCTGCGCACGGGCCACAGCAAGGGATTCATGGGGCGGGGGCAGGAATGCCTGCATTCTGCCCGGCCCGAGGGCCGGAAGGTACGGAGAGGCTCACAACTGAATGTCTCCCCAGAACCCGGGAGCGCGCGCCGGGCTCAGGCCCAGGTCCACCTCGGAGTCCACTGGGACATCGGCTGGGGGGGGTGCCGTGGGCTCGCCCAGCACCATCGGCTCCACCGACTCCTCCGGTTCGGCTTCAACATCGATCTCCGGCTCGGTGATGGGGCCCAGGGAGGCCATCCCCTCGACCTCCATCCCATCGACCTCTATCCCATCAACCTCGGTATCGGGAGCGCTGGCCGAGGCGGCCGGAGCAGGGAGCTGGGGCCTCACGAGCCGCGGGGCCGGCTGGGATCCGCTGAGCCCCTTCATCCAGCCACGACGCGCCACCTCATAGAGGAGTAGGGCGGTGGCCACGGAGGCGTTGAGGCTGGGGGTCGCCCCCCGCAGGGGAATGCGCACCAGCTGGTCGCAGTTGCGACGGGTCAGCATGGAGAGTCCATCACCCTCCGAGCCGGTCACGATCACCAGTGGCCCTTCCAGATCCACCTCTTCCAGGCTGACGGTGCCCTCCGCCGCCAGGCCCACAATCCGATACCCCTCCTGCTTGAGGGTGTCGAGGGCGCGGTTGAGGTTGACCACGCGGGCGACGGGAAGGTGCTCCAGGGCGCCGGCCGCCACCTTGGCGACCGAGCCGGTGAGACCAGCACTACGGCGTTGGGGCAGCACCAATCCATGGGCACCGAGGGCCTCGGCGCTGCGCACGATGGCCCCCAGGTTCTGAGGGTCCGTGAGGCCGTCTACCGCCATCAGCAGCGGGGGTTCGCCGATGCTGGCGCACCCCTCGATCAGGGTTGGGAGGTCGAGGGTCTCAGCGGCAGCGGTTTGCAGGGCGATGCCCTGGTGCACCGCACCACCGGTGAGTTGTCCCAGCCGCGCCCAGGTGACCTCCTCCACCAACACACCGGACGACTTCGCCTCCCGCAGCAATTGCAGAAATTTGGGGCTGAAGCGCATCTCCGGCGTGCACCACACCCGGTGAATCGGCCGGCCACTCTCCAGGGCGGCCTGGGCCGGGTGGCGTCCCCAGATCAGGTCCGTGCTGGGGTCAACGCTGTGGCGCTCGGCCTCACCAGAGGGCGGGAGGCTGTCGGCATCCACGATCAGGGGCTTGGGCGCGAAGCGGCCCGGGCCCCCACGGGAACCTTCAAACCGAGATCCTTCAAACCGGGATCCTCCAAAACGGCCCCCTTCAGAACGGCCCCCGGTGGGGCGGCCTCCCTCGAATCGGCGCCCCTGGGGACGGCCACCCCCGAAGCGGCTTCCGTCCGGGCGCCCCCGCTCAAAGCGGCCCCCCTCCGGACGACCGCGCTCAAAACGGCCTGCCTCAGGACGACCTGCATCGGGACGGCCTGCATCGGGACGGCCTGCCTCAAACCGGGGCCGCTCGGGCCGGCCACCCTCAATCCGACGGACATCGGGCCGGCGGCCCACGGGACGGCCCCCATCCCCGCGACGGGCCTGGGGCCTCCGGTCGTAGGGCTTGCTGTCGAGCGGAGGGCGTTCGCCCCGGCTGCTGGATCGATCACTACTCCCCTCCCGGCGCGGCTGCTCGCCATCGCGTCGCCATTCGGGCTTGGGACCACTGAAGCGGGGGGGGCGTCCAGCCCCGCGGCCCCCGGCCCCCGTCCGCTTGTCCGGACGGCGTTCAAATCGTGGGCTCATGGCGTTTCCCGCTGGTTATGGATCGATCTCCTTCAAGTGATCTAGCAGCTCGGCCAACCGGGGCGGGTCGTGGAGAAACAGCCAGCCGAGCAAAGCCTCGAAGCCGGTGGCCTGGCCATAGGCCGCCGCGTCCCCCCGACGGGGGCCCCGTCCGGCCCGGTTTCGCCCCCGCCGCACCAGGTCCCGTTCGGCCTCGTGGAGCACCGAATCGAGGCATTCCAGCGCCTTGGCCTGGGCATCGGCGCGCACCGCCTGCACCACCTCCTGATGGAGGGTCTGGGACCGGGCGGGCCGCCGACAGCGCTGCAACCGCTGGTGCAGTTCCCACACCGCATCCCCCAGCCAGGCGAGCTGGACGGGGCCCAGGTCGCCGCTGGGGGGCTGGCGAGGCAACCCGGTCAGCCAGCTGGTTGCGGCCCCGGAGCCACCGTCAACCCGCTCAGGCAGCGAGGTTGCCAAGGGCGGTGTCGAGATCGGGCTGGAGATGCAGGAAGTCCTCGAGGCGCACCAGTTTCACGGTCTGCACCACCCGGGCATTGCCCACCACCAGAAACTGTTGCTGGTCGGTGTTGCACTGCTTGGCCAGCTGCACCAGGGCCCCCAGGCCAGAGGAGTCGATGAAGTCGATATGGCTCAGATCGATCACCAGGGGCTGCCCCATCCCGCGGTGGGAGGCGATGAAGTCACCAAACTGCTTATCGGAGTAGGCATCCAGCTGGCCGGTGAACCGGAACAGCTGGCAGTGGGCCTGCTGCTCGAAGCCCCCTCGCAGGGACACCGTCAATCGCTGCAGGTCTTGAATGGCTCCAGCCCTCGATCCGTTCTGGGCCGAAGTGTAGAGAGCAATTTTGTCGCTGCAGCAGTCGCAACAAAACTGCGACAGCACGCCAACCCATCGGGGCCAAGCTCAGCGGCGTGAGGCCATCAGGGCCGTGAAGCGGGCGAAGTGGTGATCGGCGTCGTGGGGTCCCGGACTGGCCTCCGGGTGGTACTGCACCCCGAAGACCGGGGCGTGCCGCATCTCCAGGGCAGCCACGGTGCGGTCGTTGAGATTGAGGTGGGTCACCCGCACCCGATCGGCCGGCAACGACTCCGCGTCCAAGGCAAAACCATGGTTCTGGCTGGTGATCTCCACCTGGCCAGGGCTGCCGCAGGGATGGTTGAGGCCGCGATGGCCGTAGCCGAGCTTGAAGGTGCGTCCGCCGAGGGCCAGGCCGAGGATCTGGTGCCCGAGGCAGATGCCGAACACCGGCAGGTCGTTCTGGGCCAGCAACCCCCGGGCCAGGTCGATGCCACTGCTGACGGCAGACGGATCTCCAGGGCCGTTCGAGAGGAACACCCCCTCGGGGCTATGGCTGAGCACCTGGTCGAGGCTGGCATCGGCCGGCAACACCGTGACGTCACAGCCGTGGGCCACCAAGCGCTCCAGGATGGCCCGCTTGATGCCGAAATCGATCGCCACGACGCGGTAAGGGCGTTCGGGGTTGACCTGCAGCCGGGTGTCGAAGCTGGCTCCGCAGGTCTGGGACCAGTGGTAGGGCTCGCGGGTCGTGACCTGGGCCGCCAGGTTGAGCCCCTGCATCGAGGGGGCCGAGCGCACCTGGGCAAGCAGCTCTGCCGGCGGGGTGCCGTCGGTGCTGATGGCCCCGTTGAGGGCACCACCCTCCCGCAGGTGCCGCACCAGGGCCCGGGTGTCGACGGACCGGATGCCGACCACCCCGTGCTGGGTCAACCAGGCCTCCAAATCGCCTTGCGAGCGCCAGTTGCTGGCCCTTGGGGACAGCTGGCGGGCAATGACGCCACGCACATGGGGACGGTCAGCCTCCTGATCGTCCGGATTCACGCCGGTATTGCCGAGCTCGGGATAGGTGAAGGTGACCAGCTGACCGGAGTAGCTGGGGTCCGTCATCACCTCCTGATACCCGGTCATGCCGGTGTTGAAGACCACCTCCCCGATGGCCGTGCCGCGGGCGCCAAAGGCCTCCCCCCGCAACACCGTGCCATCGGCCAGCACCAACAGGGCAGTGGCAGAGGGCTCGCTCACGGGATCCAGCACAGTTGGGGCGATCATCCCGCAGCGGGGGCGGGCAAGGCGACGCGGAGGCGCTCCAGGGCGCTCCAGGCCTGGCCAGAGGCCAACGCTTGGCGGGCCTGATCCAGTCCCTCCGCCACGCTGTCGGCCCGGCCAGCCGCCCACAGCACCAGGGCCGCATTCAGGGCCACCACATCGGCTTGGGCCTGGCTTCCGCGACCCTGGAGCACCGCCTCGAGAATCGTTCGATTGGCGGAGAGATCCCCCCCGGCCAGCGCTTCGATCGGGGCCCGTTGCAAGCCCAGGGCCTCCGGATCAAGCTGGTCGGCCCGTACCGAGCCGGCCTCCACCAGGCGCAGGGCATTCACCCCGGCCAGGGAAGCCTCATCGAGGCCCCCATGGCCGTGCACCACCACGGCCCGGCGCAGACCGAGGCGAGCCAGGGCCTCGGCCATGGGATCGAGCAGGTCGGCCCGGGCCACACCCAGCACCTGGGCATCGGGGCGCAGGGGGTTCACCAGGGGGCCGAGCAGGTTGAACACCGTGCGCACGCCGAGGGTGCGCCGCAGGGGGGCCAGACCCACCAGGGCCGGATGCCAGCCCGGGGCGAACAGAAAGGTGAGCCCCGCCTGGGGCAGGGCCGCCACCACCTGCTCCTGGGGAGCGAGGAGATGAATGCCCAGGGCTTCGAGCACGTCCGCCGATCCCACCCGGCCACTGGCACTGCGGTTGCCGTGCTTGGCCACATGGGCTCCACAGGCGGCGGCCACAAAGGCCACAGCGGTGGAGATGTTGAAGCTGTCGGCCCCATCACCGCCGGTGCCGCAGGTGTCGACCAGGTCGAGGTCAGGCCGGGCCCCGGGCAAGGGGCAGGCCTCACGCAGCACCTGGGCCATGGCGGCCAGTTCCACGCCGTTGACGCCCTTGGCACGCAGGGCGGCCAGCAGGGCTCCGGTGAGCACGGGATCAATCTGCTCGTCCAGCCAGCCCCGCATCAGGGCCGTGGCCTGCTCCTCCATGAGCGGCGTGCCGTTGAGCAGTTGCTCCAGCAGGGCAGGCCACGATTGGGCTTGGAGCATGGCAGGAGGTTTCAGAGGGCAGTGACGAATCCGGGGGCCAGCAAGGGGGGCCAGTAAAAAGCCCGGGTGCAAAGCACGCCGGGCCGGGTGATGGGGACGCTTCCACTATCACCCGAAGAGGGTGAAATTGGCGATGCCCAGGGGACATTTCGTTTAGGCCTGCTCCTGATCGGCGGTGTCGAAGCTGGATCCGACGGCCTCGGCCGCCACCGGCGCGGGCCGATACCCCCCCTCCCAGATGCTGCGGGTGCGCGCGTGCAGGTCCTGCCGCGTCAGGCCCCACAGCCGCAGGGCCTTGGCGAGATCGGCGCTGAGGTCGTGGGCCCCGGGAAATCCCTCGTAGCGCATCAGCAGCCGGGCCGCATCCACGAGGTGATCGTCCGCCGGCACCTCGGCGGCGAGCAGGCGATCCACCACATCCCGATCAATGGCATAGAGAGGATGACTCTGGTCGGGGTTGCCGGTGTCCATGGCAGGGCCGCTCGGGGCCCCCAGCCTGCCGGAAAAGCCGCTCCCTAGGTTGGGGGTTCCTGTGAACCCGGCCCCGATGGGTGCCATCCGGCTGGATCTGATTGGCCGCTACCTGCGGCCCCACCGCAAAGTGGTGCTGCGGGGCATGGCGGCCCTGGTGGTGGTGAACCTGCTGAGCGTCTCGATTCCGCTGCTGGTGCGGCAGGTGATCGACGACCTCCAGGATGGTTTTGCCCTGCGGGACGTGCTCGCCCAAGCGGGATTGATCGTCGCGCTGGCCACGGCGATGGGGGCCGTGCGGCTCTACTCCCGCATGCAGGTGTTTGGGGTGGGCCGGCAGGTGGAGGCCGACCTCAAGCAGCAGATCTTCGATCACCTGCTGCTGCAGGAACCCGGCTGGGTGCAGACCACCGGCAGTGGCGAGGTGATCAGCCGGGCCACCAGTGATGTGGAAAATGTGCGGCGCCTGCTCGGCTTCGCCGTGCTGAGCCTCACCAACACCGCGCTGGCCTACGCCCTCACGTTGCCGGCCATGCTCGCCATCGACCCCTGGCTGAGCCTGGCAGCGGTGGGGCTCTATCCGGTGATGCTGATGGTGGTGCGGCTGTTCGGCGGTCGCATGATGCGCCAGCAGCGGCGCCAGCAGGAGGCCCTTGCCTCCCTCAGCGACCTGATCCAGGAGGACCTCTCCGGCATCAGCGCCATCAAGATCTACGGCCAGGAAGCCACCGAGGAGCAGGCCTTTGCGGGACGCAACCGCGTCTATCGGGATGCGGCCCTCAACCTGGCGCGCACCCGCAGCACGCTGTTCCCCCTGTTGGAAGGCATCTCCTCGATCAGCCTGCTGCTCCTGCTCGCCTTGGGTAGCGGCCAGCTGGAGAGCGGTCGACTCACGATCGGCGACCTGGTGGCCCTGATTCTGTTTGTCGAACGGCTGGTCTTCCCGACGGCCCTGCTGGGCTTCACCCTCAACACCTTCCAGACTGGGCAGGTGAGCTTGGAGCGGGTCGAGGAGCTGCTGCGGCGGCAACCCCTGGTGGTGTCTCCCCGGGTCCCCCAGGCCCCCGGCCAGCCCAGCCGCGGGGCGGTGGAAGCCCGTGGGCTCACGGTGCGATACCCCAATGCCCCCAGGCCAGCGCTGGTGGACGTGAGCTTTGCGCTGCAACCGGGGGAACTGGTGGCGGTGGTCGGACCGGTGGGCTGCGGCAAGACGACCCTGGCCCGGGCCCTGGGCCGCATGGTGCAGGTGGATCCTGGCCAGTTGTGGCTCGACGGCGTCGACATCACCACCCTGGATCTGGCCGACCTCCGCGGCCGGGTTGGGCTGGTGCCCCAGGAGGGCTACCTGTTCACCGCCAGCCTGGCGGACAACCTGCGCTACGGCGAACCGGAGGCGCCGCTGGAGCGGGTGCGCGAAGCGGCGCGCCAGGCCCGGCTGGACGGGGACATCAAGGGCTTTCCGGACGGCTACGACACCCTGGTGGGTGAACGGGGAATCACCCTCAGTGGCGGGCAACGCCAGCGCACGGCGCTGGGCCGGGCCCTGCTGGTTCAGAGCCCCCTGCTGGTGCTCGACGACGCCCTGGCCAGTGTGGACAACACCACCGCCGCCGAAATTCTGCGCAGCATTCGGGAGGAGCGCTCCCGCCAGGAGACCTCAGCCCAGCACGACGGTCGCACGATCTTGATGATCAGCCACCAGCTCTCGGCCGCTGCCGCCTGCGACCGGGTGCTCGTGCTCGAAGACGGCCGGCTGGTGCAGGAGGGGACCCACAACGACTTGCTCACCCAGCGGGGCACCTATCAGCGCCTCTGGGATCGGGAACAGGCCACCGAGCAGCTGAAAGCTGCGGGCTGACCGCGGCAGCTGAAAGCTGCGGGCTGATCGAAGCAGCTGAAAGCTGCGGGCTGATCTCAACACTTGTTGAGCAGTTCGGACAAGCCCCGGCGCCGGGGCTTAGGTGGAGTCAGTACCCCCGCCCAAGTCCTGCGCCATGGAGCCCGCTGCCCCATTCACCGGCTGGCCGTACCGGCTGCGCTGCACCCTGACCTTCGGCGACATCTACGGCCAGATCCTGATCTGGATGTTGGTGATCTTCGCGAGCCTGGCGGCGGGCCTGGCCCTGATGGGAGCCAGCAAGCCGATCTTCGCCCTGGTGGGGGTGGGCTTGATCCTGGTGCTCTCCCTGCCCTTCCTGCTCTTTGCCTTCACCACCACCCTGCTGAACCACATCGCCTTCGAGCCCGACGCAGCCGCAAAAGAGGCCACCTAGGCTCGGATTTCTTCAGCAGAGGGCCTGTGTTCGGGCTGTTTCAGACCGCTCCCCAGACCCAGTCCACCCATGCGGTGCTGGGAACAGCGATTGATGCCCCGGTCCGGGAGGGTCAGGGCGAAGCGGTGTTCGGCTGTGGCTGTTTCTGGGGGGCTGAAAAGGGGTTCTGGCGCCTGCCCGGGGTGGTGACCACCGCGGTGGGCTACGCCGGGGGCTCCCTGGACAAGCCCACCTACCAGCAGGTCTGCTCCGGCAGCACGGGCCACAGCGAAGTGGTGCGGGTGGTGTGGGACACCACGCGGATCGACTTCAGCGACCTGCTGAAGCTGTTCTGGGAGTGCCATGACCCCACCCAGGGCAATCGCCAGGGCAATGATCGCGGCAGCCAGTACCGCTCGGTGATCTACGTGGACGATCCGGCCCTGCTCGCCCAGGCCCAAGCCAGCCAGGCGGCCTATCAGGTGCTGCTGGGCCAGGCGGGCTACGGCCCCATCACCACGGAAGTCCTCACCCACCAGACCCTCTGGTACGCCGAGCCCTATCACCAGCAGTACCTGGCCAAACCGGGCAGCCGTCCCTATTGCTCCGCCCAGCCCAGCGGCCAGAGACTGGGCTCCTTCGACGGGGCGGCCTACAAGCTCGATCCCCGGGTGTGGGAGGCCTACGACTGGACGGTGGCCCACTGCGTGCTGCGGGGTGACAATGCCCCCATCCAGCTGGCCTAAGCGATGCCGGTGTTGCCCCTCCCACCCCTCCTGCCACTCCTGGCCTCCCAGTTGCTTTCGCTGCAACCGCTGGGTCCCAGCTCCCTGGCGATGGGATCCCCCTGGTGGGAGGACTACGGCATCACCGAACAGTTCCTCTGTCCCGATCAACGCCGGGTGACCCTCGAGCGCAATGACGCCCAGGCCTCGCTGATCGCCGGCAGGTTCCGCTCCACCCTGTTCCGGGAAGCCTCCGACCTGCCCGGCCTGCGCTACCGGAATGAGCAGATGACCCTGATCCTCAAGGGAGACGTGCTGACCATGGAGCAGCTGTCACGTCGGTTGGAGTGCCTCCGCACCGAGCAGGTCTGAGCGATGTCTCCGTTGCCCGATCGGGTGGTGATTCTGGGATTGCTGATCACCCTGGGCGTCTGCTTCGCCCTGGTGTTCTGGAGCGTCAAGCTGAACCCGCGGCCCGAACCCCAGCTGCAGTGGCGTGAGGGTCCCTCGGCCCAGGTCGGGGGCTGGCAACCTGGGGCCAGCCCTGCCCTGCTGTGACTGAGCCCGATCGACCGAAACGCGCGGTGAGCCAGCCAGGGGGGAATCCCCGGCAGCTGCACCCCCTGCCGAAGGGGCTCGTGGAGCTCTACGGGCTGCTGGCGGTGCTGTTTGTGCTGGTGCCGGAGTGGATGGCGGGCGGGGCCCTGCTGGGCTTCACGGGCAGTCGCCAGGGGTCCAACCTGCCAGCGGAGGCCGCCGCCTGGCAAAAGCTGCCCGAGTTGCGGCTGGCCGGCATGGCCGTCGCCGAGCTGAGGCTGTTGGCCCGCCAACTGCGCATTCCGGGCTACGCCAGGCTCAACCGGGACCGGCTCACCGGTGTGCTGATTCGCCGGCTGAAACGGCGCAAAGCGTTGTGATAGCTTCCTTCTGCCGGGGCGTAGCGCAGCTTGGTAGCGCACCACTTTGGGGTAGTGGGGGTCGCAGGTTCAAATCCTGTCGCTCCGATTTCAAGATCCGGCTGTTCCGTCAGCACCTCCCCACCGCCCTCCCCAGGGCGGTTTTTTTGTGACGACGTCAGCCCAGGGCTTGGCACATCCGATCGACGCTCCTAGACAGGGAAATCGATCTCGGCAGGGATGGTTCAGGCTGACGACCTCGACGCCCTCGACCTCCTGATCTGGCTCGGGACGGGAACGGAAGTGGCTCGCCACTGCCACTGCAACCAGAGCACCATCTCGCGGCGGGTGCACCAGGCCCTGCGCCCCTTTGGCCTCAACCTGATCCGGCGGCAGGGGGAGTGGGCGCTCAGACAGGACAGCGAGCTGCTGGCCCTCGAGCGGCAGGTGCACCAGCTTCACCGCTTCCTGAAGGGCAGCCCTTTGCGCGTGGATGCCAGCTACCTGGCAGCTCCTTTGCTCCAGGACATCTCGACGGCATCCCAGGCCTGGATCCAGGGCCGGATCAAGACCATTGGCAGCCATCGCCCCTTGGAGCTGCTGCGCGAGCGGGTCCTGGATGCCTGGATCACGGGCATGGACCAGGACCTGCCGCAGCTCGATCCCCAGACCTTCTCCCGCATTCGGCTGCTGCGCACCCCCTTGAGGATCGTGGCCGCTGAAGGCCATCCGCTCCACGGTCAAGGCCAGCTCAGCAGTGCTGACCTGGCCCCCTTTCCGAGACTGGCACCGCGTCCGGGCCAGTATCCGCGGACGGAACGCCAGATCAAGCGTTTGGACTTCAAGCCGCCCTTGCACCTGTCACCGGCACGGCACTACGGCCCCGACCTGACCGGCGCACCTCCTTTGGCTCTGCATTACGGCACCGCCATCACCCTGCTCCACCAACCGAGCCAGCAACCACTCGACTTCAGCCTGAACGTGGACAGCCAGGTGAGCCTGGTGGTGCGCACCGACGTGCTGGAGCAGCCTGGCGTGGCCCTACTGCTGGATCGGCTGCAAGCCCAGTCCCAGCTCCTGGCAACAGGCAACGATGCGGTGAGGCTCGCGGCCTGACAGCCACCTAGCCCAGCCGGGTGGCCACCTTGAGCCGTTCCAGCCAGCGATTGACCCGGCGCCTCAATCGCGGCGGCACCTCCTGGAGCAATTGGCCCAACTCATGGGCCGCCAAGCGCCTGAGGTCGCGCACATCCACACGCCACAGGCCTTCGGCCTCCCGGATCAACCGGGCCCAAGTGCGCACGGACTGCCAGCGGAGCAGCCGCTGCTGCGGCCCCCCGACCACCCGTAGCACCCGGAATCGAACCCGACTGGCCATGGCGTCCATGGCGACGATCCCACCAGCCTGTGCCACCCCCTGGCAAAAGACAGGAACGCCCCGGCAGGCTTCGGAGATTGGAAGAAATTCGGTGGAGCGGTCCGGAGCCTCAGGCCGCAACCCCATCCAGTTCGACCCGTTGCACCGGGAAGGGCAGGGCCTCGGCCTCCCGCGCACTGAGGCGACGGCTCCAGGCCCCCCGCACGGGATCATTCCAGCGGAACCCCGCCTCCTTGGCCCGATGCCGCTCCGCGTAGGAGAGGTTGGCGCGGAACAGCAACCTGGGCTCCAGGGCGGCCACCAGCAACGGCTCGAGATCGCTGCAGCGCTCCAGCACCTGCACCAGATAGGTGCAGTCGGTGAGAGCCCGGTGGGCGGCCCACACCGGCACGCCATAGGCCAGGGCCAGATCCCGCACCGAAGGGGCGGCCCGCAGCTGGCGCTCCGCAGGCCAGTGGATGTCGTCCATGGAGCAAATCCAGGGTTTGGTGATCGGAGGCAAGGGGTCGAAACCAAACCATTGGGCGTCGAAGGCAGCGTTGTGGGCCAGCACCGCATCACAGGCGTCCAGTAGGGCCTGAAAATGGGCGAGGCCGGCCTGCCAGGGTTGGGGCAAGCGGCTGACGGCCGCCGGAATGCCATTGACGTGCTGGGCTGGATTGGCGAGGGCCGGCAGCAGGAACGACACCTGGCTGAGCACGGCACGGGTGGGCACATGGAACAGCACGGCCCCCAGCTCGATGCACTGGGCCGAAGCCGGTTCCAGGCCTGTGGTCTCGGTATCGAGAATGAGCAGGGTGGTGGGGGCGAGCCGTCCCGTCTCCCCGCGGGCGGAGAGGGGGGGCAATTGGGGCTCGCGCTCGGGCTTGCCGGCAGGGCTGCGCTCTTCAGCAGGCGCCGGCGCCAGGCTCAGCAGGTCGCTCTGTTGCCAGAGGCTGGGCTGTTCCTCGATCGGGCCGCTCACGGATGCCAGGGACTGCTGGCCCCATCGTCCCAGCCCGATCCGCCGCAGGCCAGAGGGGCCTGCTTAGGCTGATTGACCAACCCGTGATTGGGGCATGGGCCTAGCCGCCGGAGACCGAGCACCGCTGATCGCCCTGGGAGATCAGAACGGCGTCGAACGCCGCAGCGACCAGTTGGCCGGCAAGGCCCTGGTGCTGTTCTTCTATCCCAAGGACGACACCCCGGGCTGCACCGCAGAAGCCTGCGCCTTCCGGGACAGCTATGCGGACCTCCAGGCCCTGGGCGCCGAGGTGTGGGGGGTGAGCGGCGACGATGCCGCCAGCCACCAGCGCTTTGCCAGCCGCCACAACCTCCCCTATCCCCTGCTGGTGGATCGGGGCAACCAGTTGCGCAAGGCCTTCGGCGTGCCCGGGGTGCTGGGTCTGTTGCCCGGACGGGTCACCTACGTGATCGATGGCGACGGAGTCGTCCGCCATGTGTTCAACAACCTGCTGGACGGTGCTGCCCACCGCAACGAAGCCCGCGCCGCCCTGCAGCGGTTGGGCCTCTGACGATGGCGCAGTGGCGCCAGCGGGGCGACATCTGGCAGCTTGAGCCCAGCGGCCGCCCCCGCGGCACCGTGGAGTTCATCGGTGGCAGTTACCTGGCGGCCACACCCCAGCTCAGCTACCGGCGGCTGCTGGAAGCCCTCGCTTCCCGCGGCTGGCGGATCCGGGCCTGGAGTTATGTGCCCGGCTTCGACCACCAGGACCAGGCCAACACCGCCTGGCGGCGTTTTCGCCAACTGCGGGACGGGGACCTGGCCGAACCCGTTCTGCGTCTGGGCCACAGCCTGGGCTGCAAGCTCCACCTGCTGGCCCCCGACGGCGGCCGTGCCTGCGACGGCCTGGTGGCCCTGAGCTTCAACAACTTCTCCGCCGAGCGCTCCGTGCCCCTGCTCGCGGAACTGGGACAGCAGTTCAACTTTCGCAGCGAGTTCAGTCCGTCGCCGGAAGAAACCCTCCTGCAGGTGGCGCGCAGCTACCGGCAGCCGCACAACCTGCTGGTGCGGTTCCAGCGGGATCAGATCGATCAGAGCAAGCGGCTCCTGGCTGTGCTGCAGAGCCGAGCCGGGGATGGCAGCCGGCTCACCGAGCTGCCAGGGGACCATCTGGCCCCAGCCAGCGCCGGGCTGCGCCAGAACCTTCTGGGCAACTGGGCTGACGATCCCAGCCGCCAGCGAGCCCTGGAGCGAATCGCCGACACGATCGATCACGCCCTACCGCCTGCCTGCGCTTGAGGGAGCCGGTCGGCAGGCCGTGGAATGGCCATCTGTGGCAGCGCTGGTTCATAGTGAAGAAGGGATACCAGGTTCCGTTCTGCGAACTGGCTGTTCCAGGGATCAACACCATGGGCGCTGCAAGTTGGGTCAAGGTTGGGGCCTCCACGCAACCCGGCACGACCGAAGCCCTGGAGGAGGCCCTGCGCTCCCTCGAGAGCCCCACGGCCCCGAAGTTGGTGGTCGCCTTGGTGGCGCCCCACTTCGACCTGCCCACCATTGCGGAAGGCCTGCACCAGGCCCTGCCCGGCACCCAGGTGATCGGCTGCACCACGTCGGGGGAAATCGCTCCGGATGGAGCGGTGGCTCATGCGCTGGTGCTCTGGGCCCTGGGCGGGGACGCGATCTCCGTCACCACCGGATCGGGCCAAGGTGACGACCTCGGTCTGCGCAAGGCGGCCACCGAAGCCGCCCATTGCCTGGATCAGCTCGATCAGCGGGCCAACACCGTGCTGATGATGCTGTCCGATGGCCTCTGCGGAGATCAGATGGAGGTGGTGCGGGGCGCCTATGACGTGGCCGCCATCGACGTCCCCCTGGTGGGAGGCTGTGCCGGTGATTACCTGGCGATGCGCCGCACGCGCCAGATCCACGGGCGCCGGGTGATGAGCCAGTCGGTGGTTGCCGCTGCCATCAGCTCAGACCGCCCCCTGGGCATCGGTGTGAGCCACGGATGGAGGCCCGCCAGTGAGCCGATGCTGGTGACCGGCAGCAAGGGCAACCTCCTCTCCTCGCTGGAGGACAAACCCGCTCTGGATGTGTATCTGGATTTCTTCAATCCACCGGAGGCTGCCCGAACGGATCAGGCCGCGTTTGCCGACTTCGCCGCCACCCATCCGATCGGAATTCGCCGTCGCGACAAGATCGAAATGCGCCACATCACGGGCTTCAACCTTCAGACGCGGGAGCTGATCACGGTGGCCGAAGTACCCCAGGGGGCCCTGGCCTTTCTCACCGAAGGGGATTTTGACTCCGTTCTCGATGCGGCCGCCCAGTCGTGTCAATCGGCTTTGGCGGGCCTGAACGGGGAAGAGCCGGTGGGTCTGTTCCTGTTTGACTGTGTCTCGAGGCGTGCGGTGTTCACCGAAGATCGGGTGCATGAGGAAACCGATCTGATCACCAGCAGCTGCGGCCAGGTGCCGATGGCAGGGTTCTACACCTATGGCGAAATCTGCAGGACCAAAGGGGCTGGCGGGTTCCACAATCAAACGCTGGTGACCCTGGCGATCGGCTGATGGAGCCCTCCTGGTCGCTGCACATGCTCTCGGAGATCCTCTCGGCGTTTTCGACCGAGGATCCCGACAACCTCCGCAATGTGCTCAACCGTGTAGCGGAATCGGTGGATGCGGAAGTGGCCGCCATCCTCTGCGCGGGACAGATCGATTGGTGCATCGGGCTGAGCGAAGCTGACCAGACGCACTTGGTGCAGCAGGCCCAGCAGCAACCGACTGACATCCAGATCCGCTCTGGAGCGCTGCACACGTGCTGGGCACCCATGGGGCGCCGCGACGTGCTGTTTGTTGGCCGCCTGGGCGAACGCTTCGACCTGGAGGAACGGGCCCTGCTGCGGGCCATGGCCCGCAGCATCGAACTCAGCATCAAGATGCTGCGGGCCGTGTCGTCGGAACGCCAGGCCCGAAAGGATGCCTATCAACAGGCAACCCATGACGCCCTCACCGGGCTGCCCAACCGGCGGATGGTGCTCGATCGTCTTCGGTCAGCCATTGACCATCCGGTCGGTGACGAGTCGCTGGTGACCGCTGTGTTGTTCATCGACATCGATCGCTTCAAGTGGATCAATGACGCCCATGGCCATGCCGCCGGAGATCAACTGCTGATCCACGTCAGCCGCATCCTCAAGGACGCGGTTCGGCATGGCGATCTGGTGGGACGGCTCTCGGGCGATGAATTCATCGTGATCACCCGCACCAGCGACCGCAACGCAGCCAGCGAACTCGCCCGGAGAATCATTGCCGCGATTCGCCAGCCCCTGCGGGTGGCGGGCTCGGAGCTCAGCCACACCGTGTCGATTGGAATCAGCTTTGCGCACGCTGGCGACAATCCCTCCTCCGTTCTGGAAAACGCCGACATGGCGATGTATCGCGCCAAGGCCCTGGGTCGGGGGCGCTACGCGAGCTTCCACTCCTCGATGCGCCTGCAAGCGCAGCAACGTCTCTCCCTGGAGGAGGCGCTTGGCCATGCGGTGGGCAATGGTGAAATCACCACCCATCTCCAGCCCCTGTTTCGCCTGTCCGATAACACCTTGTCGGGCTTTGAGGCGCTGGTGCGCTGGCAGCACCCCCAGCTGGGGCTTTTGCTTCCAGGCGCCTTTCTGGAGCAGGCCGAAGACAGCGGACTGATTCAGGACATCGACATGACCGTCTTCGAGGCTGCTTGCTCGGCGATCGCCCAATGGCAGCAGATTGCTGGTCTGGAGCATCTGCGCCTCTCCTCCAACCTGTCAGCGCGCAGCCTTGCCGATCCACGGGTGAAAGAGCGGATCAAGGTGATCCTCGAAACCACGGGCATCCAACCCACCAATGTCTACCTGGAGATCACGGAAACCACTCTGGTGGAAGATATTGAATCCACGGTGAGCACCATCAATGCGCTGCGTGCTCTGAATGTGCGCCTGGCGATCGATGATTTCGGCACCGGCTATTCATCTCTCCTCTATCTCAAACGCTTCCCGGTCGGTGTGCTGAAGATCGACCGCTCCTTCGTGAATGGGCTGGGGATGAATCCGGAGGATGAAGTGATCGCCACCACGATCGTCTCCCTCGCCCGGGCCCTTGAACTGGAGGTTGTGGCCGAAGGGGTGGAGAACCAGATGCAGCTGGAACGCATCCGCGAGCTGGGAGGCGATTACGGCCAGGGCTATCTGTTTGGACGCACCCTCTCCATCGGCGATACCGAACGGAGCTTCATCGCTCCCCGGCGGCCCACCGCCGCCCTGCTGACCACACCCTGACCTACACCCGCAGGGCATCCAGCACGGAGCGATCCTCGAGGGTGCTGGTGTCGCCACTCACCTCCTGGCCATCGGCCAGGGCCCGCAGAATGCGCCGCATGATCTTGCCGCTGCGGGTCTTGGGCAGGGCATCGGTAAAGCGGATCTCATCGGGTTTGGCGATCGGGCCGATCTCCTTGGCCACGTGGCTGCGCAGTTCGGCGATCAGGGCGTCATCGCCGCGGCGTCCGGTCTCCAAGGTGACAAAGGCCACGATCCCCTCCCCCTTGAGGTCGTCGGGCCGGCCCACCACCGCCGCTTCGGCCACGGTGGGGTGACTCACCAGGGCACTCTCGATTTCCATCGTGCCCAGGCGGTGACCACTCACATTGATCACGTCATCCACGCGGCCCATCACCCAGAAGTAGCCATCGGCATCCCGGCGGGCGCCATCGCCAGCGAAGTAGAGGTGGCTGCCGTCGGCCGGGCGAATCTCCTCCCAATAGCTCTTGCGGAAGCGCTCCGGATCGCCGTGCACGGTGCGCATCATCCCGGGCCAGGGGCGGCGCACCGCCAGGTAGCCACCCGCGTCTGCCGGCTGGGAGAGGCCCTCCAGATCGACCACGTCGGCGGCGATCCCCGGCAGGGGGAGGGTGCAGGAGCCCGGCTTGGTGGGCGTGGCGCCCGGCAGGGGGCTGATCATCACGCCACCAGTCTCCGTCTGCCACCAGGTGTCGATCACCGGGCAGCGATCGCCGCCGATCACATCCCGATACCACATCCAAGCCTCGGGATTGATCGGCTCGCCCACGGTGCCGAGAATGCGCAGGGAGCTCATGTCGTACTGATCAGGCACCTCGCGGCCGCTCTTCATGAAGGCCCGGATCGCCGTGGGGGCCGTGTAGAAAATCGTGCAGCGGTGCTTCTGAATCACCTCCCAGAAGGCACCGGGCTTGCTGGGGCGCGGTGCCCCCTCGTACATCACCGTGGTGGCACCGTTGGAGAGCGGGCCGTACACGATGTAGCTGTGGCCCGTGATCCAGCCCACGTCGGCGGTGCACCAGTGGATGTCGTCCTCACGGATGTCGAAGATCCACTGGAAGGTGAGGTGGGCCCAGAGGTTGTAGCCGGCAGTGGTGTGCACCACCCCCTTGGGCTTGCCGGTGGAGCCGGAGGTGTAGAGCACGAACAGCCGGTCTTCGCTGGCCATCGGCTCTGCGGCGCACTCCGCGCTCTGGCCCTCCACCAGCTCATGCCACCAGTGGTCGCGCCCCTCCGTCATGGCGCAGTCGCCGCCGGCCCCAGCCAGCCGCCGCACCACCAGCACATGCTCCACGGAGGGGGCCCCGCCATTGCCGGCCAGGGCCTCATCCACGGCGGGTTTCAAGGGCACGGGCTTGTCCTTGCGGAAGCCGCCATCGGCCGTGATCACCGCCTTCACCTCGCCATCGATCAGGCGATCGCGCAGGGCATCGGCCGAAAAGCCGCCGAACACCACCGAGTGGGGGGCACCGATGCGGGCGCAGGCCAGCATGGCGATGGCGGCCTCCGGCACCATTGGCATGTAGAGGGCCACCAGGTCGCCCTTGCCGATGCCGAGGGCCTTGAGGGCATTGGCGGCCTTGCACACCTCGGCATGGAGCTGCCGGTAGGTGAAGCTACGGGTGTCGCCGGGCTCCCCCTCCCAGATGAGGGCCGTCTTCTCGGCGCGCGAGCCCTCGAGATGGCGATCGAGGCAGTTGAAGCTGAGGTTGGTGGTGCCGCCCTCAAACCAGCGGGCAAAGGGTGGATTGGTCCAATCCAGCACGGTGTGGAAGGGTTCGAACCAGTGGAGCTCACGGCGGGCGAGATCCCCCCAGAAGCCATCGGGATCAGCCTCCGCCTTGGAACACAAAGCCCGATAGGCCTCCAGGGAGCCGATGCGCGCCGAATCAGACAGGGCCTGGGGCGGAGGGAACAGCCGCTGCTCCTGCAGTCCCGATTCGATCGTCGCGCCCGTGGTGACATCAGACATGGGGCAGGAGCGGGGCTGAGGAGCTGGGACCATTCAACCCAGCCCCGGCCACCGGCGCTGCCCCGGGACGGGGCCATGTAACGGGACGTCGTGATGGCCCCGGCCCCTGGCCTTGCTGCAGGATGGTGAGATGGGCACCCCTGCCGCCTGCCTGTTCGATCTGGACGGGGTCCTGCTCGACACCGAGCCACTCCAGGCCCTCGCCTGGCAGGAGGCGGCGATCCACTTCGGCTGTGCGCTGGATGCCAGCCAGTTGCTCAGCCTGCGGGGCCGGCGCCGTCCCGATTGCGCCGAACAGGTGTGCCACTGGATCCGCACCGCCACGGGCTCCTCCCCTGGATTTGGGGCCCTCCTGGCCGTACGCCAGCCCCTGGCTGATCGGCTGCTGGTCGCTGCCCCGCCCATGCCAGGAGCAGAGGCTCTGGTGCAGCGTTGCCTCGAACGTGGCATCCCGATGGCCCTGGCCACCAGCAGCGCCAGGGCAGCGGTGGAACGCAAAGCCGCTCCCCACCCCTGGCTGGACTTGATCACCGTGCGCGTCTACGGAGATGATCCAGAGCTGCGTGGTGGCAAACCCTCACCAGAACCCTTTCTGCTGGCCGCCGCGCGGCTCAGGGCCGCGCCCGCGGATTGCTGGGCCTTCGAGGATTCCCAGGCAGGCCTTCAGGCGGCCGTCACAGCCGGTTGCCGCGTGTTTGCCCTGGTACCGGATCTGGCAGCTGGTGCCGCATTGACCGTTCCCGAGGGCGTGACGGTGCTGAGATCGCTGAAAGAGGTGGCGCTCTGAGCGCCACAGCCGATCAGTAGAGCCGGCTCAGCACGAAATCGGGCAAGGCACGCAGGGCCCTGCTGGGCTCGGACGGGGTGAGCCAATCCAAGGCGGCGGCAGCCTCCTTCGCAAAGCCTTCGGCCAGGGCCCGGGAGCGGGGAATGGCCTCACAGCCGCGCACCAGCTCCAGGGCCTGCTCCAGGTCGCCCTCCTGGCTGAACTCCCGTTCGATCAGACCCGCCAGGGCCGGGCGCTCCTGGAGGGCGTAGAGGGCCGGGGCGGTGAGATAGCCCGAAGCCAGATCGCTGGCGGCCGGCTTGCCCAGCTGCTGGTCGCTGCCGGTGAAATCGAGGATGTCGTCCACCACCTGGAAGGCCAGGCCCAGCTGACGCCCAAAGCGGTAGAGGTCATCGAGCTGCTGGGAGGCCAGGCCGGTCAGCACGCCGGCGGCGCGGGCGCTGTTGGCGATCAGAGACGCGGTTTTGCAGTAGCTCTTCTCGAGGTAGGTCTCGAAGCTCTGGCCGGTGTCGTAGCGGAACAGGCCCTGCTTCACCTCGCCATCAGCCAGATCCATGATCACGCGGCTGAGCAGCTTCACCACCTCGAGATCGTCGAGATTGGCCAGGTGCCAACTGGCCTGGGCAAAGAGAAAGTCGCCAGCCAGAACAGCCACCCGGTGGTTGAAGCGGCTGTGCACGGTGTCGACACCGCGGCGGGTGGCGGCCTCATCCACCACGTCGTCGTGAACCAGCGACGCCGTATGGATCATCTCGGTGATCTCGGCCAGGCGCCGATGGCGCGGGCCCAGTTCGCCGTCCGCGGCCACCGCCCGGGACAGCAGCAGCACGATGCCGGGGCGGAGACGCTTGCCTCCGGCGGCAAACAGGTGTTCAGCGGCGGCCTGGAGGATGGGGTGCCCGGCTCCGATCAAGCTGCGCAGGTCGGCCAGCAGGGCATCCAGATCAGCCTCTACGGGCTGGAGCAGCTCTGCAACCGTTGCCACAACACCTCCGCCGTGGCGAGATCCTAGAAGGCTCAACCCACCGACCGCAGGTCCACGCGCTCCACCGTTGGGCGGTATCCCAACCAACGGCTGGCCCCATCAGCGAAGGCCTCCGCACAACCACTCACGCAGACGCGGGTGCGATCAGCCGGGGGAACCACCGCCACCCCGGAGAGCTCCCCCTCCGGCATCCCCCCCATGCTGGCGAGCAGGGGGCCCAAGCGCTTCACCGCCGCTTCAGCCGGATCCACGAGCCGCACATGGGGCGGGAGCAGCTCCGTGAGCAGCGGCCGCAACATCGGGTAGTGGGTGCAGCCCAACACCACCGTGTCGACCCCGGCCGCCACGAAGGGGGCGAGATAGCCCCGGGCCGCGACCTCCAGCTCCGGACACTGCAGATCGCCAGCCTCGATCAGGGGTACGAAGGCCGGACAGCCGATTTCCAGCACCTGGGCGTGGGGATGGCAGGCATGGATCGCCCGCCGGTAGGCACCACTGGCCGCCGTAGCGCTGGTCGCCAGCACCCCAACCCGATCACTGCCGAGGTCCGCCGCCACGCTGTCGATCAGCCCCACCACCGGCACCCCGGCCTCCACCACCGCCACATCCAGGGCCAGGGCGTTGGAGGTGTTGCAGGCCATCACCAGCACGCCCACCTGCTGGTGACGCAGCCAAGCCACCACCTCGGCGGCGATGGCGCGAATGTCGGCCACGCTGCGCTGGCCGTAGGGCACCCGCGCGGTGTCACCGAGATACAGGCACGAGGAATGGGGATAGCGCTCCTGAAGCCGGCGCAACACCGTGAGGCCGCCCAGACCGCTGTCAAACAGGCCCACCAAGGCGCTCATGGGCCCTCCTGCAGGGCATTGAGAATCCCGGCGGACAGGGCCAGGGCCATGCGGCGGCGGAAATTCGCATCAGCCAGGCGGCGGGAGTCGAGCTCCCCGGTGACAAAACCCATCTCCACCAGGGCTGAGGGCATCACCGTGCGGCGGATGACGAAGAAGCGACCCGTCCGCACCCCCCGATCCGGACTGCCCGGGGAGATGGCCAGCATCTGCTCCTGAAGGGCGGCCGCCAGACGGCGGGACTTGAATCCGGCGCCTTCGAAATAGAACGTTTCGATTCCGTTCACATCAGGACGCGCCATGCTCAGGGCATTGGCGTGGACGCTGACGAACAGGTCGGCACCGCTGCTGTTGGCCAGGGACACCCGGGGCGGCAGGTCCACATCCACCTCGGAGGTGCGGGTCATCAGCACCTGCACGCCACGGGCCTGCAGCAGCTGGGCCATCTGCAGGCAAACATCCAGCACCACATCCGTTTCCCGCAGTCCGCCAATGCCGACGGCCCCGGGATCTGGGCCGCCATGGCCGGGATCGATCACCACCTTGAAGCGTCCCCGCGGCACCACCGGCAAGCCATCGGCCGAGAGGGGCGTGGTGGCCGTTGGGAAGTTGGTCTGACGAATGGGGAGGTCACGGGTGACCGCATCGAGATCCCCCTCCCCGATACCCGTGCCGCCCTGGATGGCCAGCCCGGGCAGCTCCATGCGCCAACGGTCACGGGCGGTGCCCACCAGCTTGAGGCCGGCGGGATCCAGCTGGGTGCCCGGGGCAAACTCGAGCACCAGCCTGGTGGTGAAGCCATCGGGCCGACCGATGCGAACCTCGCGCAGGGCACCACTGCCGGGCACGCTGCGGGTCCGGGACGGGGCTCCTGGCAGGTCCACCCAGACGCGAGGCCCCCGCAGAGCGGTCCCGGCTTCGAAGAAGGCCTGGGGACGGACATCGAGGCTGGTGCGCAGCTCGAGCTGGCCGGCCCGGGTGATCCGCCAAGCCGCCAGGGAGGAGGCCCAGGTGGGCAGTGCAGCCAACACCACGGCGAGGACCGCGAGAACGGAGCTCCACTGCAGGCGACTCACCTTGAATCCGACGGTCCAGCGCATCAGGACGGTCAGAACAGGGCCGGCCGGCGGTGTTGGAGGCTCGGCATCTGGGCTCGCACGCGCGTGGCATGGCCAGGATCCACCGGAGCCACCGCCAAGCCCACACCCACGCCGGCATCGGCCAGAACCGTGCCCCAGGGGTCAATCACCAGGGCATGGCCATGGCTCTGGCGACGGCCGTAGTGCAAGCCCGTCTGGGCTGGCGCCACCACATAGGCGGTGTTTTCAATCGCCCGGGCCTGCAACAGCACCTGCCAGTGATCCTTGCCCGTAAAGGCGGTGAACGCCGCCGGCACCATCAGCACATCCACGCCGGCTTCCGCCAAATGGCGGTAGAGCTCCGGGAAGCGGACGTCGTAGCAAATGGAGAGGCCGATCCGCCCCAGGCCGGGCACCTCAACCACCGGGGGCAACTGGTCGCCAGGCTTGACGGTGGCGGATTC
>NZ_JAGQBE010000014.1 GCF_024345475.1 Cyanobium sp. T1B-Tous
TTCACCACCCGCACCAACTGGCCGCTGGCATCGAGGATCGGGTTGTAGGAGGCTTCCAGCCACACTGGCTCCCCGGATTTGGTGATTCGTTGGAACTGTCCACGCTGGCTCTCGCCCCGCGCGAGAGCGGTCCAGAACTGCTTGTAGGTCTGGGATGTGGCCTCCTCCTTGGTAACGAACAGGCGGTGATGCTGGCCAACGATCTCCTCTTCGGCGTAACCCATCACCTGCAAAAAGATCGGATTGGCCCGCTGGATGGTGCCATCGGGAGCAAATTCAATCACCGCCATCGAGCGCTCAATGGCCGCGATGCTGCTGTCAATGTTAGCCCTCGCATTCTTCGCCTCCGTGATGTTGCTGGCCAGCAGGATCACCTTGTCGGGCTTGCCGCTGCTGTTGAACAACGGGTTGTAGCTGGCCTCAAGCCACACCTCCCGCCCCCCCTTGGCGAGGTAGCGGAACTCGCCCTGAAGGAAGACCCCTTTCGCCAGGCTTGCCCACAGCTGTTTGTATTCGGTGGAGCGTGCCTCCTTGGGATCGACAAACAGGCTGTGGTGCTGGCCAATCAGCTCGGCTTCGCTGTAGTCCATCAGCGCTAGAAAGTTGGCATTGGCACGCAACACCGCGCCCTTGAGATCGAATTCGATCATGGCGTTGGAGTGGTCCAGGGCCTTCCCGAGCGCTTGGGCGGTGTCGTTGTCGATCGCCGCTGTCGGTTTTGTGCTTGCGGGTTTGGTTGTGGATGTCTTGGCTGTTGTTCGCTTGCCTGTCGTTGTCACGCGCCCATCGTCCGAAACCTGACTGTGTTCTGGAACCGCAGGGGACGCTTCGGGCAAACCGCTTGATTCTCTTAAGGCTCAGGCGCTGGGCTCAGGGAGTGCGGCAAAGCCGCTGCAGATCGGCGGTGCGATACAGGCTTTGGGTATCACCGGGCTGGGCTTCGGCCAAGCGTTGGTTTTTGGTGAGGCCGTTGATGGCGCCCAGGTGGTTGGCCAGGGTGGCCTTCTCCGCTCCGTGGGCTTGCCGCCAGTGGGCGCAGAGCTCCAGGTTGCCTGGCGGGAGGGCTGCTCCGGGCCGTGCCAGGGCGACCCCAAGCCCCAGAACCAGAGCGGCCCTTTTGATGCTGGGGCTCATCGCAGCGACTCCGAGCGCAGCCAGCGGGGGTGGCGCGGACCGCTCCAGTGCCCAGGGGCGATGAGGGGGGCGTGGCGCACCTGGGCAGGCCGACCCAGGTAGACCCAGGCGCAGCGGCCATCGCGCAGGCGCAGCCAGTGGCGCGCGAACAGACGCGGGCTGCCCTCGAGACGGTCGAGCCGTTCGAGGGTTGGGGCCTCCACCTGGTACAGCTCTCCCTGCAGAACCTCGCTCCCTGGAGAGGAGGAACCATCGGGAGCTGGCACGGCCATGGGGAATGGCCCCAGATCGAACAGCTGCACCCCCTCCAGCTGGCCTTCGCCCAACCCGGTGGGTCCCGCCAGCCAATGGTGGTTCGGCTGATGCCGTTTGAGACTGCCGTAGACAAACACCGTTGTTGTGCCCTGGCCGGTGATAATCGGACTTGATGCTTCCGACTCAGCCATGACCATCGCCCTGTTGATCGCCCTGGCTGGCTCCCTGGTGCTGATGGCGGTGATCGTCAAGCGGCTCGAGCAGGCCTGAGGCTGGCTCCGGCAGGGTTTGGTTTCCGTTGCAGAGCTGCACGGCATCTCCCTTGGCGCGCTTGGCCGCATACATGGCATTGTCGGCGGCGGTCAGCAGCTGAGCACTGCTGTTGCCATGGTCGGGGTACCGGGCGACGCCCACGCTGGCCGAGATGGTGATGGCTGGATCGAGCGTGCTGTAGGGAGCCCGACTGGCCTCCACGAGTTTCCAGCCCATCTTGAGCAGCTCGTCGGTGCTGCCTGCTTCGGGCACCAGCACCACGAATTCATCGCCGCCCTGGCGGCAGAGCAGGTCGCCGTCGCGGATGACCTTGCGAAACCGCTCCGCCACGATCTGCAGCACCTGATCCCCCATGTTGTGGCCGAAGCGGTCGTTCACGGGCTTGAAGCCATCGAGATCGAGGTAGAGCAGGGCCACTCCATGGCCATGGCGCTTGGCCAGGGCCAGCTGGCGCTCCAGCTGCTCCATGAGCATGGCGCGGTTGGCCAGGCCCGTGAGGGTGTCGTGCTGGGCCATGAAGCGCACCGCTTCTTCAGCCTGATGGCGCTCGGTCACGTCCTGCAGCATGCCCACGTAGTAGCGGGGTTGGAGACTTTCATCCCGCACGGTGGTGATGCTGAGGTGATGGCGACGGACCTCACCGCTGCGCAGCCGATTCCAGACGTCGCCTTCCCAGAAGCCCTTCTGCAGGAGTCCATCCCACATCGCCTTGTAGAAGGCGGCGTCATGGCGGCCGGATTTGAGCAGGTTGGTGCGCTGCCCTTTGATTTCTGAAATCCGGTAGCCGGTGAGCTGGCTGAAGGAACTGTTGGCCTTCACGATGCGGCCTTCGGGATTGCTCACCACGATGGCCTGGCCGCTTTCTTCGAACACGGTTGAGGCCAGAGCCCTTTCCCGGCCTGCCTTTTCGCTGATCGCCAGGGCCTCTTTGGTGGCCAGATGGTTGCGGATCAGAATTTGAGTGATCAGGGCGGCGATGGCGCTGCCGCTGGCTCCGAGCAGCAGGTTGAGCCAGAACGCCGGACTGATTCCATTTGGCCCCACAAGCTTGGGTGAGAGCTGCACCCCCACAAGCCAGCTGCGGCCGGCGATGTTGAGGCGCTCGTAGGACGGGTGCCGCACCTGCTTGCGGCGCAGGAGGTTCTGGTTGTCAAAGAGGAGGTTGGAGGCGAGGGGCTGGTCGCCGTCGAACACCAGCACTCCGGTGCCATCGAGATCGGCGTTGTCCACCGTGTCCAGGGCACTTTTCACCAGATCCTTGAGGCGTAGGGGTGAATAGGCCCAGCCCACCAGATTCCGCTTGCTGGCTTGCGTTGCCACTCCCTTATCGGCATACACGGGTAAATAGATCAGGGCTCCGCGCTGCAGGTCCTCTTCGGTTTCTTGAACCAGGCGCACCTTGCCGCTGAGGGCAGCGCGGCCTGATTGCGCTGCCCGCTGCATCGCTTCACGACGCACCGGATCAGAGTACATGTCGTATCCAAACGCTCTCTGGTTGCGCCAATCAAAGGGCTCGAGAAACTCAATGGCGCTGTAATCCTGGCGTGGGCCCGGGGGGCGCACGGAAAAGTCTGGAAAGCCTTCAGTTCGGATCCTGCGTTCAAAGCCTGTCAGTTCTGTGGCGGGAATCCAGCGGGCGAACCCGATCCCTTGTACCCCTTGTAGTTCCCGTGTGTTGAGAGTGATGGATTGGTAGAAGGTGCTGAATTCACTGCGGCTCACTTGATTGGAGGCGTTGAAGAGGCCTGCCAATGAGCCGAGAACTGAAATATCAATCTCTAGTTTGTTCTGAATCGCGTCCACCACATTGTCGAGAAGATTGCTTTCGATGCGGAGGTGCTCCTGGAAGCCGAAGCGGCGCGCCTGTTCGCTAATGCCTGCGGTGATCAGCAGTCCGCTTGCCAAAACGATCCACGGCAGCGTTGTGACTTTGGTTGCCGTTGTCCAGGCTTTTTTCCAGGGATTGAGCCAAGATCTTCTTCTGCTGGTGGGCTGCCGGCGGTCGAGAAGCAATGCATTCGTGTCTCCCCAATCCTGTTCAACCTGATTGATTTTCCGCTGAAGTTCCTCCAGCGAGAAGCGGGCGCTGATGTCGCGGAAGAGAAACAGGAACGGATTCGGCTCCTCGGTGTTGATCGGCCGCCACTCCACTTCGAGGGCGTGAATCGGATCCCGGCTGAGGATGGAGGTGATGCGTCCTGTCTTGGTGATCCCCCCTCTGGTTTGCTCGATGGTCAGCATCGGCTCCCCAACGATGTTCAGCGGAAGAAGGCTGTGCAGATCCTGTCCAAGGCTGGTCAGTCTCGGTCGCCCCACCAAGGCATCGAAGGGGGCGTTGGACCACTGCACCGTCCCTGCTGCATTCACCAGGACCATCCCTTCGTCGATCTGCCCCAGAGCCGTGTCCAGGCGACCCATGGTGCGGCGCAACTCCCCTACCAAGGTTTCGCCGTCCATCAGAGGCTTGGGGCGGGGTGCTGGTGAGCCATGGTCAGTTGGTTGGCGGCCCCATCCTGGCCTGATTCTTTTTAAATCAATGATTTCAGACGCATTCGGCCTTGCGGGCCTCCGCGATCAGCCGCTGCACCCGCTCCAGCAGGGATTCATTGCTCATGCGGTTGTTGAGCCGCTCGGCAAGCAGGGGAAAGGCCAGGGGCCCGGGCCGGGGGGTGGCCTCAAGCTGCAGGGTGCAGCGTTGGAGTCGCTCGAGGGCGCCGGTGATTCGGGGGAGGTCCAGCTGGTCTGAGAGCACCTCAGATCGGGCCTGGGCCAGTAGGAGATTGGCTGGTTCGTGGCGGCTGAACACATCAAAGAGGAGGGCGGCGCTGATCTGCAGTTGCCCTCCCGACTTGGCCTGGCCGGGATAGCCGTTGCGCACCAATCCACTGATCTGGGCAATCGCCCGGAAGCGGCGGCGGCAGAGCTCTGAGAGGTTGATGGCCCGCTCGAGATCGTCCTGCAAGTGGGCGCCGTCGAGTAGGGCGTCGCCGTGCAGGCTGAACAACTCCTCAAAGGGGTAGCCCTTGGGAGCCAACAGCTCAAAGCCGTAGTCGTTCACCGACACGGTGATCGTGCTGGGCT
Organism: Cyanobium sp. T1B-Tous; assembly: GCF_024345475.1. Classification (GTDB taxonomy): domain Bacteria; phylum Cyanobacteriota; class Cyanobacteriia; order PCC-6307; family Cyanobiaceae; genus Cyanobium_A. The sequence continues at coordinate 4,744 of NZ_JAGQBE010000014.1, forward strand.
GCTGGCGGGCTAAGCGCCAGGCCCACAGAAAGCCCAGGCCCTCATGCACGAAGCGGCCCTCAAACGGATAGGCGTAGAGGTGGCTGCCCTCCCGGCTGCGGCACACCTCCACCAGAAACTCGTCGTTGCGGGGCAGCCGTGAGAGCTGGGCCTGGCGTTGCAGCAGGGGCTCCAGCGCCTGCAGTTCCGGGCTGTCGAGGCTGGTTTCCCCCGCCAGGGCCCGGGCGCAGCGGTCCACCTCGGCCCGCAGGTGCTGGCTGAGCAGATCGGAGAGGGCCATCTGGCCACCGGCCCAGGCGGGAACGGTGGAGCTCTTTTTGGTGGTGGCCTTCACCTGGGCCGTCATCTCCCGCAGCCGCACGAATTCCAGCTGGCGGCCGGCAAAGAAGAACACATCGCCGGCTTTGAGCCGGCCGATGAAGGCCTCCTCCACGTGGCCGAGTACGGCGCCGCGTACGAAGCGCACGGTGACGGCGCGATCGGCGGTAATGGTGCCGATGTGGAGTCGGTGCAGCCGGGCGATGGCCTTCTCCTTCACCCGGTAGTGAAAGGGCCCGTTGCTGCCGGGGGTGATGGGATCGCGCTCGAGCTTGCGGTAGCGGGGATAGGCCCCGAGGCAGTCGCCCCCCTGCTCGAGAAACCGCAGGCACCACCGCCAGTCGGCGTCGCTGAGCTGGCGGTAGCTCCAGGCCGTGCGCACCGCCGCCAGGGCCTGGCCCGGTTCGAAGCCCGGGCCGCAGGCCAGGCTGGTGAGGTGCTGCAGCAGCACGTCGATCGGCGCGGCCGGCGGGCGGCGCTGCTCCACCAACCCCGCGGCCAGGCCCCGGCGCAGGGCACTGAGCTCCAACAACTCCAGGGCATGGGTGGGCATGAACAGCACCTGGGAGGTGCCGCCGGGGCTGTGGGCACTGCGGCCAGCACGCTGCAGCAGCCGCGCCACGTTCTTGGCCGAGCCGATCTGCACCACCCGTTCCACCGGCTGAAAGTCCACCCCCAGATCCAGGGAGCTGGTGGCCACCACCCAGCGCAGGGCCCCGCTCTTCACCCCAGCCTCGATCGCCTCCCGCTCGGCCCGGTCGATGGCGCTGTGGTGGAGCGCTAAGGCGTTTTCCATCTCGGGGCAGGCGTAGCGCAGGCACTGGTGCCAGCGCTCGGCCTGGTTGCGGGTGTTGGTGAACAGCAGGGTGCTCACCCCCGGTTCCAGGGCGGCCACCAACTCCTCGTACATGCGCAGACCGAGGTGGCCGGCCCAGGGGAAGCCATCGATGCTGTCGGGCAAGAGGCTGCGGATGGCTGTGGCCCGGGTGATCGGGGCGGTGATCAGGCAGGGTTCGGCGTTGCCGCTGCCGACGGCGGTGCGGGCGGCTTCGTTGAGGTTGCCGATGGTGGCGCTGATCGCCCAGGTGCGCAGGCCGGGGCGCTGGGCGCGCAGCCAACTGAGGCAGAGCTCGGTCTGGCTGCCGCGCTTGCTGCCCAGGAGCTCATGCCACTCATCCAGCACCACCGCCTGCAGCCCCCCGAAGAGCTCGGCTGCCCTGGGGTTGGCCAGCAGCAGGCTCAGGGATTCGGGCGTGGTGATCAGGATCTCGGGCGGCGTGCGCAGCTGCCGGGTGCGTTCGCTGGTGGGGGTGTCGCCATTGCGGATGCCCACCCGCAACGGCCAGCCCATGGCCTCGATCGGCGCTGCGATGGCCTGGGCCAGGTCGCGGCTGAGGGCCCGCAGGGGGGTGAGGTACAGCAGCCGCAGACCTGGACCGGGCTCTGCCAGCAGTTCGGCGATCGGACCCATCACGGCGGCATAGGTTTTGCCCGAGCCGGTGGGCACCTGGATCAGGCCGCTGTTGCCCTCCAGGTAGGCCTGCCAGCTCTGCCGCTGGAAGGGCAGCGGCGTCCAGCCCTGCTGGGAAAACCAGGCCTCGATCGGCGCCAGCAGACTCATGGCCCTGTGCGCAGTGGCCAAAGGGTGATCTCGGGCGCCGCCGCGGCGAAGGGTTCCAGGCGCTGGAGCAGTTCGGCCGCCAGGGTCAGGGTGGGGGGGTGCTGGCCAAACTCCCGCCGCACCACCAGGGATTCGCCACTCTCGAGCGGCAGATCGAGGGGCAGGCGCACCAGGCTGCCGGCCACCCGCTCACTGAGCACCGTGGCGTAGCCGATGGTGAGGTCTGCTTCGGCCTGCCCTTCCCAGCGCTCCCGCCGGTACCGCCGCATCCTCACCGGTGCGTTCCACAGTCCCAACTGCTTCAGGCAGGCCTCCACCTTGGGGTAGGTGCCGGGCGGCAGGGCCAGGCTGGGGAAGGCGGCCACGTCGTCCCAGGTGATGGGCCCCTGGTTCAACAGGGGATGGTTGGGGCCCACCACCAGGTGCACCGGATAGCGGCACAACGGCAGGGCCACCAGCTCGGGATCGTCGGGGTCGGGCCAGTCGGGACCCGCGGCGATCCAGGCGTCGATCACCCGCTGGCGCAACAGCATCAGGGGCAGGCCCACCCCCACGATGTCGCAGGTCCCGAGCAGCCAGCCCGCGGGCTCTGGCGTGGCCAGCAGGGGCCCGGACCAGTAGGTGGCTTCCAGGCGCAGCGGGGCCAGGCCTTGCCAGCGGGCCAGCTGGTGCACCCGCCGTTCCAGCTGCAGCAGGGTGGGGTCTCCCTGCAGGCTCCACTCCTGATCCTCTTTGACGAGCTCCAGCTCGAACAGCGCCAGGGCCTGGCCGCACTTGCGGCTCACGGAGGATTGGTTGAGGCCGAGGCGCTGGCCGGCAGCCTGCCCAGAGCGCAGCCATACACACAGATCCAGGCTGGCCAGGCTCTCCAGACTCAGCACGGGCCACGCTCGAGCAGCGCCAGGGCCGTGGCCAGGGTGTCGGCCTCCTGGGCTGGTTTGTCGTGGCGCCAGCGGCGGATGCGGGGGAAGCGCACGGCCAGGCCGCTTTTGTGGCGAGGTGATTGTTGCAGCCCCTCGAAGGCCAGCTCAAACACCTGCAGGGGCTCCACCGCCCGCACCGGACCAAACCGCTCCGTGGTGTGCTGGCGGATCCAGCGATCCAGGGCGGTGATCTCGGCATCGTCCAGGCCGGAGTAGGCCTTGGCGAAGGTCACCAACTGGCCGTCGCCATCCCAGAGCCCAAAGGTGTAGTCGGTGAACAGGTTGGCGCGCCGTCCGCTGCCGGCCTGGGCGTAGAGCAGCACCGCATCGAGGGTGTCGGGGTCGCGCTTGTGCTTCCACCAGGAGCCCCGCCGCCGGCCCGCCAGGTAGGGAGAGGCGAGGTCCTTGAGCATCAGCCCTTCGGCCGCCGCCGCCGCGGCCTGCTGGCGCAGCGGCTCCAGCTGGTCCCAGGCCGTCAGGGGCAGGCGGGGGGAGAGGCGCAGGAGCCCGGCTGCGGGGGTGGGGGCCGCCTCAGAGCATCGATGGAGCAGCTCCTCCAGGGCGGCCCGGCGTTGGCGCAGGGGCCGCTGGCGCCTGTCGTCGCCCTCCCCCTCGAGCAGGTCGTAGGCCACGAAGGCAGCTGGACACGCCGCCAGCAGGGCCCGGCCCGGCGCCTTGCGCCCCAGGCGCCGTTGCAGCTGGCTGAAGGGGGCTGGTTGGGCGGCCGTGCTGGGCCACACGAGGATCTCGCCGTCCAGCACGGTGCCCTCCGGCAGGTTGGTCGCTGCCGCGATCAACTCGGGGAAGGCGGTGTTGATCAGCTCTTCCCCCCGGCTCCAGAGGAACACCTGGCCGGCGCGGTGGATCAGCTGGCCGCGGATGCCGTCGAACTTCCACTCCGCCAGCCAGTCCTCGGCGGCGCCGGCCGGGAGCTCTTCCAGCGGTGAGGCGAGGAAAAACGGATAGGGGCGGCTGGGCACGGCCTCGGTTTGGTGCGCTGGGGCCAGCAGCTGCCGGTAGGCCTCGGGGCTGGGGCTGAAACCGCCCATCAGCCGGTGCTGCAGCAGGGCCGCCTCCAACCCGCTGAACTGGGCCAGGGCCCGCAGCACCAGTCCCGGCCCCACCCCCACCCGCAGGCCGCCGGTGAGCAACTTGTTGGCCACCAGCAGCTCGTTGGCGCTGAGCCCCTGCCAGAGCTGCCGCACGGCCTCGGCCTGGGCCTCTCCCTGCAGGGCCGCCGCGGCGGGAAGCAGCTCGTCGAGCCAGCGGTGCAGGGGGGCTCCGGCCCACGACTCACCGGGGGAGCCCTCGGCACCGACCGGGCCCGTCTGCGGCGCCACCTGCTGCCAGAGCAGGGCGATCGTTTCGGCGGAATCGCCCACCTGGGCGTAGCAGTCGTCAAACAGCCAGTCCGGCAGGGGCGAGCCGGCCAGGCAGATCTCCCGCAGCCGCCGCCCCGTGATTAGACGTTTGCCCTGTTTGCCCAGCAGCACGTGCAGGGCCCAGGCCGCATCGGCGGGATCGGCGCTTTCGAAGTAGGCCGCCAGGGCGGCCACCCGGGAGCTGGTGCCGCTGCTGGCATCCAGCCTGCTGTAGAGGGTGGCGAAGGGCTGCATGAGTGGTTCAGGCGGCGGCGGCCGCGCCCTCCAGCGGTTCGGCGCTCAGGCCTTCCACCTCCCGCAGGTAGCGGGCCAGCCCATCGCTGTTGCCGTGGGTCACATACACCTGGCGGGCGCCGCTCTCTTTCACGCTCTGGAGCAGACCGGGCCAGTCGGCGTGGTCGCTGAGCACAAAGCCCCGTTCATACCCCCGGCGGCGGCGGGCACCACGCACGGCCATCCAGCCGCTCACGAAGGCCGTTTGCGGCAGCTTGAAGCGCCGCATCCACACCGACCGGTGGGCTGAAGGGGGCGCGATCACCAGCCGGCCGGCCAGGGATTCGCCCTTGGCGAGCGCGCTCACCGCCTGGGTGGGCGGCAGCACCACCCCCGCCTCGCGGTAGGCGGGCATCAGCGCTTCCACGGCGCCGTGCAGCAACACCTCCTCGCGGACGCCGATGGCGGCCAGTTCGGCCAGCAGCCGCTGGGCTTTGCCGAAGGCGTAGGCAAACAGCAGCGAGGGTCGCTCCGGCGCGCCGCGCCACCACTGCACGATGTCAGCGGCCACCTGGGCACCACTGCGCCAGCGGTAGATCGGCAGGCCGAAGGTGGCCTCGGTGATGAACACATCCGCCCGTACGGGGGCAAAGGGGGCGCAGCTGGGGTCGGCGCAGCGCTTGTAGTCGCCGCTCACCAACCAGCTCTCCCCGCCGGCCTCCAGCCGGATCTGGGCGCTGCCGAGCACATGGCCGGCGCTGTGGAACGACACCCGGGCGTCGCCGATGCGATGCAGCTGGCCGTAGTCGACGGGGATCAGGTTGATCGTGGCCCCGAGCCGTTGGCGCAGGATCGTTTCACTGGCGCCGATCGCCCAGTATTCGCCGCAGCCCGGCCGGGCGTGGTCGGCGTGGGCATGGGTGATCAGCGCCCGCGGCACGGGCCGACAGGGGTCGATCCAGGCCGCCGCCGCCGGGCAGTACAGCCCCTGGGGCGTGAGCTCGAGCAGGCTGCCGGCGGGGAGAGGCATCGGCCGATTGTGGCGAGGGGGGCGCGCCACCGTTGACGTCGCCCCGGGGCCCCTTTAGCCCGGGGGTGCACAGCAGGCCCCCACCCATGGCTCTGGACACCTTTCGCGACGAGCTGGCCGCCACGGCGGCGGCCCTGGCCGCTCCGGGCACCGGCCTGCTGGCCGCCGATGAATCCACCGGCACGATCGGCAAGCGCTTCGACGCCATCGGACTCGAGAACAGCGAAGCCAACCGCCGGGCCTACCGCACCCTGCTGGCCACCACCGCAGGCCTGGGCGCGTCCATTTCCGGCGTGATCCTCTACGAGGAAACCCTGTTTCAAACCAGCAGTGCCGAGGCGGGTGGCGCCCCGATCGTGGACCTGTTCCAGCAGCAGGGCATCGTGCCCGGCATCAAGGTGGATCTGGGCGTGGAGCCCCTGCCTGGGGGACTGGAGGGGGAGTCGTGGTGCACCGGTCTGCGGGGCCTGGCCGAACGGGCTGCCCGCTACTACGCCCAGGGGGCCCGGTTTGCCAAATGGCGTGCCGTGCTGCGCATCTCCGCCGCCGGCTGCCCCTCGGAGCTGGCGGTGCGGGAGAACGCCTGGGGCCTGGCCCGCTACGCCCGCACCGTGCAGGAGCAGGGCCTGGTGCCGATCGTGGAACCCGAGATCCTGATGGATGGCGACCATGACATCGCCACCACGGCCGCCGTTCAGGAGTGGGTGCTGCGCAGCGTCTACGAGGCCCTGGCGGTGCACGGGGTGTTTCTGGAAGGCAGTTTGCTCAAGCCCTCCATGACCACCGCTGGGGCCGACTGTCCGGAGCAGCCTTCGCCCGAGCAGGTGGGTGACTTCACCCTGCGCACCCTGAGCCGCACCGTACCGGCGGCGGTGCCGGCCATCCTGTTTCTCAGTGGCGGCCTGAGTGAAGAGGACGCCAGCCTCTGCCTCAATGCCATCAATGCCGCCGCCGCCGATACGGGCGCGCCCTGGCACCTGGGCTTCTCCTTCGGCCGGGCCCTCCAGCACAGCTGCCTGCAGCACTGGCGTGGCCTGGATCGGGACGCCGGCCAGGCGGCCCTGCTGGCGCGGGCCCGGGCCAATGGCGCCGCCAGCCGCGGTGGCTATCGGGCGGGTTCCGAGCCCTCGGATGACGCCACCCTGTTCGTGGCCAACTACAGCTACTGAAGGGCCCCTGCGGATCAGGACCAGCGCAGCCGGCCGTAGACCTGGCGCTGGAACCCGTTGGGTCCGTTGCTGTACTGCACCAGCTCCTGGGCTTCCACCCGGTAGAAGATGCGGCATTGATACATGTAGGCCGTCGGCGGATCCCCCGGTTCGGGACCGGCGCGCATCACCGTGCAGGGCCGGGCCTCGGTGATCCTGAGGTTGAGCTGGCGGTCCACCTGGCAGATCCCTTGCTCCAGCCGGATGCGGGTGGCGGTGGTCTGTTCGTTGGGCACCAGCCAGCGGGCCGTGCCGCCGCTCCCCTCGGCGAACTGGGCGGCTTCCCAGAGGTCGAAGCAGTGGGGTGTGCCCGGTGGGTCCTCCTGGGCCCGGCCGGGCGTTTCCCAGCCGGTGAGGCCGAGCAAGGGGCCCGCCAGGGCGATGCCCGCTGCCAGGGCGGCGCTCAGCGTTTGGCCGTGATGGCGATGCAGCGGACTCAGCGGCTCATCTCCAGCATTTTCTGGATGGGGGCGAGGGCCCGCAGCCGGAGGCTCTCGTCCAACTCGATGGCCGGGGCCATGTTCTCGAGGCAGCGCCACACCTTGTCCAGGGTGTTGAGCCGCATGTAGGGACAGGCGTTGCAGCTGCAGCCGTCGGCGCCGGGCACCGCATACAGGGTTTTGTGGGGCACCGCCTTGCCCATCTGGTGGAGAATCCCCGGCTCGGTGAGCACGATGAAGCTGTCGGCCGGGCTGGTTTCGGCCCGCTGCAGCAGCTTGCTGGTGGAGCCGATGAAGTCGGCCAGATCCAGCAGGTGTTGCTGGCATTCGGGGTGGGCCAGCACCTCGGCGCCGGGGTGCTCCAGCTTCAGCTGCAGCAGGGCCTGCTCGCTGAAGGTTTCGTGCACGATGCAGCTGCCGGGCCAGAGGGTGAGCTCGCGGCCGCTCTGGCGCTGCACCCAGCGGCCCAGGTTTTGATCGGGGGCAAACAGGATGGGCCGATCGGCGGGCAGTTGGCGCACCAGATCCACCGCATTGCTGCTGGTGCAGATCAGGTCGCTGTGGGCTTTCACCGCTGCCGAGCAGTTGATGTAGCTCACGGCGATGTGGTCGGGATGGGCGGCGCGGAAGGCGGCGAAGGCCTCGGCGGGGCAGTCGTCAGCCAGGGAGCAGCCGGCCTCCAGATCGGGCAGCAACACCGTTTTCTGAGGGCTGAGGATCTTGGCGGTCTCCGCCATGAAGTGCACGCCGCAGAACACGATCACCTCGGCATCGGTGGCGGCGGCCTTGCGGGAGAGCTCGAGGGAGTCGCCGATGAAGTCGGCGACATCCTGAATTTCAGGGTCCTGGTAGTAGTGGGCCAGGATCACGGCCTTGCGCTGGTGCTTCAACGCCGCAATTGCTCCGGGCAAATCGGCGACTGGTGGGTTCTGGATGGCGGCGAAAACCAACCCGGGGCCTCAGCTGATGCAGGATGGCATGAGCCTAGGCATCGGGGATGGTGGTATCGAGCGGGGGGAAAACGCTCCGCATTGCCATCGCCGGAGACCTGCACGGGGCCTGGGACCACAGCGATCACGCGCTGCTGCAGACCCTGGCGCCCGATGCCCTGCTGGTGGTGGGCGACCTGAGTGACGGCCAGCAGCGGATCCCGGCCCTGCTCCGCCAGCTGCCCTTACCCGTGGCCTGCATTCTCGGCAACCACGACGCGGGCAAGGATGCCTCGGGCCGCACCCTGCAGCGCCAGATCGATCTGCTGGGAGAGGTGCATTGCGGCTGGAAGTTGCGGGCCTTGAGCCCACCCGGGCTGGCGGTGGTGGGGGGACGGCCCGGGACCGCCGGCGGGGGCTTCAATCTGTCCCGGGCCGTGCAAGCGGCCTTCGGCCCGGTGACCCTGCAGGAATCGGCTGACCGGATCACGGCCGCCGCGGCCGCCGCCCCCGACGACTGGCCCCTGGTGCTGCTCGGCCACAGCGGTCCCTCCGGCCTCGGCAGTGACGCCGCCTCCCCCTGCGGTCGCGACTGGAAGCCCCCCGCCTGCGATTGGGGTGACCTCGATCTGGCCCTGGCCATTCAGCAGATCCGCCGCCGCCGCTCCGTGCCGCTGGTGGTGTTCGGCCACATGCACCACGCCCTGCGCCGGGGGCAGGGGGCGCGCCAGAGCTTCTGCCGCGATCGGGCCGGCACCGCCTACCTCAACACCGCCTGCGTGCCCCGCCATGGCACCGATGGCGCCGGCCAGGCCCTTCGCCATCTGAGCTGGGTGGAGCTGGTGGGGCAGGAGCTGCGCACGGCGAGCCATCGCTGGTATGGCCTGGGAGGCCAGCTGCTCTACGAAGAGCGTCTGTGGACGGCCCCCAGCCCCTCGCCAGAGCTGGCCCCGTGCTGATCTACGCGTGTGTGAGTGCCCATGGCTTCGGCCATGGCTCCCGTACCGCTGCCGTGCTCACCGCCCTGCATGGGCTGCACCCCCACTGGCGGCTGGTGCTGTCCACGGCTCTGCCGGCCTCCTTTCTGCGCACGGCGCTGGGGCCGGTGCCCTTCGAGCATCGTCCCTGTCGCTGGGATGTGGGGGTGGTGCAGGCCAATGCCCTCGGAGCAGACGCCGCGGCCACCCTGGAGGCCTTGACGGCCCTCGAGACCCAGCTTCCGGAGCAGTGGGCGCGCGAGCAGGCCTGGTTGGTGGCCCAGGGGCAGCCGTTGCTGGTGCTGGGGGACGTGCCCCCGGCCGCCGCCGAGCTGGCCCGGCGCGTGGGGGCTCCGTTGGTGTGGCTGGCCAGCTTCGGCTGGGAGGCCATCTACGCCCCGATGGGGCCAGCCTTCGCGGTTTGGGCCAGCCGCGCCCTGGCGGCCTACCGCCAGGGCGATCTGCTCCTGCACTGCCCGCTGGCGATGCCGATCGCGTGGGGGATCCCCGAGGTGGCGATCGGCCTCACCCCAGGCCAGCCCCGTCTCGATCCCCGGGTCTTGGCCGAGGAGTTGGGATTGCCGGCGGAGCGGCACCGCTGCGTTCTGATCAGTTTTGGCGGTCTGGGCCTCGGCCTGGCCCCGGAGCTCCTGCAACGCTGGCCCGACCACGTGTTCATCACGGCGGATCCCCAGCTGGCGGCAGCCCCCAATGCCCGCCTGTTGCCTGCTGGCGTGCGTCCCCTGGAGGTGATGGGGCTCTGTGATCGCCTGCTCACCAAGCCCGGCTACAGCTCCTTCTGTGAGGCCCTGGCGGCCGGGGTGGGGGTGCATCTGGTGCACCGGGAGGGATTTGCCGAAGCCCCCGTGCTGGAGGCGGCCTTGGTGCGCCATGGCTGGCACCGGCTGCTCAGCCAGCGGCAAGCCCTTCAGGGGAACTGGCAACTCGATCAGCCCTTGCTGCCGCCCCAGGGCCCGGCCCTTGGGGCCGATGGCAGCATCCAGGCCGCCCGGGCGATCGGGGCCTTTGTGGAAGCCCAGGCCGGCCTGGTTGGCGTTGACTGATCGGAATCCGTGATCATTGCGCCACAAGAGGTGCACTTTGCGTTGCAGATTGGGTGCACCACAGTGATCTGAACTGTTGACCGTCGTTGTTGATACCGGTGGACACCTGTGTGATTGGCACTATCACCATCGTGTTTCGGTGGATTGATAGGCAAATTGGCGCGAACGAATCATTTCTTCGCTTTTTCCAGATTTGGCCGCCTGCAGGCGGTCTGCCGTTTGATCCGCTCCGGTATGACCCTGCCCAGCATCCGTTCCCAATCCGGTTTCGCCCTCTCCGTGGGTGTCGCGGCCCTGGCTTGGCTCGCCCCCACGGCCCAGGCCCAGTCCCTGGAGCTGTTGGGGTCTGGCAGCCATCCCCACACGGCGATGGCCCTGCCCCTGCCGCCGCCAGCCCCGCGGATCTTCGCGATCACCCCCGAGCGCCGGGCCCTGCTCAACACCATCCGCTACGCCGAGGGCACCTGGGCCGGCGGGGATGACATTGGCTACCGCATCATGTTTGGGGGTGGCCTGATGCCCTCCCTGGAGCGCCACCCCGATCGGGTGGTCCGCACGGCCCGCTATGCCAGCGCCGCCGCCGGTGCGTACCAGTTCATGCCCTTCACCTGGAATCTGGTGTCCCGCTCCCTGGGCTTCGCCGAGTTCGGTCCCCAGGTGCAGGACCAGGGCGCCATCTTCCTGATTCAGCGTCGCGGGGCCCTGGCCCTGGCCGATCAGGGCAGCTTCACGCCCCAGCTGGCGGCCAAGCTCGCCCCCGAGTGGGCCAGTTTTCCAACCCTGGCCGGCCACAGCTACTACGGCCAGCCGGTGAAGCGCTTCCACGATCTCAAGCGCTTCTACGAAGACAGCCTGGCTCGCCTGCGCGGCCAGCTTTCGGTGGCCGTCGCTGAACCGGCGAAACCAAGTTGCACCCCGGCCACCTCCCTGCGCTGCCAGCTCGAGAACCTGGAACGGCTGGGGCCCAAAGCCCGAAGCAGCTCCCTCTGAACCGGTCAGGCCTTGGGTCAGCTGGTGCCGTCCTGGTCCCGGAGTCGGGCCTTGCCCACGGTGGCCCCGGCCACCAGGTAAGCGGCCAGGGCCGCCCCCAAGAAGGCCAGGGTGTTGCGGGCCACCGGCAGCAGGTCACTGGTGCGGGTGAGGATCGGCCCAAGCCCCAGGGCGCCGAACAGGATCAGCCAGAGGGGTGATAGCAGCAGCACCCACGCCCACTCCACCTTGCGCCCCTCCTTGCGGGGATAGGCGGCGAAGCCCACCACCAGGCCCCCCAGCACCGAAGTGGAAAGGGTGAGCAACCACTGCTCCTGGGGCAGGCCGGGGACGACCTGACAGCCGCCGATCACCAGGCACCCCTTGGCGGCATGGAGGGCGTCGAGGATGGCGGCGTCCTCACCGTTGTCGCGCACGTAGTACTGGTTGCCGTAGCGGGTTTGCAGCTCCACCCAGTAGGTGCGCGGCATCAGGGCAAACAGGGCCTCGCCCACGTTGAAGTTGAGCAGGTTGCCGCCGCGCTCATCGGCGATCAGCAGCAGGGAGCGCTCATCCAGGTTCCAGAAGTCCTTCACCGCCAGGCCGGGGGTGCGGTCGTACTGGGTGAGCACCCGCAGCTTCCAGCCGCTGGTGTGCTCAAACTCCTCCAGCTCGGCCTCCAGCGCGGTCCGCTGTCCATCGGTGAGGGCCTTGGCCAGGTCGATCACTGGCGTGGGGTGGTCGGGCAGCAGGTCGGGGTTGTCGTAAGCCAGGGCTGGGCTCGCGCCTCCACCAAGCCAGCAACCCAGCACCAGCAGCATGGCCGCCATGGCCATCACGGCCTTCTGCACGCGACCCATACACCGGCCTCAGGGAAGATGCATTCTCCCTGAATCGGCGTCCGAGCGTGAATCCGTGCCCACGCGGCCCCGTGCCTGCCTGGCTGTTGCAGCGCCTTGAGGCATCCGGCGGTTCTGTGCCCTTCAGCACCTACATGGAGTGGGTGCTGCACGATCCACACCACGGCGCCTACGGGACCGGTCGCCTGCGGATTGGCCCGGCGGGGGATTTCGCCACGGCTCCCTCCCTCGGCCCCGACTTCGCGGCTCTGCTGGCCCCCCAGCTCGCTGACTGGCTGCAGGAGCTGGCAGGCTCCTCCTGCGGCGGCCTGGGGGCGGAGGCCCCCCTGGCCCTGGTGGAAACCGGTCCGGGGGAGGGCAGTCTGGCCCTGCAGCTGGCCCAGGCCCTGGCGGCCGGCTGGCCCGATCTGGCGGCCTGCACCGAGCTGGTGCTGGTGGAGCCCAACGCCGGGATGGCCGAGCGTCAACGGGCCCTGCTGCAGGCCTCACCCCTGCCCTGCCGCTGGGCCAGCTTCGCCGAGCTGGCGGCGGCTCCGGTGCGCGGCGTGCTGTTGGCCCACGAGGTGCTCGATGCCCTGGCGGTGGAGCGGATCGTGTGGGACGGGGCGCTCTGGCGCCAGCAGGTGGTGGCGCTGCACAAGGATCCGGCCGCCGGGCCCTCGCTGCGGCTGGAACCCGGCGAGCCCCTGGAGCCTGCAGCGGCTGCCCAACTCGCAGCCCTGGGGCTCCTGCCCCCCTCGCCCCAGCGCCCACCGGGCTGGTGCACCGAACTCCATCCCGGCCTGCTCCCCTGGCTGGCTGGCGCTGCTGCCGCCCTGAAGGCTGGCCCCTTGCTGGTGATCGATTACGCCCTGGAGGCCTGGCGGTATTACGCGCCCCAGCGTTCGGCCGGCACCCTGATGGCCTACCGGGGTCAGCTGGCCAGCAGTGATCCCCTGCAGGAGCCGGGCACCTGGGACCTCACGGCCCACCTCTGCCTCGAAAGCCTGCTGGCGGCGGCAACCTCCAGCGGCTGGCAACTGCTGGGCCAGGTGCGCCAGGGGGAGGCCCTGCTGGCCCTGGGGCTGGCGGAGCGTCTGCATGGGCTGCAGCAGGGAAGCGCCGCCGATCTCGGGGCCCTGCTGGCTCGCCGCGAGGCCCTGTTGCGGTTGGTGGATCCCCACGCCCTCGGCGACTTCCGCTGGGTGGCTCTGGCCCGGGGGATGGCGGTGGAGGCGCCCCGCTTCAGCCGGGAGCCAGGGCCGTCAGCCATTGGTTGAGGGGTTGGGGCGACTGCTCCGGGCTGCTGGTGATTTCGATGATCCGGCCGACGCTGGCTGGGGTGGCGAGGGCCTCCAGGCAAACCCGGGCCACCAGCCGCCGGGGAATGCTGTCGCTTTCCTGCTGATCGGCGCCGGAGAACACCACCCCCTCACGGTCCGTGCGGCTGTCGTCCTCGCTGAGGCCACCGGGGCGGATCACGGTCCACTCGAGGCCGCTTTGCTCCAGCCAGCTCTCGCCCAGGCGCTTCCACACCAGGATCAGGCCGAAGAGGTTGAGCGGGTGCTGCCAGCGTCCTGCACACAGGGAGCTGACCAGCACCACCCGCCGCAGCCCCACGGCCTGGCAGGCGCGAATCTGATCCCGCACGCCGAAGGCATCCACCTTGAGCGGCCCCGCCAGATCCACGGACGGGCGAGCCCCGGTGGCGATCACCAGTGCGTCACAGCCGCTCAAGGCCGCGTGCAGAGCCTCGGTCTGGCCCAGCTCCAGCCGCTGCACCGCGAGCTGCCCCTGCCGTTCGGCCTCGGCCAGAGCTGCGGGCAGCACTGAACCGGGTCGCACGATCGCCCTCACCCCCAGGCCCTGCCGCAGCGCCTCATCCACCACCCGCCACCCCGTCTTGCCGGAGGCACCGGTCACGGCCACCAGGGTCATCGCCCACTCCTTCTTGGTGTCGCCCATGCTGGCCCGCAGCCGCTAGAACCGCGGCCGATCCCCTTCCCGGAGTTGCCATGACCACCGAAGCCCGTTGGAACGGCGCAACGCTCGCCACGAGCGACGCCATCGTGACCGTGGAGGGCAACGCCTACTTCCCGCCTGAGGCCCTGGTGGAGGGTTGCTTCCGCCCCTCCAGCCATCGCACGGTGTGCGGCTGGAAAGGGGAAGCCCACTACTACGACGTGGTGGTGGATGGCCAGGTGAATGCCAATGCAGCCTGGTTCTATCCGGAGCCCAAGGAGGCTGCCGCCAACATCAAGGGACGCGTCGCCTTCTGGAAAGGGGTGCAGGTGGGCAGCGCCGCATGAGGGGCGCCCTGTGAGCACCATTCGCGCCCGGGATCTGGCCAAGACCTACCGGATCAGCGAAAAGCAGCCCGGCCTGGCCGGCACCCTGCGCCACCTGGTGAACCGCCGCCACCGGGAGGTGGTGGCCGTGGATCGGATCAGCTTCACGATCGAGCCCGGCGAGATCGTGGGCTTTCTGGGCCCCAATGGCGCCGGCAAGACCACCACCTTGAAGATGCTCACGGGGTTGATCCACCCCAGCGCCGGCGAGCTGGAGGTGGCGGGCTACCAGCCCTGGCGGCGTCAGGCGGCGTTCCTGCGGCAGATCACCCTGGTGATGGGCAACCGCCAGCAGCTGATCTGGGATCTGCCGGCCCTCGATTCCCTGCGGGTCAATGCCGCCGTCTACGGCATCGATGAGCCTGAGGCGCGGCGGCGGATCGGCGAGCTGGCCGAGATGCTGGAGCTGGGGCCGGAGCTGCAGCGCCCCCTGCGCAAGCTCTCGCTCGGCCAGCGCATGAAGACCGAGCTGCTGGCCGCCCTGCTGCACCGGCCGGCGGTGTTGTTTCTCGATGAGCCCACCTTGGGGCTGGATGTGAATGCCCAGGCGCGGGTGCGCGATTTCCTGGCCGACTACAACCGCCGCACCGGCGCCACCGTGCTGCTCACCAGCCACGACATGGGCGACATCACGGCCCTCTGCCCGCGGGTGCTGCTGATCCACCAGGGGCAGCTCTTCCACGACGGTTCTTTGGCTGCCCTCACCCAGCGGCTGGCCCCCTGCCGGCAGGTGCGGCTGGAGCTGGAGCATCTCCACCCCGCGGAGGCCTTTGCCGGCTTCGGCACGCTTGAAGCGCACCAGGGTCACCAGGTGCGCCTGCTGGTGCCCCGCGCCCAACTCACCGAACGGGTGGCGGCGCTGCTGGAGCGCTTTGCCGTGGTGGATCTGGAGGTGAGTGATCCGCCGATCGAGGAGTTGATCGGCGGCCTGTTTCGCCAGCGGGCGGCCGCCGCCGCAGCGGGAGCGGAGCCATGAGGCGGGCCTGGCGGGTGGCGCGGGCGCTGCTGGGCAGCCAGTACGCGCTGATGCTCGAATACCGGGCCGAGATTGCCCTGTGGGCCCTTTCGGGGGTATTGCCCCTGATCATGCTGGGCGTGTGGAGTGGCTCGGGCGCCGGGGCGGCGGCCGGTCTGACGCCCCAGCAGCTCAGCCACTACTTTCTGGCGGCCTTTGTGGTGCGCCAGTTCACCGTGGTGTGGCTGATCCACGTGTTTGAGGAGGACGCCCTGCAGGGCCGGCTGTCGCCCCTCCTGTTGCAGCCCCTGTCGCCGTTGTGGCGCTACCTGGCGTCCCACTTCAGTGAGCAGGCCACCCGGGTGCCCTTTGTGGTGCTGATGCTGGTGGTGGTGGGGCTGGCGGCGCCGGGGGTGCTGTGGTGGCCTTCGGCGGGTGCCCTGCTGCTCGGCGCCCTGGCGATCCTGGCGGCCTTCCTGCTCCGCTTTCTGCTGCAGGTGATCGTCACCACCCTGTGCTTCTGGAGTGAGCGGGCTGCGGCCCTCGACCGCCTGCTGCTGATCCCCTACCTCTTCCTCTCCGGCCTGGTGGCCCCCCTCGATACCTTTCCGCCGGCGGTGCGCCGCCTGGCCCTGGCCACGCCCTTTCCCTGGATGGTGGATTTTCCAGCCCGGTTGCTGGCCGGTGAACCGGTGAATGCGGCCTTGGGATTCGGGGCCATCGCGGCCTGGTGCCTGGTGCTGCTGCCGATGGCCCACCTCCTGTGGCGCGCCGGCCTGCGCCGCTACTCGGCGATGGGGGCCTGACCCATGCGTCCGCCGCTGATCCGGGACATCCGCCGCTACGCCCGCAGCCTGCGCTGCTTCTGGGGCACCTCCCTGGCGGCCGAGCTGGAGTATCCGCTCAACGCGGCCATTGAGCTGGTGTCGGTGCTGGGCAATCTGGCCGGCAGCCTGTTTGTGTTGCAGCTGCTGTTTGCCGGCGGGCCCAGCCTCGGGGGGTGGAGCTGGAGTGGGGCGCTGGTGGTGCTGGGGCTCTACACCCTGCTGGATGGGTTCACCACCTGCCTGCTGCAACCCAACCTCAGCCGCATCGTCAACCACGTGCAAACCGGCACCCTCGACTACGTGCTGCTCAAGCCGATCGACAGCCAGTTCTGGCTCTCGGCCCGCACGGTGTCGCCCTGGGGGCTGCCGGCGATGGCGGCGGGTCTGGGGCTGATCGGCTGGGCCCTGGCCCAGGCCGGCCCGGGAGCTGCCGCAGGGCTGCGCTCGCCGGGAGCGGTGCTGCTGGCGCTGGCGCTGTTGCTGGCCGCCCTGGTGATTCTCTACAGCCTCTGGTTTGTGCTGGCGGCCCTGAGCATCTGGTTTGTGAAGGTGTGGAATGCCACGGAGGTGTTGCGCTACACCCTGGTGGCCGGGCGCTATCCCATCAGCGCCTACCCCCCGGCGCTCCGCCTGCTGTTCACCTTCGTGCTGCCGGTGGCGTTCCTCACC
This sequence comes from Cyanobium sp. T1B-Tous, assembly GCF_024345475.1. Classification (GTDB taxonomy): domain Bacteria; phylum Cyanobacteriota; class Cyanobacteriia; order PCC-6307; family Cyanobiaceae; genus Cyanobium_A. The sequence goes on from NZ_JAGQBE010000014.1 coordinate 21,456, forward strand.
ACCGTGCCGGCCGAGGCCCTGCTGGGGCGTGGTTCGGCCCTGTGGGCCGTTGGATCGCTGGTGGTGGCGCTGCTGTGCCTGGCGGGAAGCCGGCTGCTGTGGCGCTTTGCCCAGCGGTTTTACACCTCGGCTTCCAGCTGAGCCGCGCCATCATCCAGCCATCCTTCCTGCTTTCCCGGCGGACTGTTCATGGTTGCTTCCCCCTCCGTCGATGCCGCGAGCCTGGAGCGCTGGCAGGAGCACTGGCAGCAGCGCTGGTACCCGGTGGCCTACCTCCAGGACCTCGACCGGCTCAGGCCCACCCCCTTCACCCTGCTGGGGGAGGACCTGGTGCTCTGGTGGGATGCCGCGGCGAGTCAGTGGCGTGCCTTTGCTGACGTCTGCCCCCACCGGCTCGTGCCCCTCAGCGAAGGCCGGCTCAACGACCGGGGCGAGCTGGAGTGCCCCTATCACGGCTGGAGCTTCAACGGCGAGGGCCGCTGCACGGCCATTCCCCAGGCGGAGCCAGAGGCGGCCGCCACCGCCTGCGCCAGCCGCCGCAGCGCCTGCCGTGCCTACGCCACGGCCACGGGCCAGGGCCTGCTGTTCGTGTTTGCGGCTGGGGGGGAGCCAGCTGGGGACAGCCCCCTGCCCCTGGTGCCCGTGCTCGATGAACCCGATTGGCTGGTGCAGGACACCTTCCGCGACCTGCCGATGGATGCCCTCACCCTGCTGGAAAACGTGCTCGATGTGAGCCACGTGCCGTTCACCCACCACCGCACCGTGGGCCGCCGCGAGAACGCCGCCCCGGTGGCGGCCACGCTCACCGGGGCCGGGCCGGAGGGATTCACCCTGGCCTGGCCCGAGGGGCCGCGGCGGGGAAAGCTCGGCAGCCAGTTCACCACCTTCGTGGCCCCCGGCCTGATGTGGCATGACCTCACGGCCCAGGGCTTTGCCCGCTTCCTCACCGTGGTGTACGCCACCCCGATCCGCCCTGGGGAATGCCGCCTGTTCGCCCGCTTTCCCTTCCAGTTCCGCTCCGTCCTGCCGCGGCTGCTGCTGCGGGCCCGGCCCCAATGGCTGCAGCATCTCGGCAACCACACCGTGCTGGAAGACGACCAGGTGTTCCTGCACGGGCAGGAGCGTGCCCTGGCCGCCCGCGGTGGCAGCGGGGCCTTTGCCCAGGCCTGCTTCCTGCCCACCAGCGCCGATGTCTACGTGCAGGCCCTGCAGGCCTGGGTCACCGACGTTGCCGGGGGCCCCTTTCCCACTGGGTCGCTACCGCCGCGGCTCGGATTGGCACCGCTGATGGATCGCCACGAGAGCCACACCCGCCACTGCCGGGCCTGCTCGGGGGCCCTGCGCGGCGTGCGTCGCTGGCGGCCGGTGGTGCTGGTGGCCCTCGGGCTGGAATTGCTGCTGGCAGCCTGGGTGCCCGGCGTGGCGGCCCGCGTTGCCCTGGTGCTTCTACTGGGCTTCACGGCCCTGCTGCTGCGCCAGCTCAACCGCTGGGAGCGGCAGTTGCGGCGCGGTGACGGCCATCCGCCCCGCAATGCCCGGTCCTAGCCCTGCTGTTGCAGGGGTTCCTGGCGGCGGTGCAGCAGCCAGGCGCGCTGCAGGTCCACCCGGGTGATCCGGTAGCCCAGCCGCCTGGCGGCCAGCACCAGCTCCTGCTGGGAACGGCAGTGCCCCAGGGCCCGCCTGAGGCTCGCTTCGCCCTCCGCCTCGTCCACCAACCGTTCCAGTTCGCTCCAGCTCATGGCCTCGCCATCCGGGTCTCTCACCATGGCCAGCGGTCGGGGATGGTGCAAGGTTCGGGGGGGCACGAACCGCAGAAGGATCAGTGCTGCTGATCGTCGGGCCCGAAGCATGGGCAAGCGGCGCTGGCGGCTCTAGCAGGGAGGGGGAACAGGGGCGGGCGGATGGTGGATCAACCCGGGGATGAACCCTTCGATTCGGCTGGGGAGCCGCCAGAGCCGATCACGCCCCACGCCACGCCGGTGCTGGATGACCAGGGGCAGCTCACCTACGTCGGCGACGACGGGCGCCGCTATGTGGTGGGGCTGCCACCGGAGGCGGATGAGCAGAGCGTCGAGCGGGTGATGGCCACCCTCCAGGCGGGTGGCGACCTGTTTCAGCAGATTGAAGGGCTTTGCCACCGCTGGATTGCGGCCGTGAGCGGGCCGGATCTCGATGCCCGCGCCGCCCTGGTGCTGCTGATCACCACGCTGGAAACGGCTCTCGAGGACACCTACGGCGAGAGCTGACGGATCGAGGCTTCGCTGACATCGCTGCGGATCTCCACGGCGCCGATGGCGGTGGGCAACACGAAGCGCACCTGCCCCTGCTTCACTTTTTTGTCGCCCTGCAGGCAGGCCAGCACGGCGTCGGGGTCGAGGCGTGGCCAATCCAGGGGCAGGCCGGCGGCGGCGATGACCGCCCGCTGGCGGGCCTGATCCCCGGCGCTCCAGAGCCCCATCGCGAGGGCGATCTCCCCGGCCGCCACCATTCCGATCCCCACGGCTTCACCGTGCAACCAGGTGCCATAGCCGCAGAGGGTTTCCACCACGTGGCCGAGGGTATGGCCGTAATTGAGGATCGCCCGCAGGCCCCCTTCGTGTTCATCGGCCGCCACCACGGCCGCCTTGGCGGCGGCGGAGCGCTCCAGCAGGGTTTGCAGCAGGGCTGGCCCCACCGCGGCCATGCTGGAGAGATCCCCGGCGGCCTCCAGGGCTTCGAACAGGTCCCGATCCCCGATCACGCCGTACTTGATCACTTCGGCCATGCCCGCTCGAAACTCCCGCTCCGGCAGGGTGGCCAGGGTGGAGGGATCGACCAGCACCAGCCGCGGCTGGTGGAAGGCGCCGACCAGGTTCTTGCCGCCCGGATGGTTGACGCCGGTCTTGCCGCCAATGGCCGCATCCACCATGGCCAGCAGGGTGGTGGGCACCTGCACCACGGCGATGCCCCGCAGCCAGGTGGCCGCTGCGAATCCGGCCATGTCGCCCACCACGCCGCCGCCCAGGGCCACGATCAGCGAACCCCGCTCGAGTTTGCGCGTGAAGGCCGCGTCGTGGATCAGGGCCACGGTGGCCGGGGTTTTCTGGTCTTCGCCCGCCTCGATCACCAGGGTGCTGGCCTCGAAGCCGGCGGCCTGCAGGCTGGCCAGGGCAACGGCGCCGTAATGGGCCTCCACCACGGGGTTGGTGACGACCAACACCTTGGTGCCCGAGGCGAAGCCGCGCTGGCGGATCTGCTCCCCCAGCCCGCCTAGGGCGCCGGTGCCGATCACCACGGGATAGGGATTGGCCTGCAGGGCCACCTCGATGGTGCGCAGCGGGCTGGCGGCTGGGGTCGCGGTCATCGGCAGGGGGGGAGTTGCCCGAGGCTAAAGCTGTCCCTGGCTGGGGCTGGCCGACCGTCAGAACCGGGTTCCACAATGGCTGCACCCGGTGAGTCGTGATGTCCAGCTCCGCCCCCCGCACCGCCACGGCCTGGGGCTTCCTGCTTCCGGCCCTGGTGTTGGTTGGGTTGTCGGTGTTGATTCCGGCGGCGATGGCCCTGGTGATGAGTGTCAGCCAGGCGGGCCTCGATGTGAGCGAGCCGCTGCGGTTTGTGGGCCTGGCCAACGTGCGGCGCCTGCTGGCCGACCCGATGTTCTTTCGGGTCACGGGCACCACGTTTTTGTATCTGGTGGGTGTGGTGCCGCCGATCGTCGTTGGCGCCCTGGCCCTGGCCGTGCTGGTCAACCGCCAGCTGCCCGGCATTCATTGGTTTCGCGGCGCCTTCTACACCCCGGTGCTGGTGTCCATCGTGGTGGCGGCGATTGCCTTCCGCTGGATCTATGCCGAAAACGGCCTGGTGAACGGTTGGCTGAGCGCGCTGTTGCCCGGGTCCTTTCAGCCCATCGCCTTTCTCACCTCACCCCTGCTGGCCCTGCCCTCGGTGATGGTGGTCACCCTCTGGAAGGGGCTGGGCTACTACATGGTGATCTTTCTGGCCGGGCTCCAGGGCATCTCCCCGGATCTCTACGAGGCGGCCGCCCTGGATGGCAGCGAAGGCCTGCGCAAGCACCTCGACATCACCCTGCCCCTGCTGCGGCCCTACATCACCTTGGTGGCCGTGATCTCGGCGATTGCCGCCACCAAGGTGTTTGAGGAGGTGTATCTGATGACCCAGGGCGGGCCTGCCGACTCCACCCGCACCCTGGTGTACTACGTCTACGACCAGGCCTTTTCCGAGCTCGAGATCAGCTACGCCTGCACCATCGGGCTGGCCCTGTTCCTGATCGTGTTGTTGCTGAGTCTGGTGCGCTACCTGTTCGCGGGCGACCGCGCCCTCACCTGAAACCCTCACCGGCCGCCCCCTGACGCTGGACCAACCCGCTTGGGGCGCCTAGGGTTCGGCCGCCTGAAATCCCGGCCATGGCTCCTTCCGGTGGCAGACCCAGCTCCAGATTGAGCGAGCGGCAGATGGTCGGCCTGTTCAGCCTGGGGCTGGGCGTGGTCCTGTTTCTGCTGATCCTGGTGCGGGGCCAGCAGGCGGCTCGGGAGGGCAACCAGGAAATTCGCAACGACACCTACTGGGTGCTGGTCTCGCCCCTGGTGTTTTCCGCTTTTGGCGTGGCCCTGCTCCGCTCTCCGAAGGGAGGGAGCCCGGCGCGGGCGGGCCGCCGCGGCGGCGTTCCGGTGGTGATGCGTCCCCAGGTGAGTCGGGCTCTGGAGCAGTCCTCCAGCACGGCCCGCACCGCCGAGGCCTCCCTGGCCCGGGTGGAGTCGGAAAGCCGTCAGCAGCTCGTCCGTGCCCGGGAGGAAGCGGCGGCGGCTCTCGCGTCACTGCGCAGTCTTGAGGCGGAGCGGGATCGGGCCGCGGCCCAGGCCGCGGATCGGATTCGCGAGCTCGAGCGCGAACTGGCCCAGGTTCGCCAGGCCCGCATCGACCTCGATGCAGATCTGCGGCGTTCCCTCGTCAGCCAGTCCTCGGACACCAGCGGTGCCCTCGCCGCCGTGCAGCTGGTGGAGGGACGGGTGGATCAGCTGGCCGTCGGCCTCAACGGTCAGATGGCCAGCGCCCGCGATCAGCTCGACCAACTGATCCGCCGCCAGGAGGACCAGCTCAACCGCCTGCGGGGCGAGGCCACCGAGGCCCGCACGGCCCTCGACAGCCTGCGTGCCGACCAGGACGCCCAGTTGGCCCAGGTGCGGGCCGATGCCTCCGCGGCCATCCTTGCCTCCCAGGGGGCCCAGGTGCGGTCGCAGGAGGTGGCCGAAAGTGTGACCGGCCAGATGGCCACCATGGATCAGCGGATCCAGCAGGCCCAGCAGAGCTGCAGCCGCGCCGAAGCGACCCTCAGCGCCGCGGTGGCCAGCACTGGCAAGGAGCAGGCCGATGCCCGCATCGGCGCCGAGCAGGCCCAGCGGCGGGTGGAGGAGTTGGCCGGCAGCCTCACGGCCCAGATGGACCAGGCCCGCCAGCAGCTGGCCGCGGCCCTTCAGGCCAGCCAGGAGGCCCAGCTTCTGGTGGACCGCCTGGAACAGGGTGCCTTTGCGGCGCCGGCGGCCCAGGAGGGCTGGTCGAACGTCGCAGGCGATCCTTTCCTCAGCTGCTACCGGGAGGCCTGCGAGGAACTGGGCGTGTTGCCCGGCAGTGGCTGGCAGGAGGTGCGGGCCACCTGGCGCCGTAACCTGATGCACTGGCATCCGGACCAAGGGGGTGACCCCAGGCTGTGGTCGCGCCGCAGCGCCGCCTACCAGTTGCTGGTGGCCTGGTACGAGTTCAACGGGGCGTCCTGATCTAGATGGTGCAGACCCAGATGGGGCAACAGGCGAGTTCCCCGGAAGCCCGATCCATCGGCGTGGTGGGTGGAGGTCAACTGGCCTGGATGCTGGCCTCGGCGGCCCGCAACCTGAACGTGCCCCTGCATGTGCAGACCCCCGGCGCCCACGATCCGGCCACGACCCTGGCCACCAGCGTGGTGCAGGCCGCCCTTGACGATGTGGGTGCCACCCGGGAGCTCGCCCGCCGCAGCAGCGCCATCACATTCGAGAACGAGTGGGTCGATCTGCCCGCCCTGGCGCCCCTCAGTTTCGATGGGGTGGCCTTTCTGCCCAGCCTGGAGTCCCTCTCGCCCCTGGTGTGCAAACGCAGCCAGCGTCAACTGCTGCAGACCCTCGGCCTGCCCTGCCCCCGCTGGAGTGAGCTGCCCAGTGACGGCGTCCTGCCCGAGGGCTTCACCTTCCCCGTGATGGCCAAGGCCTCCACCGGCGGCTACGACGGCAAGGGCACGGCCGTGTTGCGCCGTGCGGGGGATCTCGAGGCCCTGCTGGCCCGCGTCACCGCCAGCGATTGGATCCTGGAGGAGTTGGTGCCGTTTGAGCAGGAGCTCTCCCAGCTCGCCTGCCGCGACCGGGATGGCAACGTGCAGTGCTATCCCCTGGTGCAGACCCACCAGCACCAGCAGATCTGCGACTGGGTGTTGGCACCGGCGGCCGTGCCCCATGGGGTGCAGGCCTATGCCCGCAACATTGCGGCCTCCCTGCTCACGGCGATCAACTATGTCGGCGTGCTCTCGATTGAGCTGTTCTATGGGCCCGGTGGCCTGCAGGTGAACGAGATCGCTCCCCGCACCCACAATTCCGGGCATTACACGATCGAAGCGGCCCGCACCAGCCAATTTGAGCAGCAGGTCCGGATCGTGGCTGGCCTGCCGATGGGGGCGGTGGACCTGCAGGTGCCCGGCGCCCTGATGGTGAATTTGCTCGGTTTTGAAAGCTCCGAGGCGGATTACCTGCCGCAACGCGATGCCCTGGCCGCCCTGCCCGAGGCCCACGTGCACTGGTATGGCAAGCAGGGCTCCTGTCCCGGGCGCAAGCTGGGTCACATCACCCTGCTGCTGCAGGGAGCGACACCCGAGGAGCGCGGACGCCAGGCGGAGCAGCTGCTGGAGCAGGTGCGTGGGATCTGGCCCCTGCCTCCGCTTCTGCCCACGCCGGCGGCTCCAGTTCCGGCGAAAGGGGCGTAAAGTTCCAGCGGACTGCCTTGTTGGTGACTGCCTTTTACAGTTTTCTGATCTGACTCCCTTTTCGACATGGGGGGTCTGCAGCGGAAGCAACGTAAGCCGGCCTTGCAGCCGGAAACGGCGCCCCGTCCTTGACCCCCCTTCTGGTACCACCAGGTCGAACACTGGGGCAAAACGGCACGGCGGTCCACCCCTTTTTATGGACGATTCGGAAACCGTCCTTGAAAGCTTGTCAAGTTGGCTGACGGTTAAGGGTTGCGTCTTCAGTCTGAAGAGGTAATTGAGCAGTCGCTTTGATGACTCCCTCAGCCTTGGGTTCTGAGCGCGCCCACTCCGTGATGGCCTGCAAGTTGGCTGGTCTGCTGCGCGCGGCCGAAGCAGATCAAGGCCGCCAATCGGCGGAGGCCTGGCGCCGCAAACTGGAGCCCCTGGTGGCCGCCCTCAGGGTTCAGCGCACTTCGATCAGGTCGCTGGCGGAATAGCGCACCTTGGCCAGGCTGGCGTATTTGTCGTCGGCGGAGCGATAGCCAGCGGCGCACACCACGCAGCTCCGATACGGCGAATCCTCCAGGGCCAGGATCCGGTCGTAGGCCTCGGGGGAGAAGCCTTCGATGGCGCAGGTGTCCACCTCCAGCAGGGCAGCGGCAGCCATGAAGGTGCCCAGGGCGATGTACACCTGATTGCTGGCCCAGCGCTCGATCTGCTGACTGCGGGGCCCATGGATCAGGTCGACGTCGATCATCTGGCGATAGGTGGCCAGCTGGTCTGGGGTCAGCCCCCGGATGCGCGCCATGGTGTCAATCAGGCGGTCCGCTTCTGGGGCGCCGATGTGCCGTTGGGCCAGGAACACCACCAGATGGGAGGCATCGGTGATCTGGCTCTGATTCCACGACTCGGGGCGCAGCTGCTGGCGCAGGTCTGGGTCGCGGATCACCAGAAACTTCCAGGGTTGGAGTCCATAACTCGATGGGCTCTGCACCAGCGCATTTTCGAGCGCCCCCCAGGTGCCGGCGTCGATCGGGCGGCTGGGGTCAAACACCTTGGTGGCGTAGCGCCAGGCCAGGGCCGCATCGAGCTGGGATGGGGTGATCGGCATGGTGGGGCGACGACAGCAGGCGGGATCAGGCGGCATTCTGGACGTGGTGATTGCCCGAAGTGGGTCCGGCTCGTCTGTGCTGATGAACTCTTTTCAGCAGGCCTTTGAATCGCTGCTGTCCGTCGCTCCAGGCCCTGTGTTTCCCCGGGCCCGCGAGCTCTACCTGCGCAAATACCCGCTGGAGGGCCGGCTGGCAGACGGAGGCTCCGCGGCGGAGTCCGCTGCGGGTCTGGAGCGGTTTCGCACCTTCCTCCTGGAAGAGGAGATTCAGGAGGCCACCGGAGGGATCGTGCGGGTGCGGGCCCTGGCGTTTGCCGTGGTGCACTGGCAGGCCCCCCAAACCCAATTGGACGACTATTCCAACTACCTCCAGGAGCGGTGGGGCCTCCAGCCCGATGGTCTGACCCTCGAGGCGGACAGCTGGTTTCGGGAGGGCGGGGCCTACGCCCGCTTCGCGGCGCCGGCGGTTTACGAACGCGCGCCGTCCGGTGAGCTGTTGTTGGGTGGGGGAGCCTGACCCAGCCATTGATCGAGTTGCCCCTGCAGTTGCTCGCGGTTCCAGTCGGTGACCACGAACACCTCCTGGACACTGCTGCCGCGCCGGGCCACCAGTTTGTGGCCGCCGGTGATCGGAGCCGACACCCGCAGACGAAGCTGGGCGCTGCGTCCTCGCACCCGGCTGATCACCGCGGGGGTGACGGTGTCGATTCCAGGGCAATGGGCCAGCCGTTTCAACAGGGGGATCAACCCCTCGATGTAGGTGCTGTGGGTGATCACCACCCGTCCCATCAGGCGGGTTCCAGGGGGCCCATCGTCAGCCCCTCCGCCCCCAGCTGTTGGTGATACAGCTCGGCCTGTTCCTGGGGCCCGCACCACACCACGGCCGAGCCTTCGCTGTCGATGCGGTGGGCCAGATCCCAGGCCTGGTCAGGCTGCATCCCGGGAATGATGCGCACCAGGCACTCCACCACGTGCTGGAAGGTGTTCACGTCGTCGTCGAGCACCACCACCTTGAAGTGGGGGTAGGGCTGGCGCAGCCGCTGCCGCTCCTGAACAGGGCTGGGGGAGGAACTGGCCATCACCCCACCGAGACCGAGGTCCAGAACCACTACTGCAGATGCCGGGCAGGCTCCACCCTAGGTAAAGTGCCGCCAACGACTGATGGCTGCGCCATGTTGATCACCGTGGGTTGGGCTTCTCTGGCAGCCCTGTTCAGCTTCTCGATCGCCATGGTGGTCTGGGGTCGTCATGGCGACAACAGCATCAAGTTCTGAGCGCGGCGCAGCGAGTTTCGGTGCCTGAGCTGCCCATTTCTGCCTCCCAGCTGCTGTCCGGTGTGGCGGCCCTGCTGCTGGTCTTTGTCAGCGGTGGCGTGCTGTATCTCTCCACGATCGAGTGGCGAGACCGTCGGCGCCGCAAGGCCCTGGAAGCCAAACGCCGCCCGTGAGGGCTGGCATTCCTTCAGGGTTGGCCGACTGGGCCTGGCAGACAGCCGGCCACCTGTTGGTCCCGCCCCCGGCCGTTTCCTCCACGCCCCAGCCAGAGGCCAACGACGCCCCCGTGCCTCTGGCCAGCCTGCTTGGGGCGATTGCCGCAGCCCAGGCCGGGGCAACCTTGGATCCCAGCGTGTCAGCCCTCGACCAGGGGCACGCTGCCGCCCTGGCCCCCTTGGCCCTGGCCCTGCTGAGTCGTGTGCCGTCGGCCAGCGAGGACGAGCAGCTGCGTCGGGCTGCTGATGCCCTGCGCCAGGAGTTGGCCGGTGACACCGTGACCTACGTGGTCAACCGCAACCTCAACGTTTCCAACCACTGCATCAAACACTGCAGCTTCTGCGCCTTCCGCCGGGACGCCGGCGAACCCGGGGCCTACTGGCTCTCGGAAGCGGAGCTCGAGCAGCGGGCCGCCGAGGCCCAGGCGGCCGGCGCCACCGAGCTGTGCATCCAGGGGGGGCTGAACCCCGCGGCCACCGTGGATGGCAGCCAGCTGGCCTACGCCGAAGGGCTGTTGCGGTTGCTGCAGGCGGCGGCGCCGGGCATCCACCTGCATGCCTTTTCACCCCAGGAGCTGCTCTACATGGCCCAGCACGATGGGCTGCCCCTCGATCGGGTGTTGGAGCGGTTGCGGGCGGCGGGGCTGGCGTCCGTACCGGGCACGGCCGCGGAGGTGCTCAGTGAGCGGGTGCGTCGGGTGCTCTGCCCCGAGAAACTCACAGCCCGCGAATGGGTGGCCGTGATGCTCCAGGTGCAGCACCAGGGACTGCCGGCCACCAGCACCCTGATGGCCGGCCACATCGAGGCTCCGGCCGATCTGGTGGCCCACCTGCTGACCCTGGTGGCCGTGCAGCGTCACGCCTGGCAGCATCACTGCCAGGGATTCACCGAGTTTGTGTTGCTGCCGTTCGTGGGTGCTTCGGCGCCGGCCGCCCTGCGGGCCCGGGTGTGCCGGGATCAGCCTGACCGCACGCAGATGCTGCGGCTCACGGCCCAGGCCAGGATCCTGCTGGGACCCTGGTTCCGCTTCCACCAGCCCAGCTGGGTGAAACTCACCCTCGCCGGTGCCACCGAAGCTCTGCGCTGGGGCTGCAACGACCTGGGCGGCACCTTGATGGAGGAACACATCACCACGATGGCTGGGGCCAGCGGTGGCACCCGCCAGTCGCCCCAGGCCCTGGAGGCGGCCGCCCGTCACCTGGGGCGTCCGGTGCGGCGTCGTACCACCCTCTATGGGGCCTGTCCATGAGCACAACGGCGGCGATCCGCTCCCTGCCCCTGCGCTGGAGCGCTGCCCTCACGGCCCTGTTGATCGTGCTGCCCGCCGGGGTGCTGCTGCGCTGGCCTAGGCCCCGGGCCGAGGGACTCGAGCGGCTCTTGTCCCAGTCCGCCCTGCTGCAGAGTTTTCCGGCGGCCCCCCAGCGTCCGGTGCCAGCCCTCTGGACCCAGCGCCTCGGAGCGCCCCTGGCCCGCAGGGTCTGGAGTCGCCAAAACCGGGTGTGGTGGCAGTTCTGGGGCCGCGATGGCGATGGCGGCGCCTTTCTGGCTTTCCCCGCCCAGGATCTGCCTACGGGCCAACCAGCCCATGCGCTGCGGGTGGATGACCTCATGGTGGTGGCCCCCGATCCCCTCTCCCAGCGGCTTCTGCAGGACCAGCTCAAGTTGGCCCAGCGCCAGCGCCGGGGGCTCGAACAGCGCTGCCTGCAGCGGCTGCAGCAGGAGCAGGCTGTGTTCTGGTCGCCCCTGGGCCTGGGGGTGATGGCCGGGCCCATGGCACCGCTGCTGCAGCGCTTCCAGGAGGGGTGCCTGAGCCTGCGTCTGCAGGGAACCAGTCTCGAGTTGTTGGGGGAAGCCAGTGCGGCGGGTGGCTTCCTCGCCGATCCGGGCCCCACGGCGGCGGCATCCTTGCCCGCGCCCCTGGCCCATGACCTCCTGCTCGAGTGGCGCGGCCCGGCGCTGGAGGGACTCCTGCAGGGGCTGCTGAACCGTCAGCTAATCCGTGACCCCTTGGCCGCCCGCTATGGCCTCGGCGAGGGTCAGTTGGCCCTGGTGCGCCGCGCCCCCTTTGTGTTGCAGCTGCGCTCCCTTGCCCAGGGCCCGTTTCAGGCGGGACTCTCCCTGCAGGTTGGGGTGACCGGAGATCGCCGGCCCTGGAATCGCCTGCTGGATGGGCTGAAGGCACCGCTGGAGGCCCAGGGGCTGGAGGCCTCGCCCGGTGGGTCGACGGCTCTGCCGGCTCTGCGCTGGCGCCGGGAGGATGGCCAAGTGGTTGGTGGCTGGCGCTGGGTGCTGCCCCGGGCTGCGGCCCCCCAGCTTCAGCTGTACCTGGGCCCCGAACCGAGCACGTCAGCTGCGGCCCTGCCACCGCTGGAAGCGGGTGGCCGCGAGTCCCAGTTGCGCGTGAGGCCGGCGGCGCTGGCGGCGGCTGGCCTGCTGCCACCGGAGTTGCCCCTGCTGGTGCGGCAGGCCAGCCAGCTCAGCCTGGTGGCCTCCAGTTCAGCCCCGGGGAAACGGGTGTTGGCGTCCCCGCTCAGCCAACTGACGGGGAGGCTTCAGGTGCAGCCTCGGCCTCCGGCCCGCTAGTCAGCCCCTGCTGCTGGCGTTCGCGCTTGCGCCGTTCGGCAGCCACGGTTTCCTCCATCAACTCCACCGCCTGGGCCATCTTTTCCAGATTGCTGGCATAGAGGTTGAGGTCTTTGTCGAGACGCTCCCGCAGCAAGCCCATGGCCCCACCCAGATCGTGGGCGTAATTGCGCAGGGCAACGGGATCCATGGCATCGGCGCCCTGGGCCTGCTCCAGCAGGCTCAGCAGCCCCACCGCCATCAGCCGTGAGTAGTGAAAATCGCTGCGCCGGATGCTGGCCAGGGCCGCCGCCACGGGCTCCGGGGCACCGTTGCCCTCCTGCTCAATCCACTGCTTTACCTGCTCGACGCTGGGGCTGCCCATGGCGCCCATGGCCGCGTCGCGTTGCTGGCGCAGGGCCGTGGCATCAAAGCCCGAGGCGGCGCAGAGGGCGCCCAGCAGGGGCTCCCGTTGGGCCTCAGGTTTGTACCCCTTGGCAAAGCTGTCGAACACCTGGATCAGTCCACAGGCGAACAGGGGATCGCTGCGAAACCCCTTCTGGCGGCTCAGCAGGTGAAGCTCCACCAGCAGCTCATCCACCATGCGCCGGTAGAGGGGCGCAATCACATGGGGGAAGGCGGCGTGGAAGGCTCGCTTGCTGTCGGCAACAGTGAGAGCTGCACTCACGCGGGATCAGGCCAAGATGGCCCGACCCTAGCCGCCCAGGCTCAGTAAGATCGGGTTCAATCGCCCCAGCAGCTCCATGATCCCGATCGTCATTGAAGAGTCGGGCCGGGGTGAGCGCGCGTTTGACATCTATTCCCGCCTGCTGCGGGAGCGCATCATCTTCCTGGGCGAGCCGGTCACGTCCGAGTCCGCCAACCGGGTGGTGGCCCAGCTGCTGTTCCTCGAGGCGGAGGATCCGGAGAAGGACATCTTCCTCTACATCAACTCCCCAGGTGGATCGGTGTACGACGGCCTGGGCATTTTCGACACCATGCAGCACATCAAGCCTGATGTGCAAACCGTGTGCGTCGGCCTGGCGGCGTCGATGGGTGCCTTCCTGCTCTGTGCCGGCACCAAGGGCAAGCGCAGCAGCCTCACCCACTCCCGGATCATGATCCACCAGCCCCTGGGTGGGGCGCGCGGTCAGGCCAGCGACATCCGCATCCAGGCGGACGAAATTCTCTATCTCAAGAAGAAGCTCAACACCGAGCTAGCTGACCGCACCGGCCAGCCCCTGCCCCGGATTGAGGAGGACACCGATCGTGACTTCTTCATGTCGCCGGCGGAGGCCGTCAGCTACGGCCTGATCGACAAGGTGATCGAGAAGCGCCCTGTGCGTCCGGTCTGAGGGGCCACCCCGCTTCGGGTTGGTGATGGCTGGTTGACGGTGGAAGGCGGGCTCACCAGATTTGGTGGGAACTCAGCCAGCCCTGTTGATGTACGCCACCCTGCGGGAATACGAGGGAATCAAGGATCCGGCGGAGGCCACCCAGCCCCTGCTCGATGGATTGTTGGCTGAAATGCAGGCCCTGCCGGGCTTCGTTTCCTATTACTTCGTGGATGTGGGCGAGGCGGGAGACCGCATGATCTCCCTCAGCGTGTTTGAAACCAGCGAGGCCGCGGAAGAATCCAACCGGGTGGCCGCCAAGTGGGTGCAGCGCTGGATGGCCGAGCATCCCACCACCGCACCCACGGCCAGCCGGGTGGACGCTGGCCCGGTGATGGCCAGCGCCGTCGCCTGATCAGCCAGCCAGCAGCGGCGAGAAGCGTTCCTTCTCCGGAATGGCGGCGAATTCGGCCACGATGGCGCGGAATTCGTCGCCATTGAGGCTCTCCTTCTCGATCAGGAGTTCCACCACCCGATCCATGCAGTCCCGGTGGGCGGCCACCAGCTTCACCGTGTCGGCGTAGCAGTTCTGCACGATCTCGCGCACGGCATCGTCGATTTTGCTGGCCAACCGGTCCGAGCCGTCGCTGCGCGTCATCAAGTCGCGGCCCAGGAACACCTCCTGGTTGCCGGCCTCAAAGGACACCTGGCCGAGGTCGCTCATGCCGAAACGGGTGACCATCTGGCGGGCGATCGAAGCCACCTGCTGGATATCGCCGCCGGCGCCCGTGGTGACTTCGGAATAGCCGAACACCACATCCTCCGCGGCACGGCCGCCGAGGGCCCCCATGATGCGAGCCCGCAGCTGGGCACGGCTCACGAGCATCTGCTCTTCATCCGGCGAGAACCAGGTGAGACCCTGGGCTTGGCCCCTGGGGATCAGGGTGACCTTCTGCACGGGGTCGTGGGCCTTCACCAAGGTGCCCACCAGGGCATGGCCCACCTCGTGATAGGCGATCAGGCGCTTGCTGCGGCCGTCGGTGAGGGGTTTGCCCTCCATGCCGGCAATCACCCGATCCACCGCGTCGTCGATCTCAGCGAGGGTGGTGGCCTCCTTGCGGCGCCGGGCCGTGAGGATCGCCGCCTCGTTCAGCAGGTTGGCCAGATCGGCGCCGGAGAAGCCCGGTGTGCGCCGGGCAATGGCCTCAAGGCTCACGTCCTCGGCCAGCTTCTTGTTGCGGCTGTGCACATTGAGGATCGAGAGGCGGCCCTTGATGTCGGGCACATCCACTTGCACCTGGCGGTCAAAGCGGCCGGGACGCAGCAGGGCCGAATCGAGCACATCGGCCCGGTTCGTGGCGGCAATGATGATGATGCCGCTGTTGCCCTCGAAGCCGTCCATCTCGGTGAGCAGCTGGTTGAGGGTCTGCTCCCGTTCGTCGTTGCCACCGCCCACACCAGCGCCACGCTGACGGCCCACCGCATCGATCTCGTCGATGAAGATCAGGCACGGGCTGTTCTCCTTGGCCCGCTTGAACAGGTCGCGCACCCGGCTGGCGCCGACGCCCACAAACATCTCAACGAACTCCGAACCGGAGAGGGAGAAGAAGGGAACTCCGGCTTCGCCGGCGATCGCCTTGGCCAGCAGGGTCTTGCCCGTGCCGGGAGGGCCCACCAGCAGCACGCCCTTGGGAATCTTGGCACCCACCGAGGTGAAGCGCTCGGGAGTCTTGAGGAAGGTCACCACTTCCTGGAGGTCCTGCTTGGCCTCCTCCACGCCGGCCACGTCGTCAAACTTGACGCCGGTTTCAGCTTCCATGGCGAAACGGGCCTTGGTCTTGCCGAACTGCATGGCCTGACCTGGGCCCCCGGGCATGCCGTTGCCGCGGCGGGCCAGGAAGATCAGGGAGCCGATCAGCAACAGCGGGAACAGCAGGTTGCCCAGCAGTCCCAGGGCCGGCGGGGCGCTCTTGGGGGGGTGAATGTCGAAGCTGATGCCCTGGTCCTTGAGCTTGTTCACCAGCTCGGGGGCCACGCCGGGCAGATCCACCCGCAGACGCTGCACCCTGTTGTCCAGATCGGGATCCACCGCCTCAATCACGGCGCTGCGGCCGCCATCAAAGATGTCCACGGCGGTCACCCGGCCGGCATCCACGTAGTCGAGGAAGCGGCCGTAGCTCATCCGGGCCACCGCAGCGTTGCGGGGCGCCACGGTGGGACTGGAGGTGCTGTTGGGGTTAAACCGTGCCGTGCCTCCATTGCTCAGCAGCTGCCATCCCAGGAAGGCCACCACTGCCAGGGGCAGTAGCCAGAGGGCAATCAGACGCCAGCGCTGGTTCATAGCTGAGACACATTCTTAACAAGTGTAACGGCGGCGAGGGCCTTCCCTGGGTCGCCGCGATCAGCCCGCGACGGCCCAGGACCCGAGGTCGTCGTCAGCGTCTGGATCCACCAGGTGCTGGCCGTTGCCGGGCAGGGCCTCCAGCTGGGCGGGGCTGGCCGGCGATTCGATCAGGAGCTCGTGGGCCTGGATCGACTCCACGAGTTCCGGTCCGCCCAGGCCGTGGGTCCAGATCTTCACCTCACTCTGGGGCGGGCATTGGAAGCTCAACAGCTCAAAGGGAAAGACCACCCGCTCGAGAAAGAACTCCTCGGGTCCCACGCACCGCAGGATCACCATCCGATCACTGGTGTTGCGGTAGCCGCACGACAACAGGCCCAAGGTCGATTCCCTTTCAATCCACCCATCAAGCCATTGGCCTGCGTGCGGGTTTGGTGACGAAAGCCACGGTTTTTACCTTTTAATAATTTCTTTGGTTTCTCACCGGTGGTCTAGAGGCTGCGCAGGGCCACGATCGGATCGAGGCGGGCCGCCCGCCGGGCGGGCACCACGCCGAAGAACAGGCCGATTGAGCCGGAGAGGGCCACGGTGCCCAGCACGGTGGCACCCCCAATCGAGGCCGGCAGGGGCGTGATGGCGGCCACCAGGGTGACCGTGCCGATCCCCACCGCACTGCCGATCACCCCACCGAGGCTGGCCAGCACCAGCGACTCCACCAGGAACTGCAGCAGCACATCGCCGCTGCGGGCACCGAGGGCCTTGCGCAGGCCGATCTCCTCGGTGCGCTCGCTCACCGACACCAACATGATGTTCATGATGCCGATGCCGCCCACCAGCAGCGACACGGCACCGATGGCCCCCAGCATTAGGGTGAGCCCGCCGGTGATCGTGCTCACGATCGAGAGGGCGTCCTTCTGGGAGCGCACGGCGAAGTCGTCCTCCCGCAGGATCCGATGCCGCTGACGCAGCAGGTTGGTGATCTGGAAGGCGGCTGCGCCCGTGCTCTGCTCGTCGCGGGCCTCCACGCTGATGAAGTTGAGGTTGACGCCGTAGGTGGGATCCCGACCAGACAGCTTGCTCACCATGGTGGTGAGCGGCACGTAGGCGTTCTCGTCCTGGTTCTGGCCGAACACGGCGCCCTTGGGTTCCAGCACGCCGATCACCTCGAACAGCTGGTTGCGGATGCGCAGCTGGCGCCCTACGGGTGCCTTGCCCGGGAACATCTTGGCCCCCAGATCCGGGCCCACCACCGTGACGTTGCGGGCCGCGTTGAGGTCGCTGGCGGAGAAGAAGCGGCCCTGGGCCACCTCAAACTGGCGCACGGGCAGAAATTCCGGCGTCACCCCCGACACCGAGGCGGTGCCGCTGAGTCCGCCGGCCTGGATCACCTCGCTCAGGGTGATCTGCGGGGCCACCCGTTTGACGCTGGGCACCTGCTCGGCGATGGCCTCCGCGTCCTCCAGCACCAGGGTTCTGGGGAAGTCGATGCCCTGGCGGCGGGTGTCGTTGTTGCCTGGAACCACGAACAGCACATTGGCCCCCAGATTGCTCAGCTGGCCTTCCGCCAGGTTTTGGGCGCCACGACCCACCCCCACCAGGGTGATCACCGAGGCATTGCCGATCACGATGCCGAGCATGGTGAGCAGGCTGCGCAGCCGGTTGGCGCGCAGGGTGGAGAGGGCCATCCCCACCGTTTCCCGCATGGGGAGCTTGGAAGCCATGGCTGCGCGGCTGGTGGGCCTAGACGATGGCGCCGCTGGGGTCTGGGTTGTGGCTGCGGGCACCGCGGTGCACTTCACCGCGGATCAGATCCAGGGTGACGATCTCCCCTTGGCGCAGGCTGGCAAAGGCGTTGTCCACCCCAACGATCGCCGGAATGCCGGTGCGCTGGGCGATCACGGCCGCGTGGCTCTCCACGCCGTCCGCTTCGGCGATCACCGCCTTGGCCTTGCGGATCGCCTCCACGTAGTCGGCCGTGCTGTCGCGCACCACCAGGATTTCACCGGGCTGAATCGCCGCAGCCGCTTCCGCGCTGTCCGCCAGGCGCACCCGGCCGCTCACCGACCCGCTGCCGATGCCGGTGCCCTTCGACAGCACCGCGGAGACGATGCCCACCTTGATGAAATCGGTGGAGCCACTCACGCCTGCGAGGGTGCCGGCGGTTTGCACGACCAGATCGCCGTCTTGGAGGAATCCCAGCTCGCGGGCCTTGCCCATGGCCAGGCTGAAGGTGCTGGTGGAGGAGCTCTGTTCCTCCACCAGCAGGGGATTGACGCCCCAGCAGAGTTGCAGTTGACGGGCCACATTCACCTCACTGGTGATCGCCAGGATCGGGGTGCTGGGACGGAACTTGCTGACGTTGCGGGCGGTGTATCCGCCCTTGGTGAGGGGCAAAATCGCGGCCGCATTGAGCTGGCGGGCGATGCTGCTCACCGCCTGGCAGATGGCATTGGGGATGGTGGTGGCCATGTGGCTGTCGAGCACCCGCTGGGGGTAGTCACGCTCAATCCGCTTGGCGATGGTGGCCATGGTGGCCACGGCTTCCACGGGGAAATCACCCACGGCGCTCTCGTTGGAGAGCATCACGGCGTCCGTGCCGTCGAGGATGGCATTGGCCACGTCGCTCACCTCGGCCCGGGTGGGACGGGGGCAGCTCACCATCGAATCGAGCATCTGGGTGGCGGTGATCACCGGGATGCCGAGGCTGTTGGCCTTGCGGATCAGCTCCTTCTGCAGCAGGGGCACTTCCTCAGCGGGCATCTCCACCCCGAGGTCGCCGCGGGCCACCATCACCCCGTCACAGAGGGGCAGGATGTCGTCGATCTGATCAATGGCTTCGAATTTCTCGATCTTGGCCACCACAGGGGTCTGGTGGCCGTGGCTGCGGATCAGCTCGCGGATCTCCCGCATGTCGGAGGGGTTGCGCACAAAGCTGAGCGCCACCCAGTCCACCCCCTGCTGCAGGCCGAAAGCGAGGTCGATGCGGTCTTTCTCGGTCAGCGCCCGGATCGACAGCTGCACATCCGGGAAATTGACCCCCTTGTTGTTGGAGAGCACGCCCCCCACGGTGACGCTGCAATAGAGGGTCTGCTGGGCGTTGTCGACCCGGTCGACCACCATCTCCACCCGGCCGTCATCCAGCAGGATCCGGCTGCCAGGCACCACCTCATCGGCGAGCTTGTCGTAGGTGACCGTGGCAATCGCCTGATTGCAGGCCACATCGCGGGACGTCAGCGTGAAGGGATCGCCCTTGGCCAGGGTGATGGGCCCATCGGCGAAGCGGCCCAGGCGGATCTTCGGGCCCTGGAGGTCTTGCAGGATGCCGATCTCGATGCCCAGCTCGGTGGCCACCTGGCGGATCGTGGCGATGCGAGCCGCGTGCTCGCTGTGGTCGCCGTGGGAGAAATTGAGGCGGAAGGTGGTGGCACCGGCGGCGATCAACTCGCGCAGCCGTTCGGGGGATTCCGTGGCGGGCCCGATCGTGGCCACGATCTTGGTGCGACGCATGAGATCGGGCTGGGGCATCAACACGCCATCAGACAGCTGGAAACTACCATCCAGGCCTGCAACGGGCTGCCCCAGTTGGATTTCCAGGCCTACCAGGAGCGCTCCCGCGCCACGGCTCGCTACCCCGAGGCCGGTGCCAACCCCATCTACCCCACCCTCGGCCTGTGCGGCGAGGCCGGCGAGGTGGCGGACAAGGTCAAAAAGGTGCTGCGCGATCAGAACGGTGCCTTCAGCCCGGAGGTGATTGCCGCCCTGGAACTGGAGCTGGGCGATGTGCTCTGGTACGTGGCCCAGCTGGCCACCGAGCTGGGTCTGGAGCTCGATCAGATTGCCCAGGCCAACCTCGACAAACTCGCCAGCCGTGCCGCCCGTAACGTGATTGCAGGCAGCGGTGATACGCGGTGATCAGGCTTGTGCTGGCTCCCCTTCTGGCGGCTCTGCTGCTGCTGGCTCCCCCCGCCGCCTGGGCGGCTGACCTGCAGGTGTCGGAGGTGACCCTCGAGCCCTGCCCCACGGAGGATGTGGGTGCCCAGCCCGAGTTGCGGCGCCCCGCTGGAGCCAGCTGCTACGCCCTGCGGGGCACGGTGCTGAATCTGGGCCGCAAGCCGGTGGTGGACACCGATGTGTTTGCCCTGATCGTGGATTCCAGCGGCGAACCGGTGCTGCAGAACCGCACCCGGGTGGGCTCGATCGGCGACGTGCCACCGGGCAGCTCAGCCTTCGCGCTGCGGCTCTCGGTGCCGGCCGGTACGCCGGGTCCGCTGAGTTTCCGCAACGTCAAAGCCCGGGGCTTCAGTGCCCCGGTGCGCACCCGGGCCGGAGAGGACGACGAACTGCTGCCCCTGGAACAGGCCCTGGCGGCTCAGTAACCCCAGCTCAGTAGCCTGAGCTGAGCAGCGACACACTGGCACCTTCCAGCAGGCTCTGGGCCAGCTGCAACACGATGAAGGCCACGATGGCTGAGAGATCAAGGCCCCCCAGGGGCGGGATCAGGCCGCGGAAGGCGTTCAGGTAGGGGTCGGTGATCGAGCTCACCGTAGAGAGCACGGGGTTACCCCAGTCGAGGTTGGGGAACCAGCTGAGCAGCACCCGCACCAGCAGCACCAGGGTGTAGATGCTCAGGGTCTGGGCCAGCACCTGCAGCAGAAAACTCAGCGCGTCCATGGATGGTGCTCGTCGGCGGAAGGCTCGGTGGTGGAACTCTAGGCAGCCTCTTCCCAGCCTTCATCCTGGGTTGGTGATGGCTCCGGGGCTGGGGCCGGCTCGGGTTCGGTCCCTTCGGCCTTGATCGCCCTGGCGCGGGGCTGCAGGTCGGCGGCCTTGACGGCGAAGGTGCGGTGGAATTTCTCGCTCAGGGTGAGCCAGAAGGAGCGCCCTTCACTCTGGCGCTTGCGTTCGATGAAGTCCTGGGCCAGCAGTTCCTTGATGTGGTCGTAGGCGCCGGAGCCGCGCAGCTCCACCAAATCCGACTGGAGGATGCGTTTCTTGAGCGCAATGGTGGCGAGGGTGCGCAGGGCGGCGGTGGAGAGGTCCACCGGCAGCAGGTTCTGCACCAGGTCGCCGAGGCCGTCGCGCAGCTGCAGGCTGTAGCGGGTTCCCTCCTGGCGCACCTCCAGGGCGGTGTCGCGGTGGGCGTAATCCGTGATCAGGGTGATCAGCCCCAACTCGGCTTCTTCGCGGCTCACGGCGGCGATCTCGGCCAGCTCGGCCAGGCTCATGGGCCGGCCCTTGAGATAGAGGATGGCCTCCATCCGCGCCGGCAGCGAGAGACCCTGGATCGCCTCAGTGGCCGCTGAGCCTGTGTGCATGGCCGCACGGTACCGCAGCTGTTCGGGCTCAGGCCAGGGCTGGCAAGGAGGCGGTGCTGGGGCCCAGAAACAGCCGGTAGGCCGGGTTTTCGGTCTCATCCCAGTGCTGGTAGTCGAGCCCCTTGAGGAACTCCTGCCAGGCGGCCCTCTCCCCGTGGGGCACCTGCACCCCCACCACGATGCGGCCCACGTCGGCTCCGTGGTTGCGGTAGTGAAAGATGCTGATGTTCCAGCTGGCGTGCAGGGCGTTCACGAACGCCATCAGGGCTCCGGGCTTTTCGGGAAACTCGAAGCGGTAGAGCAGTTCCTCCCCCTGCTCGAGGGCAGCTCCGGCACTGGCAGGCAGGCGTCCACCCACCATGTGGCGCAGGTGCAGCTTGGCCAGTTCGTCCTTGGAGAGGTCCAGGCAGGGGAAGCCCGCCCGGCGCACGTCGTGGATCAGGGCCTGTTCATCGGCGCTGCCGCTGGTCTGCACCCCCACAAAGATGTGGGCCACCCGCGGATCGGCCAGCCGATAGCTGAATTCGGTGAGGCTGCGTTGGCCCAGCACGCCACAGAAGCGTCGCAGGCTGCCGGTTTGCTCGGGAATTTCCACCGCCAGCATGGCCTCGCGGTCTTCGCCGATCTCGGTGCGTTCGGCCACGAAGCGCAGCCGATCGAAATTCATGTTGGCGCCGCAGGCCACCGCCACCAGGGTGAGGCCATGGAGCCCCTGCTGGGCCACATCCCGTTTCATGCCCGCCACCGCCAGGGCGCCAGCCGGTTCGAGGATCGAGCGGGTGTCCTCGAACACGTCCTTGATGGCGGCGCAGATGGCATCGGTGTCCACGGTGACCATGCGATCCACCGTCTGCTGGGCCAGGGCAAAGGTGTGCTCGCCCACCTGGCGCACGGCCACCCCGTCGGCAAACAGACCCACCTGCTCCAGCTGCACCCGTTCTCCGGCAGCCAGGGAACGGGTCATGGCATCCGCATCCACCGGCTCCACCCCCACGATCTGCACCTGGGGCCAGAGGGTTTTCACGTAGGCGCCGATGCCGGCAATCAGGCCGCCCCCGCCCACGGCCACATAGATCACATCCGGCGGTGAGGAGCACTGGCGCAGGATCTCCAGGCCGATCGTGCCCTGGCCGGCGATCACATCTGGATCGTCGAAGGGGTGGATGAAGGTGAGCCCCCGTTCCGTCCCCAGGCGGATGGCCTCGGTGCAGGCGGCGTCGTAGTTGTCGCCGTGCAACACCACCTCGGCGCCACGGGCGGCCACGGCCTTCACCTTCATTTCCGGCGTGGTGACCGGCATCACGATCACGGCGCGGCAGTCCAGCTTCTGGGCCCCGAGGGCCACCCCCTGGGCATGGTTGCCGGCGCTGGCGGCGATCACGCCGCGCTCCAGTTCGGCGGCGCTGAGCCCGGCCATTTTGTTGTAGGCGCCGCGCAGCTTGAAGCTGAACACCGGCTGCAGGTCTTCGCGCTTCAGCAGCACCCGGTTGTGCAGGCGCGCCGAGAGATTCGGGGCGGGATCGAGGGGGGATTCGATCGCCACGTCGTACACCCGCGCCCGCAGGATGCGCTGCAAATAGCTCTGGGGGGCCTCGCTCATGGCACCAGTGTCGCAATCGGCACCTTCGGGCGGGTGCAAAGGCCTAGATTGCACCCCACCTCCAGGGTTGTGCATGCATCTCAGCGAGCTGAATCATCCGAATCAGCTGCACGGCCTGAGCACGCCAGAGCTCGAAGCCATTGCCCGCCAGATCCGGGAGCGGCATCTCGAGGTGGTGAGCACCAGCGGCGGTCATCTCGGCCCGGGCCTCGGGGTGGTGGAACTCACCCTGGCCCTCTACCAAACCCTCGACCTTGACCACGACAAGGTGGTGTGGGACGTGGGGCACCAGGCCTATCCCCACAAGTTGGTGACGGGCCGCTACAAAACCTTCGACAGCCTGCGCCAGAAGGACGGTGTGGCGGGCTATCTCAAGCGCTGTGAGAGCCGCTTTGACCACTTCGGCGCCGGCCACGCCAGCACCTCGATTTCGGCGGCCCTGGGCATGGCCCTGGCCCGGGATCGGCGCGGTGAAGACTTCAAATGCGTGGCGGTGATCGGCGATGGCGCCCTCACCGGGGGCATGGCCCTGGAGGCCATCAACCACGCCGGCCACCTGCCCAACACCAAGCTGCTGGTGGTGCTGAACGACAACGACATGTCGATCAGTCCTCCGGTGGGCGCCCTCTCCACCTATCTCAACCGGATGCGGCTGAGCCCGCCGCTCCAGTTTCTGCAGGGCAATGCCGAGGAGGCGATCAAGCACCTCCCCTTCCTGCACGGCGAGCTGCCCACCGAGCTCAAAACCCTCAAAGAGAGCATGAAGCGCCTGGCGGTGCCCAAGGTGGGTGCCGTGTTCGAGGAGCTGGGCTTCACCTACATCGGCCCGATCGATGGGCACGACATCGCCGGGATGGTGCGCACTTTCGAGCAGGCCCACCGCACCGAGGGGCCCGTGTTGGTGCACGTGGCCACCACCAAGGGCAAGGGCTACGCCTACGCCGAAGCCGACCAGGTGGGCTACCACGCCCAGAGCGCCTTTGATCTGGCCACCGGCAAGGCCTATCCCTCCAGCAAGCCCAAGCCCCCCAGCTACAGCAAGGTGTTCGGCCAGACGCTGGTGAAGCTCTGCGAACAGGACCCCACCGTGGTGGGCATCACCGCCGCCATGGCCACCGGCACCGGCCTGGATCTGCTGGAGAAGGCCCTGCCGGACCAGTATTTCGATGTGGGCATCGCCGAACAGCACGCAGTCACCATGGCGGCGGGCATGGCCTGCGAGGGGCTCAAGCCGGTGGTGGCGATCTACAGCACCTTCCTGCAGCGCGCCTTCGACCAGCTCATCCATGACGTGGGCATCCAGAACCTGCCTGTCACCTTTGTGCTCGACCGGGCGGGCCTGGTGGGGGCCGATGGCCCCACCCACCAGGGCCAATACGACATCAGCTACTTGCGGGCCATCCCCAATTTCACGGTGATGGCGCCCAAGGATGAGGCCGAGCTGCAGCGCATGCTCGTGACCTCCATCCACCACAGCGGCCCCTGTGCCTTGCGCATTCCCCGGGGAGAAGGGGAGGGTGTGCCCCTGGCGGAGGAGGGCTTCGAACCCCTGGAGATCGGCCGCGGTGAGCTGCTCACCGACGGCGACGACCTGCTGATCGTGGCCTACGGCGCCATGGTGGCCCCGGCGATGGCCACCGCCGGCCTACTGCAAGAACAGGGCGTGCGCGCCGCCGTGATCAATGCCCGCTTCCTGCGGCCCCTCGATGAGGCCCTGATCCTGCCGATGGCCCAGCGCATCGGCAAGGTGGTGACGATGGAGGAAGGCGCCCTCGCCGGTGGCTTTGGGGCCGCGGTGGTGGAAACCCTCGTCGACCACGACGTGCTGGTGCCCGTGCTGCGGATCGGCATTCCCGACGTGCTGGTGGACCATGCCAGCCCCGACCAGAGCAAGCAGAGCCTGGGCCTCACCCCGCCCCAGATGGCCGATCGCATCCTGGAGCGCTTCGCCGCCGTGCTGTCGTCCAAGCGCACGGGTGCTGCCCAGCCTGTCGCCGTCTGAGCCTGCGTCCCATCGCTTCTGTCGACGCGGGCTGTGAGGTGCTGGTGGTCGGTGCTGGCCCAGCCGGTGCCGAGCTGGCTCGCCTGCTGGCGCTTGCCGGTGTGGATGTGGTGCTGGTGGATCGCCTCAGCGACCTGCGTCAGGCCGCCTTCAGCAGTGCGGCCCTGCCCCTGGATGCCGTGGAGCGCTACGGCCTGCCGCCCCAGGTGGTGGCCGCCCGCTGGAGCGGCTGGCAGCTGGTGGGGCCGGGGGATCAGCGGCGCCACTGGAGTGCGGCCCAGCCCCTGGGGGCCGTGCTGGATTTCGGCGCCCTGCGCCAGTGGTTGGCGGATCAGGCCCTCGGCTGGGGTGCGCGGCTGCAGCTGGGGGTCACGGCCCTGGGCTGGCAGATGGAGCCTTCAGGCAGCTGCATCACCTGGGTGCGGGATGGCTCGGGCGTCCGTCGCGGCATCCGCAGCCGCTGGGTGGTGGATGCCAGCGGTGAAGGCCGGGCCCTGATCGGTGAACCCCCTGGCCAGGACGATCCTTTGGTGGCCGGCCTGGGGGTGGAGTGGTTGCTGCAGGTGAGCCCGGAGGTTTCTGCCGCCTGGGCGGATCGGCTCAGCTTTTTCCTCGGCAGCCACTGGGTGCAGCAGGGCTACGGCTGGGTGTTCCCGATGGCACCGGGACAGCTCAAGGTGGGGGTGTGCCGCCTCCAGGATCAGGGCCGCGATCAGCGGCCGCTGGGGCAGGAACTCGGGGCCTTGCTGCAGCGCAGCGGCCTGGAGGGAGCACTGGTGCTCGACCGCCACGGCGGGCGCATCCGCAGCACGGTGCGTCGCCGCGAGCGGCATCGCCAGGGCCCGTTGATCGGCCTGGGGGATGCGGTGAGCACCGCCAACCTGCTGGGTGGCGAGGGCATTCGCCATGCCCTGGCCAGTGCCCGGGTGTTGGCGCCCCTGCTGCTGCAGGCTCTGGCTCGCCCGCAGGACCCAGCCCAGCTGGATCGCTACCCAGCCCTGCTGCGACGAGAGCTGGGCTGGCGTTGGAGCCTGAGCGGCCGATTGGCGCGCCGCACCTGGCTCGGCCTGGCCGGCGAGCGGGGGGATCGCCGCCTGGAGCGGTTGCTGCAGGGACTGCAGACCACAACGGCGGAGGATCTCTCCGCCCTGTTGTTTCACTACCGCTTTGAGCGCTATGGGCTCAAGGCGTTGCCCTATCTGCTCGGCTGGCGCTGATCACGCCCGTGCTGCGCCCCTAGACGACGCCGCGGGAGGCCAGGCCCAGGATGGCGCCCATGCCGAGGATGTGGCCCAGGCTCAGGGTGCCGAGCATGGCGCCATGGCCGAAGCCGCCGAACAGGCTGGGGCTGGGCAGTTGCAGGCCCACGTTGGGGTGCTTGATCGTGGCCTTGCCGATCGCAATGGCGATCACGTTGCAGACGATCATCACCAGCGCCACCTTGGGAGACCAGGTGATGGAGGCGGGGGCCAGAGCCAGAAGCGGAGCGATCATGGAACGGATGCCGACGCCCCATCTTCCGGGTCCGTTCGCTTCGGGGGCCTGCTGCTTAAGACTTGTTCATTGCCTGTTGCCGCAGCCGCGTCACCACCCCATCGCGTTTGAGACGGCCGAGGGCCACGTTGATGCGGTTCGCCTGGTTGTCGCTCAGTGCCGGTGACAGGGCAAAGGCCTGGGACTGGGGGTTGAGCTGGCGCAGTGCCAGCCCATAGCGCTTGTGGGGCAGCTGGTGCAGCAGGTAGTCGAGCTGAATGTCATCGGCCATCACCGCATCCACCGCCCCACTGCCCAGGAGTGGGTCGGCCTGGGTGATCCGCTCCAGCGTCTGCAGCTGGATGGGCGGCTCGAGGCCGGTGGCGTTCAGCCGGCGCAACAGCTCGTCGCTCACGGTGCCCGGCCGCACCGCCACGCGCTGACCGGCCAGATCCTGGAGGTTGCGGAGGTTGCGGTTGGTGAGCTCCTGGTTGCCCCGCACCACATTCAGGGTGACGTAGCTCACCAACAGGGACGCGGTGACGATCCGCACCAGATAGGCGAGGAACACCAGGGTGTGGCCCCTTGCGCTCACCACCACCGTGTTGGTGCCGGGGCCGGTGGCCAGCACCTGGAAGATCAGGGCGAAAGCGCGCCGCCGCCCTACCTCCCACCGGGCGGGATTGCTGCCGTTGCGCTCCACCTGCCACACCCCGAGGCTCAGCAGGCTGATCAACACCAAATAAGCCAGCAGCAGCCTGATCAAATCGGGTGCCACCAGGGCCCGCAGCAGGGAGGTGCCCAGCTCCAGCTGGTTGCGTCGGGTCATCACCCCGAGCCCGGATTCCTGGAACGGCAGGGAAAAGCGCGTGGTGCTGAGCCGTTCCGGCGACACCGTGATGCAGCCGATGGCCACATCCAGATCCCCCCGGCGGGTGGCCTCCAGCAGGCTGGCGGCACTGTCGCCGGGCACCAGCACGTAGGGCAGCCGTTCCTGGTCGGCGATGCGTTGCCAGAGTTCCACGGCCATGCCGCTCCAGCTGCCCCGCTCCCGGTAGGAGCAGGGCTGGGCCCCATCGGCCACGCCCACCCGCAGCACGGCCGTTTGGGGTGGAGGAGCCGTCGCCATCACCGGTGCGGCTCCCAGGCTGAAGGCGAGGGCCAGGGCTCCCAGCATCACGGCTCTGGGCGGCGGGAGGTGACCACCGCCCCCACCCCGCTGAAGCCCAGCACCACCAGCAGGTTGGAGAGGGTGAGCAGGGATTCGGCCCCGCCGTGCAGCGGGTCCACATTGGCCAGCAGGGCGCCGTAGCGCAGTTGGGCCACCACGGCGGCGGCGATCGTGACCGCCACGAACACCAAGGTCATCTGGAATCCCCGCAGGGCAAGCCGCGGAAACCCCTCGATCCGCCCCGCCCACCAGAGGAAGGCCAGATAGGGCAGTAGCGACAGCACGAACAGGGGCGTGGGATCGATCCCGGCCAGCCAGCTGAGCAGCCCTGTCATGGGTTGGTTCGGCCCTGTTGCCGCATCAGGTTCCAGGCTGCCAGGGCCAGGGTGCCATTGCCGAGGGTCGTGAGCCCGGCCTGTAGCACCACCAGCCCCTGCAGGTCGGGGCTGTTGTCGAACAGGTGCCAGGTGCAGGCGGCCATGGCGCTCACCAGGGCGGGCAGCATGGCCAGGCTCAACCAGCGCCAGCCCCCTTCCTGCCGGCGGATTCCCACCTGTTGGATCGCCAGCATCGCCACCATCCACTCGAGCACCGAGGTGATGTGGATCCACCACGTGGGTAGGGAGAGGGCGTGCATGCCCTGATCCTCTCAGGGTGCGATGCTGATGGGGCGGTGAACCCCGGCTCGTGCGCGAGACCAGCCAGACGACCGACCAGGCCCGCCGGCGCGTGTTGCTGTGTGGCTACTACGGCGAGCACAACCTGGGCGACGACGCCTTGTTGGAGGTGCTGCTGGGCCAGTTGCCCGCCCACTGCCAGCCGTTGGTGACCGCCCATGACGGCGCGTTGGTGCAGGAGCGCTTCGGCGTGGAGACCGTGCCGCGCCGCTCCCTGCCCCTGGTGCTCAAGGCCCTGGGCCGCTGCGATGCCCTGGTGTTGGGCGGCGGCAGCCTGCTGCAGGACTCCACCAGCTTCCGCAGCCTCCTCTATTACGCCGCCCTGATCGCGGCGGCCCGGCTGGAGGGCAAGCCCGTGCTGCTCTGGGGCCAGGGCCTGGGGCCCTTGCGGCGCCGCCGCAGCCGGCTGCTGGTGGGCCGCCTGCTACGGCTGGCCACGGCGGTGAGCTGGCGGGATGGGGAGTCGGCCGCCCTGGCCAAGCGCTTGGGGCGCGAGGGGCCGGTGGGCAGTGATCCGGTGTGGGCCGTGCCGCCCCAGCCCTGGCGGGGCACCGGGGGCCCCCTGGTGTTGTGTTTTCGGCCCACCAAGCAGCTGCAGGGCCAGGCCTGGCGCCCCTACCTGGAGGCCCTCGATCAGGTGGCCGGCGCCCAGGATCGGGAGGTGATCTGGCTGCCCTTCCACGCCGGCCAGGACCGGGGGTTGCTGGCTGAACTGCTTCAGGCGGGGCTGCTGCCGGCTGGCCTGGCGGGCCGCAGCCGCGAGGTGTTGGCGGAGCGGCCCAGCGAAGCCATGGCGGTGTGCAGTGGTGCCGGACTGGTGGTGGCGATGCGCCTGCACGGGTTGATCCTGGCGGCCCTTTCCGGGGCGCCCTGCGCCGCCCTCAGTTACGACCCCAAGGTGGCCGCCGCCGCCGCTGCCCTGGGTTGCCCCTGCCAGGGCCTGGATCAGGCGCCGGCATCTGACGTTCAGTCCTCAGAGCTGCAGGCCCTTTTGCTGGCTTCCTGGAGCGCTGCCCTCGACACCCCGCCGCCAGCGGCTCGCTTGGCCGCGTTGCGCCAACAAACGGAGGTGCACCGCCAGGTGCTCCAGACCCTGGACGCCTCGGGCGGTGCTTGCTAGCAGGGGGTATGGGCTCCACCACCACCGGGGCGCTCGGCACCGTGCTGCCGGTGCGCCAGTACTACGTGCAAACCGACAGCGCCTTGCCAGGCCAGGCCTATCGGATGTGCTTTTCGAGTACTTGCGCCATGGCCGTCAAATACCTGCGGCCTGGCGCGTTGCTGGGCGCGAATGCCGACGACATCTATCTGCGCACGGTGTTGCGCTTCGGCGACACCACCTCCCCTTCGGCCCAGATCGCTGCCTGCGCCCACTACGGCATCGCGGCGCGCTTCGGCACCCACGGCACCAGCAGCCTGCTGCAGCGGGAGATCGATGCTGGCTTTCCGGTGGGTACGGGCTTTCTGCACCACGGCTCCAGCCAGGCTCCCCGCGGTGGCGGCCACTGGATCCTGGCGATTGGCTATGCACCGGCCGCTGGGGTGTTCAACGACCCCTATGGCGAGCTCAACAATCCCGCCGGCGGCTACGTGCAGGTGGGCCGGGGCGGCCACGCCGTGCGTTACAGCTGGCGCCACTGGTTGCCCCGCTGGGAGGTGGAAGGCCCCGGCAGTGGCTGGTTCATGACGTACCGGCTGGCCTAACGACCTACCGGCTGGACTGCAGCTCCTGCAGGCTGGCCAGCACTTCGGCGCTGTGGCCGCTGGGGCGCACCGCCACCCAGCTGGCCCGCAGTACGCCGGTGGGGTCGATCAGGAAGGTGTGGCGCTGGGAGAAGGGCGCGATCCAACTGCCGTAGGCGCGGCTCACGGTGCCGGCCGGGTCGGAGAGCAGGGGAAAGGCCAGGCCTTCGCTGCTGCAGAAGTCGGCGTGGGAGTCGGCGTCATCGGCACTCACCCCCACCACGGCCGCATTGGCGGCCTGGAAGGCGGCCAGATCCTTCTGGAAGCCGCGGGCCTCGAGGGTGCAGCCGCCGGTGAAATCCCGCGGGTAGAAGTAGAGCACCAGCCAGCGCCCGCGGAAATCCGCCAGGGTCAGCCGGGTGTCCAGGGCCTGGCCATCGGCGGCCGGCGCGATGCCGGGCAGGTCGAAATCGGGCGCCGGGGCGTTGAGGGTGGGCAGGGTGCCCCCCAAAGCCAAAGCCTGCCGGCCAAAGGCGAGCAGGCTTGAGGAGCCGGCAGATACCGGCAACAGAGCAACCAGGCGGTGCAGGAATGCCCGGCGTTGCATCAGGGGTTCAGATCTTGGCGAGGTTGACGCCGAGTTCCTTGGCGTAGGCGCCCAGGCCCTTCTTCTGGATGGTTTTGAGGGCGCGGGTGGAGACGCGCAGCTTCACGAAGCGGTTGCCCTCGGCCCACCACAGGCGACGCTCCTGCAGGTTCACCTGCTGGAGCTTCTTGGTGCGCACGTGGGAGTGCGACACGGCCATGCCGTTGTTGGCGCGCTTGCCGGTGAGCTGGCAGACCCGGGACATGACCGATTTCCGAAACGACTTGCAGG
>NZ_JAGQBE010000015.1 GCF_024345475.1 Cyanobium sp. T1B-Tous
CAGGCGCCAGGACCCCACCCCAGCCACCACCAGGGCTAAACCCGCCAGGCAAGCCAGGCCTTGCTGGCGAGAGGGCGATCGCCACAGGGTCATCGCAGAGCCTCCTGAACCAAGGCGGCATTGACCTGGGGCAGGGGGGCGTCGGGGCGCACCAGCTTCAGCCGTTGCTGCACCTGCTGAACCGCCTTGAGGTTGCGTTCCATCAGCCCACCAGGGGCCAACAAGGCCCTCTGCTCTGCCAGGGAAAAGTAAACCAATCCCCGTTCGGCCGCTTGAAATTCTTCCACGCTCACATTCTGGCGCCGCGCCATCACTACTGCGGCCTCAGGAGCATGAGCTCGGGCATAGCGATGGGCATAGCGATGGGCATCTTGCCAGGTTTTTAGCAGCTTCATGATGGCATGAAAATTCTGCTTGAGATAAGCAGATTCTACAACCAGAACATCAAAGATCTCACCCGGAATCTGACGGCTGTCGAAGAGCACTCTGGAATGTCCAGCCCGGAGCGCGGCGTCGCTGAAGGGCGGGAAAAATGCCACCGCGTCCACATGGCCCTTGGCGAGGGCCTCGGACATCTCCGCCAGAGGCATATTCCGAATCACCACCTGATCCAACGTCAGCCCGGAGCGCTGCAACGCCCGGCTCACAAAGTAAGGACCAAGCGTGGAGAAGGTCATGCCGATGGTCTTACCGGCCAAGGCTTTGACAGACCCCACGTCTCGACGGGCCGCGAGGAGATCGGCCCCCCGAGATTCATCCAGAATCAGCACCACCTCCGGACACCGCTCGGGAGCCCGTCCACAGATGTCCACCAGTTCGACGGTGGTGAGCTGGGCCATCGGGATCTCACCACGCAGATAGGCGTGCACAATCTCCTGGGGATCGGAAAACTGGGCTGTGGTGAGCTTCAGGTTGTAGCGCTCAGCCAGGCCCTTCTGCTGGGCCAGAAAAAAATATTCATAGCCCGGCCAACTCGAGACGGGCACGCTCACCTCGTGGCGCCTCGGGCTGCAGCCGGCCAGGCTCAACAGACCCACGGCCATCACAAGTGCAACCGAAAGCGGGCGCCCCAACCGCCGATGGATCGAAAGCAGCGTCATCGGAATCACGAGAGCTGTTGGGATAGCTACGCCGCCCATCACGGCAGAGAGGCAATCAAGAATGGTCGAATGCGCCAGCTAGCGAAAGCCCGGCCACGATTGATCCCGAAAACTTCATAGTTGGGTCAACGCCAGCTGGCTACCCCTACCTTGCGGCCATGGTTCCCATCCCTGCTCCCTCCGCGACCACACCCTCCCGCCAGCAGGCCCTTGTACTGGCCCTGTTCACGGGACTGGCGGTGCTGCTCAACTTCCAGCCCCTGCCGCTCTTCTACGGCATTCAGGTGCTGCTGGGCTCCACCTTGCCAATCCTGGCGCTGCTGCTCTGGCGCACGGGTTGGTGCATCCCAATGGGGTGCATCGCCAGCCTGGTGACCTGGAAGCTCTGGGGCCATCCCTGGGCGGTGGTGATCTTCACCGCCGAACTGGCCTGGCTCACCCTGGGATTGCGGCAGCTGGGCCGCCGCTCCATTGACATGAGCACCGGCGCCATCATTCCACTGGCCATCAGCTACTGGATCGTGCTGGGCAGCCCCCTGGTGGCGCTGTTTTATGGTCTCTTGCTGAAAATTGACGCCACCAATATTGCCGTCACGGCCCTGAAGCAAAGCTTCAACGGGATTCTCAATACCACGATTGCCTTTGTGCTGTATGTGTTGATCAGCGCCATTCAGAACCGCAAAGGTCTGGGCAACGGCATCTCCCTACGCGGTGTGATTGTGGGGCTGGTGCTGGTCACCACCACCATTCCCACCCTGTTGATCACAATGGCCTCCGGTTACCAGTTGGAGCTGGCGGTTCAGCAG
The DNA here is from genome assembly GCF_024345475.1 of Cyanobium sp. T1B-Tous. GTDB lineage: Bacteria > Cyanobacteriota > Cyanobacteriia > PCC-6307 > Cyanobiaceae > Cyanobium_A. The sequence continues at coordinate 1,907 of NZ_JAGQBE010000015.1, forward strand.
GCCGAGCTGGACAACCTCAAAGTGGTCAATCAAGCCGTGGCCGCCTCCCGACCACTGACGGACATCCCCGGAGGCACCATCACCTACCGGCGCATTGAAGCCAACGGCAAGAGCATCAGCTCAGATCCCGAACTTTTCGCACGGCTGGATAAAACATTCACCGACGGAGGACGGGCCTATGTCCATCCCCGTGAGCTGTCGGTGCTGATTTCCAGGCAACCGTTGCCCATGCTGAAGAAGTGGATCAACGGCTACTGGAGTTACAGCCAGCTCCACAGGAGCAGCAGCCAAGAATCGGTGCTGATTCAGGTGGTTCAGCCTGCCGCCACCCTGGTGAAACGCATGCAGAACCAAAGCGCCTACCTGCTGGGAGTGGTGCTGCTGATGCTGGTGTTGGGAACGGTCGCCAGCATGGCCCTGGGAACCCTGTTCGAACGGGAGGTCAACGCCGTGTTGCGCCCCCTGCTGGCCAACACCGACGGCATCGCCACCCTGGCTCCCTCCCTGATCCTGGAGCTGCGCATGATGGTGCAACTGGTGAACCAGCGAATTCAGCAGGTGCGCCAGCTCACCCACGACCTTCAGGAGACCAACCTCGCCCTGCGGCGCTCCCGGGATGAACTGGAACAGCTCAACACCAGCGACGTGCTCACCGGCTGTGGCAACCGGGCCGCCCTGTTCCAACGGTTGAAGGAGGAATGCCATCGGTCCCGACGCACGGGCGAACCGCTCAGCTGCCTCAGCCTGGATGTGGATGGACTGACGACGATCAACGACCGGTTTGGCCATGAAACCGGCGATCAGGTGCTCAAACGGGTGGCCAGTGCTGTGCGACTGCGCCTCCGGATCACCGATCACTTTTTTCGCAGCGGGGGTGATGAATTCGTGGTGATCGCCACCGACTGTGATGGCAGCGCTGCCCAGGAGATGGCCACCGAACTGCGGGCCCTGGTGAGCGAGCTCGAGCTCACCGACCAGCACGGCCATGTGCCAACCAGTATCTCGATCGGGATCAGCAGCCTCACAGGGAAAGACCAGAAACCGGATACCCTGCTGGCCCGCGCGGATGAGGCCCTGCGGATAGCCCGCAAACAGGCAACATCAGGCATCGCCACAGAACAGGACATCCCCAGACCTCAGCAACCGGGCTAACTTGAGGCCAGATCCCTGATGGCTGCGGCCGGTGCTGGAAGCCCCCATCCCCGAAGAGGACCTGGCTCGACTCAAGGAGCTGCGCAGCTATGGCGTGCTCGACACCTCACCGGAGGACATCTTCGATGACATCACCCATCTTGTGCAGGACATCACCGGCACCAAAATTGGCGTTATCAGCCTGGTGGATGAAAATCGACAGTGGTTCAAATCCTGCGTAGGGCTCGAGGATGCGCCCCAAGAAACACCCCGCAATATCTCATTTTGCGGGCATACGATTGTTCAGCGCAAACCCCTGATCATCCCGGATGCCTTAGAGGATGATCGCTTCTGTGACAATCCCCTCGTCAAAGAGCCGCCGCGGATTCGCTTCTATGCCGGCTTCCCCCTGATCGCCGCCAACGGCATGGTGCTGGGCAGCCTCTGCGCCATCGACGTTGAGCCCAGAAGCCTCACCCCCCAGCAGATCACCTCGATGGAACGGCTGGCCCGCCAGGTGGTGAGCCAGATGGAACTGAGGCGTGAAGCCCATCTGCTGCAATCAGCAGAACAAGCCCTCCTGAACCAAAACAGCGAAACCGGGTCCGCCAGCCCCGAGATTCAGCTGCTGAGCGACATCAACCTGGTGATGGATCGGGACCAGCTGATGCAGATGCTGACGCTGATGTTTGAACTGGATCAGCCCCCTTGCTTTGCCCTGGCCCGCTGCAAGTTCAAGGAGTATTCCCGCATCAGCGCCACCCTGGGGGCCGCCGCGGCCGAGAGCCTGGTGCAAACGGGTCTGGAGCGGCTGCGCAGCTGCCTACCTCCCCAGGCAACTCTCACTCGCTTCTCCGAAAACGAGGTGATCATCGTGCTGCCCCACCTCTCCGAAGAAGCCAGCATCACGGCCATCATTGAAAACTGTGTGGCCAGCCTTGAAAAGCCACTGAGACTGAATAATCGCGATCTAGAGCTTAATATAGGCGCGGGGATTGTGGTCTTCAAAAACAACTACAAAGACCCTGATTCCCTACTCTCTGACGCCAGCATTGCCCAACGCATTGCCATCACCGATCGCTCCACGAGCAGCACGTTCAAGTTCATCGATCTGTCCTCTCGCCTGGCCGTCCAGCAGCATTACCAGATCGAAACCGACCTGCGCCGCACCATCCGCCGCAACGAGATCATCCCGTACCTGCAACCGATCGTTGATCTGGCCACGGGGGATCTGGTGGGCCTGGAGTGCTTGATGCGTTGGCGCACCGAGTCCAGCGAGGTCCTGCTGCCCGATGCCTTTCTGCCCATCTCCCACCTGGCCGGCCTCAGTGGGGAGCTCGATCTGCAAATCATTCTCAAGGCACTCCAGGCCAGCCAGCAGCTGGCCGCCGCCGCCCCGGCACGGCCCCTCCAGCTCTCCGTGAACCTCTCAGCCCTGCTGCTGGAAAACGAGGCCCTGCGCAATCGCCTGCTGCAGCTGATCCGCACCACACCCTTGCCCCCTGGGTGGCACCTACAGGTGGAGCTGGTGGAGGACTACCTCCAAGACAACGGGTCGGAACTGGGGGCCTTCCTCAACACCCTGCGCCGCCAGGGCGTGTCGATCGCCATCGACGATTTCGGCACCGGCTACTCCTCCCTGAGCCGACTGCACCACTACCCGGTGCGCACCGTGAAGGTGGATTCCAGCTTCGTGCACCGCATCAACGACCCACTCAGCCCCAGCAACCAGATGCTGAAAACCATTCAGTCTCTGTGTGCGGATCTGGGCCTGGACACCACCGCGGAGGGCGTGGAAACGGAAAACCAGCGCACCTGGTTGCTGGAGAACGGCTACAGCCAGGGCCAGGGCTTCCTGTTCAGCCGGCCGATGTCGGTGCAGGCCACCTGCGACTACCTGGCCCAAGCCCGTTAGGCCCCTCTGGCGGTCGGTAGCCCTTCTGTCGGTAGCCATTGGTGCTGCGCTCCGCCATGAACTGCGCGATGACAGCACCCAGAGGCCCCAACGGTGTCATGCCGATTTCCGCCACCGCCGCAGCCACCACCACTGCCGCAGCTGTGGAGCAGCGCCTCCAAGAGGCAAGCATCGCGCTCACGATGGGGGGCGAACCCACCCTGGTGCCGCTGCAGCCAGAAGGTGCCGAGTGGACGGTGAGCGCCGATGGCCCCACCAAGCTGGCCTACGCCCACGCCCTGGCCCGGCAACTGCAGCAGCGGGCCTGGCCCGGCAGCACCCTGCTCCACTGCCCCGGCAAGCGCTACGACGGCGAGGTGAATCCCCGCTGGGTGCTGCGGCTGATCACCGGCAGCCAGGGCCAGCCACTGGTGCACTGGCCCCAGCTGGCTCCAGGAGCGAGCGACCCCTCAACCGCGCCACCTCCCACGAGCGCCGAAGCCAAGCAGCTGCTCGAAGCCCTCGGCGCTGACCTGAACTGCCCGCTCCAGCCCCTGCCCCTGCAGGATCCCCTGCAAGCCGAGCACCGGGTGTGGGCCGTGCCCCTTTCCTGGCAGGAGGAGGAGGGCAGCACCACCGGAGAGGGCCACTGGCAAACCCTCACCTGGGACTTGGACGACCCCTTGCGCCAGCTGCTGCCGGCCCCAGGGCCGGCAGGGTTGCGGCTGCCGCTGCAGCACTTCCCCGCAGGCGCCCTGCGCCAAGTGCTCACCCTGGAGTGCAGCCCCAGCGGCTGGGGGGTGTTTCTGCCACCCCTGCCCCGCCGGCCCCTGGAGCTGCTGCTGGGCCGCCTCGCCCTCCACAGCACCGGCTGGGCGCTGCCGGAGCTCAGTGGCGTGTTGCCGCTGGACACGACCGGCCACTGGCAGGTGCTGGGGCTCACCGCCGATCCCGGGGTGCTGGAGGTGAACCTGCCGGTGTGCCACAGCTGGCAGGAGTACGCCGACTGGATCGCCGTGCTGGAGCAGGCCGGCGCGGCCGTGGGCCTGCGCTCCTGGAAACAACAGGGCGAGCGGGCCGAGGGCACCGGCGGCGGCAACCATCTGCTCTGGGGTGGTCCCGATCTGGAGCGCAATCCCTTCTTCAGCCGACCCGCCTGGCTGGTGGGGATCCTGCGCTACTGGCAGCACCACCCGAGCCTGGCCTACCTGTTCAGCGGCCGCAGCGTCGGGCCGGCCTCTCAGGCCCCTCGCCCCGATGAGGGGTCCGCCAGCCTGCTGGATCTGGAGCTGGCCCACCGGGCCCTCGAGCAGCTCGCGGCCGGCGATCAGCGGGTGGCGATCAGCGAAACCCTGCGCCACCTGCATGCCGACCGCAGCGGCAACAGCCACCGCAGCGAGATCAGCCTCGACAAGTTCTGGAACCCGGCCTGGACCGCCGGCTGCCAGGGGCTGCTGGAGTTCCGCGCCCTGGAATCCCTGCCCCACCACCACTGGACCGCGGCGGTGGCCCTGTTGTGGCGCGCCCTGGCCGCCCATCTGCTGAACCCAGACCACCGGCCCCGGCAGCTGCACGACTGGGGAGCCAGCCTCCACGACCGGGCCCTTCTGCCCAGCCAGCTCTGGGCCGACCTGGAGCGGGTGCTGGCCGACCTGGCCAGCGATGGACTGCCCCTGGAGGCGGAACCCTTTCGGGCCATCTGGACCTGGCGCTTTCCGGCCCTGCTCGACTGGCACCAGGACGGGGCCAGCCTGGTGATCCGCCAGGCCCTGGAACCCTGGCCCCTGCTCTGCGACACCCCGGAGGAAGGGGGCACCACCAGCCGCTTTGTGGACAGCTCCCTGCGGCGCTTCGAAGTGGTGGCCAATCCCGCTCTGCACCAGCGCTACACCCTGCGGCTGCAGGGGCGGCCCCTGCCCGGTGATCACGGGTCCGAACAACCGGTGGCGGTGCGCTACCGGCAGGACGCCCTGTTCCCCTGCCTCCATCCGTGCCTGCCCGCCCACGTGCCCCTGCAGCTGGATCTGGTGCCCCACGGCGAAGCTGCCGGGGGGCGGAGCTGGCTGCTCAACACGGAAGCAGAAGGCTTCCTCGAGCTCCCGCCGGGGCCAGCCCTGGCTGCGGGAGACTCCCTGCGGGGAGCGAGCCCGGGGGCCTGCTGCCTGGACCTGCGGCTCTAGGGCTCGGCCGACCTACCAGCTCACCCCGTGCAGCTTGGGCAGCGGCGCCGTCTTGAAGGTGGTGGCAAACAGGCGCGGGATCAGGCGGCTGTTGTAGACGCGGAATTCGCGCACCACGCTGGCCCCGTCCTCCCGCACGGCCTGGTTGAGCACCACCGAACCATCGGGATCGGACACCGAGCGGTGGAAGGTGCCGGGGGGAATGCGCAGGATGTCGCCGCCCGTATCCAGCCGAACAATGTGATACGGGTAATTCCAGCCGAAGTTCACCAGGTAGAAGGTGCGGCCGCCGTGCAGGGCCAGCAGGTTGTCCTCCTGGTGGGGGTGCAGATAGAACTGCCAGGCGCCGGTGCTCTCCTCATCGGGGGGACTCACCGCTGGGCCGGCGTGGATCACCAGGTCGCGGGCGTTGGAGCTGGCAACGGTGATGTCAAAGAAGCGAACAGCCGGGGTATCGCGAAACTTCTCGTAGGGAATCAGCTCAAACATCGGCGCCTGCTGCAGGGGAGGGGCGGCCATGGGAAGGGGCACGGACGGGGGCGGAAGCAATGGCCCACTAGACCGCAGCGCCCCCGGAGAGAGACGTTGCATCCACTACCCAATCCCGGTTTCCGCAGACCAGTTCCCCAGGTGGTTTGGCCGCACCGATTGGGGCGAGCCGCTGGCTTCAGAAGGGAATCGGCATCTCCGCATCCGCGGGTTCGGGGGCACAACTGGGCACCCGCTGGGCCACCACCTCACCCAGCACCACGATCGAGGGCGAAGCAAAGCCCTGCTCCTCCGCCCGATCGGCCAGCTCGGCCAGCACGCTGATCAGCTGCCGCTGGCCCCGCACCGTGCCCTGCTGGATCACGGCCGCGGGCGTGTCGGGGGCCAGCCCCCCCGCCATCAGCTCCTCGGCAATGCGGCGCAGGTTGTGCAGGCCCATGTAGATCACCAGGCCATCACTGGTCTGGGCCAGGCCGCGCCAGTCCACCCCGGGCCGGCCCTTGTCGATCTCCTCGTGACCCGTCACGAAGGTGACGCTGGAGCCGGCGCGGCGGTGGGTCACCGGAATGCCCGCATAGGCGGGCGCGGCAATGCCGGCGGTGACCCCGGGCACCACCTGCACCGGCACGCCCCGGGCCGCAAGATGGGCCGCCTCTTCCCCGCCGCGGCCAAACAGAAAGGGATCGCCGCCCTTGAGCCGCACGATCAGCCGGTGGCGGCTGGCCAGCTCCACCAGCACCGCATTGGTGCTGGGCTGGGGCACCGAGTGGTGGCCACGTCGCTTGCCCACGAAATGGCACTCACAGCCGGCCGGCACCAGATCCAGCAGCGCCTTCGGCACCAGGGAGTCGTACACGAGGGCATCGCACTGGCGCAGCAGCCGATGGGCCTTGAGGGTGAGCAGCTCGGGATCACCCGGGCCGGCGCCCACCAGATACACGGTGCCGAGGGCGGCGCTGTCGCTCATGGCAGGGCCTCCAGTTCCGTCAGCAGCAGCAGCTGAAAACGCGGTCGCTCCAGCAGCGGTGGACCCACCCGGGCGGCCAGGCTGTCGGTGAGTCGGTTGGCCGCCAGGGCGAGGGGCAGGGCCGGCGCCGTGAGGGTCAGCTGCAGCTCCGCAAGATGTTCTGCACTGTATGGAGTGGCCAGGCAACGGGCACCAATGCGGCGCTCCAGGGCCCGGCAATAGCGCGGAGCCACCTCACCCTCGAGGGGATGGTGCAGCAGCAGGGGCTGGGGCAGCAGCGCCAGCTCCGCGGCCAGAGCCCGCTGCCAGACAGGCCAGGCCCCCAAAAAGGAGAAGCGCCGCACCCGCGTGTGGCGCTGCCAGTGGCGCACGATCGCCGGCAGGTCATGGCGCACATGCCCCCCGGGCAGCAGCAGCAGGGGCACCAGGGTGAGGCCCTGGCCGGGGCGCAGCAGCTGGTCGGCAGGGGGTGGCGCGGCCGCGGTGAGGAGTTGGAAGCGCACGGGTGCCCCACGCCGCTGCTCCAGCTCCGCGGCCAGGGCCTGCAACGCATCGGGCAGTTCACCCCCGCTACGGCCATGCACCACCAGCAACAGGGGCTGGGCGGGGGTCGCCGCGAGGCGACGGCTGAGGCGCTGGGCCAGCCAGGGTTTGGCACCCAGCGCAGGATGGCTCCGCAGCTCCGGCATCGGTTGGGGCTCCACAGGGGCCAGGGCGATCGGCTCGCGAGGTGTGTGGGGTCGGCAACCGGTGGATCCTTCCCACTGGTGTTCTTAACACCACCACCCCGCGTGGCCGACGCGATCACCCCCGCCAAGTGGGCAATCCGCCGGTCATCAGGGTGCCCCGATGGCGCCAGAGGGCCTCCGGGCTCAGCGTGATCCCGTGTCTCTGGGCCACGAGAACGGCCTCTTCGGTGGAACCCGTGGCCATCAGGGCAGCCGCAAAGAGCGGATCACGCTGGGCAAGCTCCTTGAGCTGATGCAGGGCCTCCGTGGCAGCGGTAACCGCGGTGGCGGCGGGAACGGCGGTGGAAGGTACGTTGCAGGTCGTCATCTCATCTCCTCAACAGGCTTCCCCCACGCTAAGAGCGCCGTTTCGTGAGCAGGGTGAGTACAAGCACCCGTCTGGGCAGAACCCAAGCGCCCCTGCCAGATTCATCGGGCAGAACAACCGCTGGAGACCTGGCCATGCACATGGTGGCGAATTTTTGGCCCGGGGCGACGCTGGAGCAATTCCAGGTGGAACTGGCCCAGCTGGAGGGCAAGGAGCAACCTCAGGCCCAGCTGCTGCGCACGGTCGCTGAGGTGGAAGGCGGTCTCATGATCGTGTCCCTGTGGGAGGGACAAGCGCAATACGACAGCTGGGCTGCAGCCACCCTGATGCCCCAGATCGATCTTCCAGGGGGCATGGACGGTCGGCCGGAACAACGCAAGGGACCGGTGGTGCATCACTTCTCCGTGCTGCCGGCGAGCTGAGCACCTAGCAGCGCCGCAAAGGCCTCCACCTCGAGAGGATGGCTGAACCAGTACCCCTGGTAGGCATCGCAGCCCAACGCCTCCAGCACCGCCAGCTGGCCGGCCGTTTCCAAGCCCTCCGCCAGGGTCTCCAGGCCCAGGCCCCGACCCATGGCGAGGGCGGTCCGCACAATCGTGCGGGCGGAGTCACTGGTTTCCAGGTGCTGGATGAAGCTGCGATCGATCTTCAACTTGTGCAGAGGCAGGCGATTCAGCACCGACAGGGAGGAATACCCGGTGCCGAAGTCATCGAGGGCGAGCCGCACGCCCAGGGCCGCCAGGTCCTGCACCTGGGCGGTCACGCCCGCCGCCGGCAGGATGCAGGTTTCGGTGATCTCCAACTCCAGCAACCCCGCTGGCAGGCGATGGCGCGCCAACAGGGCAGCCACCTGATCAACCAGGAGCGGCAGGGTGAGCTCAAACTGGCGCGGCGAGAGATTCACCGCCAGCCGGGGGATCTGGAGGCCCGCATCCAGCCAGGCACGCAGCTGCCGGCAGGCTTCCTCCAGCACCCACTGACCCAGGGGATGGATCAGGTTGGTGCGCTCAGCCAGGGCCACAAACCGCGCTGGAGGTACGGCTCCAAGGATCGGGTCGTCCCAGCGCAGCAACGCCTCCGCACCCAGAAAACCCCCACTGCCGTCGACTTGGGGCTGATACACCAACCGCAACGCCCCATCGCCCACGGCCCGATGCAAGCGCGACTCCAGCGCCATCTCCCGGCGCAGGCGCGTGGTGTATTTGAGCTCGTAGGGAAGGGCGGTGCCGGGGGCCACCTCACGGGCGCGGCTGAGGGCCGTGGCCGCCCCCTGCAACAGCGCTTCAACCTGCTCGCCATGGAGCGGCGCCAGGCTGTAGCCGGCACTGAAGCCCAGGGCCATCGGAGCCATCTCCTCCCCAACCGGCAGCTGGCTGAGGGCACCCCGCAGCTCCCCCAGCACCGCTTCGGCCTGGCGGCCCAGGGCCACCGGATCATCGGCAGGGCCTGGAAGCTCCCGCACCACCGCAAACTCATCCCCACCGAGTCGTGCCAGCAGATCGGAGGGCCCTGCCCAGGCCCGCAAGGCGTGGGCCACGGCCTGCAGCAAGGCGTCGCCCACCTCCCGCCCGAAGCTGTGGTTAACCCGGCGGAAGCCATCGAGGTCGAGCCAGAGCACCAGCCACGAACGGACCCCGGCCTGGGCCAAACGGCGCTCCAACTCCCGACGGCAGCCTTCCAGGTTGACCAGACCCGTCAAAGGGTCGTGAAAGGCGAGGGCAGTCAGCTCGTCGAGGGCGCGGGTCAGGTCGGTGACATCGCGGACCCAAAGGCCCACGGCCGAGGTGGAGCCTGGCTCCGTTTCCCCCGGGGAGGGAGGCTGCAGGGTCATCTCCACCTGATGCGCCCTGCCGTCGGCCGCCAGCAGCGGCAGGGTGATCCGACGCTCCTGGCCGGCCAGCACGGCTCCCCAGATCTGCTCGAAGGCCCCCCGCGCCTGGGGCGTGAGGAACTCCAGCAGCCGACGGCCCTGCAGCTCCCCTTCCGCCACCGCCAGGATGCGATGCAGAGCGGGATTGGCGAACAGCAGCCGGGTGCCCGAATCGATCTGGCCGAGACCATCCGCCAGCTGGGACACCAACGCCCGATAGCGGGCCTCACTGCTGCCCAGCGAGGCGAGCAGGCTGGCCTGCACCTGACGGGCCGTTTCGCTGCTTTCCAGCTGCCGGCGCATGCCGATGTCGCGCAGCGCCAGGGTCCAGCGGGCTTCGCCCTGCTGGAGCAGCGGGTGGGCTTCGAGCTCCAGGGCCAACGGCTCCCCCTGCAAGGGCTGCAGGTCCAGCTCCATCCGCAGCGGCACAGGGTCGGCCGTGGCCGCCAGCCGCTCCTCCAGCAGGCGAACCTGGCCAGGGTTGGGCATCCACTGCTGCAGCGGCTGGCCGTAGAGCGCGTGCTGGGGCACCCCTAGGGCCTCGGCCAGACGGCCATTGGCCTCCAGGATCCGCCCACCAGCCCCGGCCAGAATCAGCAGGTCGCCGCTGAACTGCACCATCTGGCGCAGATGGGGCAAGGCATGCACCGCCTCCTGGAGTTCATGGCGCAGCCGCCGGATCTCCCGCTCCAGGCGCTGCCGATCCTCGGCAGAGGGGGCGCTCATCGGCAGGCCGGACCGGCGGGGGGATCGTGCAGGGCCCCCAGCACAAAGGCCTCAACGGCCGCCCGGTCCTGCAGCCCCAGGTGGCGCGCGCCGGTGGGGGCGAGCATGCAGGGAATGCGGTCGAGCTCCTGACGCCACCAGGTGCTGAGCCGATCGAGGGCCTCGGGGTCGAGAAAGCGCTCCGGATCGGGCCCAACCCCGGCCACCTGCTGGCAGTGGTGAAGCTCTTGGGCGTTGGCGATGTTGCGTTGATCGCGCCAGAAGGAGCGAAAGATCGCCGTGCGCAGGGGCGCCGCCAGGGCGGGTTCATCGGCTTCCACGGCGGCCTGCAGCAGCAGCGCCTGGCGGGAATTCACCCACACCGGCGGCAGCTGAACCTCCACCTCTGGAGCGCGGCGCTGCACGTCGGCCACCTCCTTGAGCAGGGTGGTGTGATCGTCCGGCTGGTTGGTGGCGGAAAACTCAAACGGCAGGTGGGATTTGTGCTCCACCCCCACCCAGTACACCCGCTCCGCCACCCCCAGCTGATTCAGCCACTCGTTGAGGGTGAAGCAGTAGGGACAGTTGAAATCTGAGATCACCACGATCCGGCTGCTCTGCAGTTCCGGCGGCAGGTCCTGCGGCTGGGCTGACACATCGGAGCAGCTGATGGGTTCAACTGTAGGCAGTGCCCTGAGGCTTGCCCCATGCGCTGGAGTCGCCCCTCCACCTTCTTCTGCGCCTTCCTCACCCTGCTCAACGACCGGCTGGGCGAGAGCATCGTGTTTCCGCTGCTGCCCTTTCTGCTGGCGGGGTTCACCAACGACGGCCGGGTGCTGGGCCTGCTGGCAGGCAGCTACGCCATCGCCCAGTTCGCCTTCACTCCCCTGATCGGTGCCCTCAGCGACCGCTTCGGCCGCAAGCCGGTGATCAGCATCTGCGTGGCGGGTTCGGTGCTGGGCCTGGCCCTGTTTGCCCTCACCATCAGCCTGCCCTGGGCCACCCTCTGGCCCGCTGCCCAGGCGGCCGGGCTACCCCTGGCCCTGCTCTTCGGAGCCCGGCTGATCGACGGGGTGAGCGGCGGCACCGCCGCCACCGCCAGCGCCGTGCTGGCCGACATCTCCCCGCCGGAGAAGCGGGCCAAGGCCTTTGGTCTGATCGGTGTGGCCTTCGGCCTGGGCTTCATCCTCGGCCCCGCGCTCGGTGGCCTGCTCGGCCGCCTGAACGTCACCCTGCCGCTGCTGGTGGCGGTGGCCATCGCCGTGCTCAACCTGGTGCTGGTGCTCACCGTGCTGCCGGAAACCCACCCGGTGAGCGCCCGCCGCGCCATGCCCCGCAAGCGGGATCTCAACCCGTTCAGCGCCCTGCAGCGGGTGTTCACCAACCCCCAGGTGCGGCGCCTGTGCGTGGCCTTCTTCCTGTTCTTCCTCGCCTTCAACGGCTTCACCGCCGTGCTGGTGCTCTATTTCAAGCAGGCCTTCAACTGGGGGCCCGGCCTGGCCGCCGCGGCCTTCCTGGTGGTGGGCGTGGTGGCCACCGTGGTGCAGGGCGGCCTGATCGGTCCGCTGGTGAAGCGGTTCGGCGAATGGCGCCTCACCCTGGCGGGCCTCGGCTTCGTGATCGCCGGCTGCCTGCTGATCCCCATGGCCACCCGGGCCAATGCCCAGCCGGTGGTGTTCAGCGCCGTGGCGATCCTGGCCCTGGGCACGGGCCTGGTCACCCCCTGCCTGCGCAGCCTGGTGTCACGCCGGCTCGACAGCGAGGGCCAGGGTGCGGCCCTGGGCAGCCTGCAGGGGCTGCAGAGCCTGGGCAGTTTTCTGGGGCCACCCCTGGCGGGCCTGGCCTACGAAACCACCGGTCGCCAAAGCCCCTTCTGGCTGGGCATCACCCTGCTGGTGGGCGTAGCCCTGCTGGTGGCCGGTGGCCTGCCCACGCCCACAGCGGAGGCGATGACAGCAGGGATACACGGGTCCGACAGTTGAAATTGCTACCTTGCCAATAACGAAAGGTCAGGCGTGGTATGGCGGAATCCCAGGCTGACGCGCCCCTCGCTCCTGAGCTCTACATCAATCGCGAGTTGAGCTGGCTGGAGTTCAACTACCGGGTGCTGGCCCAGGCCCTGGACGAACACACCCCGCTGCTGGAACAGGCGAAATTCAGCGCCATCTTCAGCAACAACCTCGATGAATTCTTCATGGTGCGGGTGGCCTCGCTGAAGTCCCAGATCGAAGCGGGCGTCAGCACCCTCAGCGACGACGGTCTCACCGCCCAGCAACAGCTCCAGGCCATCCGCACCAAGCTGCGGCCGCTGCTGGAGATGCAGCAGCAGCACTACCGCCATTCCCTCAAGAGCCATCTCTCCGACTACGGCATCCACCTGATCGACTACGCCAACCTCAACAGCTCCCAGCGGGAGTGGTTGGAGGCCTACTTCCAGAACGCCATCTTTCCGGTGCTCACCCCCCTGGCGGTGGACCCGTCCCACCCCTTCCCCTTCATCAGCAACCTGAGCCTCAACGTGGCCGCCCTGGTGCGCGACCCCGACACCGGCCAGCAGGAATTTGCCCGGGTGAAGGTGCCCCAGAAAAACCTGCCCCGCTTCGTCAAAATCCCCACCCACCTGAGTGGCAAGCAGCCCGAGCCCGTGTACACCGCCGTGCCCCTCGAGCAGGTGGTGGCCTTCAACCTGGGCCTGCTGTTCCCCGGCATGCACGTGGAAGGGCACTACTTCTTCCGCGTCACCCGGGACGCCGACCTGGAACTGCGCGACCTGGAGGCCGACGACCTGATGGAGGCCCTCGAGGAGGGCCTGCGCAAACGCCGCCGTGGCGGCGAGGTGGTGCGGCTGGAGGTGGCCGATGAGATGCCGGAGGCGGTGGTGCAGCTGCTGATGGAGGGCACCGCCGTGGAGGCGGAGGACGTCTACCGGGTCAATGGCCCCCTCGGCCTCGACGACCTGATGAGCCTCCTGGCCATTCCCTTGGCCCAACTCAAGGACAAGCCCCACAAGGGCCGCACCGCACCCGCCCTGGCCCGCACCCAGAAGGGCCAGCTGGAAGACGGCTCGATCAAGGCGGAGGAGTTCGAGAGCATCTTCTCGGTGATCCGCCGCGGTGACGTGCTGGTGCATCACCCCTTCGACCTGTTCTCCACCTCCGTGGAGGAGTTCCTCAACCAGGCCGCCGACGACCCCTCGGTGCTGGCCATCAAGATGACCCTCTACCGCACTTCGAAGGACTCACCGGTGGTGGCGGCCCTGATCCGGGCAGCCGAAAACGGCAAGCAGGTGATGGCCCTGGTGGAGCTCAAGGCGCGCTTCGATGAAGACAACAACATCCAGTGGGCCAAACAACTGGAGGCCTCCGGCGTGCACGTGGTGTACGGCGTGCTGGGGCTGAAGACCCACACCAAGATCCTGCTGGTGGTGCGCAAGGAAAAGGAACGCCTCAACAGCTATGTGCACATCGGCACCGGCAACTACAACTCCAAAACATCCAGCCTCTACACCGACATCGGCTTGCTCACCGCCCGTCCGGAATTCGGCGCCGATCTGGTGGAACTGTTCAACTACCTCACCGGCTTCTCCAAGCAGCAGAGCTTCCGCCGGCTCCTGGTGGCCCCGGTCACCCTGCGCAACCGCATGCAGGACCTGATCCGCCGCGAGATCGACCATGCCCAGGCCGGCCGCGGCGGCCACATCCGGGCCAAGATGAATGCCCTGGTGGATCCGGCGATCATCGCCCTGCTCTACGAAGCCTCCCAGGCCGGTGTGCAAATCGAGTTGGTGGTGCGGGGCATGTGCAGCCTCAGGCCCGGCCTGGCCGGCATCAGCGACAACATTGCGGTCGTGAGTGTGATCGGCCGCTTTCTTGAGCACTCGCGGATCTTCTGGTTCGGCAATGGCGGCGAGGCCGAACTGTTCATGGGCAGTGCCGACTGGATGCCACGCAACCTGGATCGGCGCGTTGAAGCAGTAGCGCCGATCGAGGATCCACGGCTCCGCCAGCAACTCGAACAGATCCTCGATCTCTACCTACAGGACACCAGTGCGTGGCACATGGATAGCGAGGGACACTTCAGCCAGCACCAGCAGGAAGGAGAGGCCCAGCTCGTCCAGCGGGAAATGATGCGTCGCTGGCGGGGTGGTCTGGTGCCTACCAGCTGAGGCTTTCCAGCACACGACATCGCATTGATCGGCAGCAATCCATACAGGAAGTCTTCCAAATCAATCAGTTGCACGGTGCTCAGCAGTGCTACATTCCGGCCAAATCCAATACGGAGGCTTGGGTGTGGGGACGCCTTTGCAATCCGCTTTGAACGTTGTTGACAGCAACGTTTCAAAGCCTTCGCCATCGTTGATGGCGACCAGTTCAGCGTCAGCAACCAAAGCGAAGCCCACTGGGCCTCGGGCCGGTGGACGTCTCAGCGCCGATTCCATCGGCTGGTATCTGAGCACGATCGGACGGGTGCCCCTGCTCACGGCCGCCGAGGAAATCGAACTGGCGCACCACGTGCAGGCCGGCAAACGCCTCCTCCAGCTTCCTGCCGAGGAGCTCACCCCCAAGCACAAGCGCCAGCTCCGCATGGCCCAACGGGCCCGCGACCGAATGATGGCGGCCAACCTGCGCCTGGTGGTGAGCGTGGCCAAGAAGTACCAGAACCAGGGCCTGGAACTTCTCGACTTGGTGCAGGAAGGGGCCATCGGCCTGGAGCGCGCCGTCGACAAATTCGACCCCGCCATGGGCTACAAGTTTTCGACCTACGCCTACTGGTGGATTCGCCAGGGGATGACCCGGGCCATCGACAACAGCGCCCGCACCATCCGCCTGCCGATTCACATCAGCGAAAAGCTCTCCAAGATGCGGCGCATCAGCCGGGAGCTGTCGCACCGTCTGGGTCGCCAGCCCAATCGCCTGGAGCTGTCCCATGCCATGGACATGGCCCCCCAGGACCTCGAGGAGCTGATGTCCCAGAGCGCCCCCTGCGCCTCCCTCGATGCCCATGCCCGCGGCGAGGAAGACCGCAGCACCCTCGGCGAGCTGATCGCCGACCCGGCCAGCAACGAGCACATGGACTCGATGGACCGGCACATCCAGAAGGAGCACCTGGGCACCTGGCTGTCGCAGTTGAATGACCGGGAGCAGAAAATCCTCAAACTGCGCTTCGGGCTGGAGGGCTCAGAACCCCTCACCCTCGCCGAGATCGGCCGGCTGATCAACGTGTCCCGCGAGCGGGTGCGGCAGCTGGAAGCCAAGGCGATCATGAAGCTGCGGTTGATGAGCAACTACCAGCAGGCCGCCTGAGCCCATGGCCGGCGGCTGGCCGCAACAGCTCGTGGGCGTTGCGGCGGTGGCCGGCTGGCTCACCATGCTGGCGATCGCCGCCCGAGAGGTGCGGCGGCGCTGGAATGGGCAGCGGGAATGGAGCCGCAAGCTCGTGCACATCGGCACCGGAGCGGTGGTGCCGATCGCCTGGGCCTGCGGCATCGACCGGCTGATCGCCGTGCCCGCCGCTGGAGCCATCACCCTGATAGCCGCCTTCAACCACCGCTTCCGCCTGCTGCCGGCGATCGAAGATGTGGGCCGCGCCAGCTACGGCACGATCGCCTACGGCGCCTCGATCACCCTGCTGCTGCTGCTGTTCTGGCCGGGGCACCCGACCGCGGTGGCCGCCGGCGTGCTGGTGATGGCGGTGGGCGATGGCCTGGCCGGGCTGCTGGGCCCCCTGCTGGCCTCACCGAGCTGGCGGATCTGGGGGCAACGCAAATCGATCGTGGGCACCGGAGCGATGGCCCTGGGCAGCCTGGCGATGCTGCTGCTGGTGCGTCAGCTGGCCGTGGCCGCTGGTCTGCCCCATCCGGGGCCGGCCGCCCTGCTGGCGATCGCCACGGTGGCCGTGGCCCTGGAGCAGGTGGCCGTGATGGGCCTCGACAACTTCACCGTGCCGCTGGCCACCGGGTGGCTCTGGCAGCAGCTCAGCTGATCCCCCCAGCTCAGGCCGTCACCAGGGAGCGGGCAGCCTGGGAGTCCCGCACCGCTTCGGCGAGGCTGTCGAGCACCGCGGTGGTGGTGCTCAGATCGATGCAGGCATCGGTGATGCTCTGGCCGTAGGTGAGGGCCCCCACATCCAGCTGGGCCAGATCGTTGGGGATCTTCTGGCTGCCGGCCACCAGATGGCTCTCCAGCATCACGCCCATCACGTGGGTGGAGCCGGCGCGCAGCTGCTCGGCCACCTGGGCGGCCACCTCGCCCTGACGGCGGTAGTCCTTGTTGGAGTTGCCGTGGCTGCAATCCACCATCAGGCGTGGGGGCAGGCCCGCCTTGGCCAGCTCGGCCGCGGCCTCCTCCACCGCCTCGGGGTGGTAGTTGGTGCCGCGCTTACCCCCCCGCAACACCAGGTGCCCATCGGGGTTGCCGGTGGTGGTGACGATGGCCGCATGGCCCTCGCCGTTGATGCCGAGGAAATGGTGGGGCCGGGCCGCGGCCTCCATCGCATTGATGGCGGTGATGGCACTGCCATCGGTGCCGTTCTTGAAGCCGATCGGCATCGAGAGGCCGGAGGCCATCTCCCGGTGGGTCTGGCTCTCGGTGGTGCGGGCGCCGATGGCGGTCCAGCTGATCAGGTCGGCGATGTACTGGGGCACCACCGGATCGAGCAACTCCGTGGCCGCGGGCAGGCCCATCTCGGCCAGGTGGAGCAGCAGGCCACGGGCAACCCGCAGACCGCTGTTGATGTCGTAGCTGCCGTCGAGGTGGGGATCGTTGATCAGACCCTTCCAGCCCACGGTGGTGCGGGGCTTCTCGAAGTACACCCGCATCACGATCTCGAGCGCATCCCGGTAGCGCTCCTGGGCCGCGGCGATCGCGGTGGCGTACTCCTTCGCGGCCGCCACGTCGTGCACCGAGCAAGGGCCCACGATCACCAGCAGGCGGGAATCGCGGCCGTGCAGGATCGCCTGAATCCGCTCCCGGGCCTGCTGCACCGTCAGCGCCGAGCGCTCGGTGATGGGCAGTTCGCGATGCAACAGGGCCGGCGACACCAGGGGCCGGGTTTCCACCACATGCAAGTCGGAGGTGGTGGTGGGCATGGGCCTGAGGCCGTCAGGACGGCGCTGCGCGGAAGGGTTCCACCCTAGTCAGCAGCGATGGCGACCAAACCCTGGACCGGTGGCCCCCAAGAATGGGAAGCAGATTGATGCGATCGGGCATGTCTGCAGCCAGCTTCCTCTCCAGCTACCGCGCCGCCGCGGCCGAGCGCGAAGCCCTGGGAGTGCCCGCCCTGCCGCTCTCAGCCGAGCAGACCCAGGCCCTCACCGAACTGCTGCAAGCCCCGCCCGCCGGGGAAGAGACGTTCCTGCTGCACCTGCTGAGTGAGCGCATCCCCCCCGGCGTGGATGAGGCGGCCTACGTGAAGGCTGGCTGGCTGGCCGGTGTGGCCCAGGGCAGCACCAGCAGCCCGCTGGTGAGTGCGGTGGAGGCCGTGCAGCTGCTCGCCACGATGATCGGCGGCTACAACGTGGGCGCCCTGATCGCCCTGCTCTCCAACGCCGATCCGGCCATCGCCGAGGCCGCCGCCACGGGCCTGAGCCGCACCCTGCTGGTGTACGACGCCTACCACGATGTGCTGGAGCTGGCCGCCAGCAACCCCTACGCCCAACGGGTGGTGGACAGCTGGGCCGCCGCCGCATGGTTCACCGCCAAGCCCGAGCTGCCCGCCGAGATCACCGTGACGGTGTTCAAGGTGGAGGGTGAAACCAACACCGACGACCTCTCCCCCGCCACCCACGCCACCACCCGCCCGGACATCCCCCTGCACGCCATGGCGATGCTGGAAACCCGGATGCCCGGCGGCCTCGAGCTGATCACCCAGCTGAAAACCAAGGGCCACCCCGTGGCCTACGTGGGCGATGTGGTGGGCACGGGCAGCTCGCGCAAGTCCGCGATCAACTCCGTGCTCTGGCACACCGGCAGCGACATCCCCCACGTGCCCAACAAGCGCAGCGGCGGCGTGGTGCTGGGGGGCAAGATCGCGCCGATCTTCTTCAACACCGCTGAGGATTCCGGCGCCCTGCCGATCGAGTGCGACGTGAGCGCCCTGAACTCGGGCGACGTGATCACAATCCGCCCCTATGCCGGCACCATCGAGCGCGCCGCCGGTGAGGCAGGCGCCGGCACGATCGTGGCCCGCTTCGAGCTCAAGCCCAGCACGATCACCGATGAGGTGCGCGCCGGCGGCCGCATCCCGCTGCTGATCGGCCGCTCGTTAACAGACAAAGTGCGTGCCCAGCTGGGGCTGCCCGCCAGCGAGCTGTTCATCCGGCCCGTGGCCCCGGCCGACACCGGCAAGGGCTTCACCCTGGCCCAGAAGATGGTGGGCAAAGCCTGCGGCCTGGCAGGCGTGCGCCCCGGCACCAGCTGCGAGCCGCTGATGACCACCGTGGGCTCCCAGGACACCACCGGGCCCATGACCCGCGATGAGATGAAGGAGCTGGCCTGCCTGGGCTTCAGCGCCGATCTGGTGATGCAGAGCTTCTGCCACACCGCCGCCTATCCCAAGCCGGTAGACCTCAAAACCCACGCCGAACTGCCCGATTTCATGGCGTCCCGCGGGGGCGTGGCCCTGCGCCCCGGCGACGGCATCATCCACAGCTGGCTCAACCGCATGCTCCTGCCCGACACCGTGGGCACCGGCGGCGACAGCCACACCCGCTTCCCCCTGGGCATCTCCTTCCCGGCAGGCTCGGGCCTGGTGGCCTTCGCCGCCGCCATCGGCGCCATGCCGCTGGACATGCCCGAATCGGTGCTGGTGAAGTTCACCGGCAAGCTGCAGCCGGGCGTCACCCTGCGCGACGTGGTGAACGCGATCCCCTACGTGGCGATCCAGCAGGGCCTGCTCACGGTGGCCAAGGAGGGCAAGCAGAACGTGTTCAACGGGCGGATCATGGAAATCGAGGGGCTGCCCGATCTCAAGCTGGAGCAGGCCTTTGAGCTCACCGATGCCACCGCCGAACGCTCCTGTGCCGGCAGCACGATCAAGCTCTCGGTGGACACGGTGAGCGAATACCTGCGCAGCAACGTGGCCCTGCTCAAAAACATGATTGCCCGCGGCTACGGCGACGGGCGCACCCTGGCCCGCCGCATCCAGGCGATGGAGGCCTGGCTGGCCAACCCGGTGCTGCTGGAGGCCGATGCCGATGCCGAGTACGCCGCCGTGATCGAGATCGATCTCGATGCGATCACCGAGCCGATCCTGGCCTGCCCCAACGACCCCGACAACGTCAAGCTGCTCTCCGAGGAAGCGGGCAAGCCGGTCGATGAGGTGTTCATCGGCTCCTGCATGACCAACATCGGCCACTACCGCGCCGCCGCCAACGTGCTCAAAGGCCAGGGCGAGAACGCCGCACGGCTGTGGGTGTGCCCGCCCACCCGCATGGACGAGGAGACGCTGAAGGAGGAGGGCTATTACGCCACCTTCGAAGCTGCCGGCTCCCGCATGGAGATGCCGGGCTGCTCCCTGTGCATGGGCAACCAGGCCCGGGTGGAGGACAACACCACCGTGTTCTCCACCAGCACCCGCAACTTCAACAACCGGCTCGGCAACGGCGCCCAGGTGTACCTGGGCAGCGCCGAGCTGGCGGCGGTGTGCGCCCAGCTGGGCCGCATCCCCAACAAAACCGAATACCTGGCGATCGCCGCCGAGAAGATCGATCCCTACGGCGCCGAGCTCTACCGCTACCTCAACTTCGACCAGATCGCCGGCTTTGAGGATGCCGGCCGGGTGGTGAGCGCTGAGGAGGAGGCCAAGGTGCTGGCAAGCGCCTAACTGCGCTGCCCGCACAGCCTGGCGCAGTTTGGTATCGGCTCTAACAACAAACCAAAGAAATCGGTTGCTGCCGCTGGATTCCCTAGCGTCCAGACGTTGCCTTGCAAGCGTTTCCCATGCGTCGCCTTTCTCTGATCAGCAGCGGGTTGGCCGTCGCCCTGGCTGGCGGTTTGGTGCTCACCGGCTGTGACCAGGCCACCCAAAGCGTCAAGGACGCCGCCACCAACGCCGCCACCGGTGCCGCCCAAACGGCCCTCGGCCCAGCGGTGACGCCGGTGCTGGATCTGCTCAAGCAAGGGCAGAGCAAGGTGGCCGCCGGCGACCTGGCCGGTGCCACGGCATCGATGGGTGGCTTCCAGGCCATCTGGGACAAGGCCGCGCCGGTGATCAAGCCCCTGGCTGGCGACAAGTGGACCGGAATCGAAACCGCCGCTCAAGGCGTCACCAGCACCTTCGCCAAGGGCACCCCGTCGGCCGCCGATGCCAGCGCCGCCATCGGCGGCCTGATGGGCCCCCTCTCCGCCCTGGCGGGCAAGTAGGGCTGGGCTGACGTGGTGAGACGCTGGAGGTCACCGTACGGCGTCTCACCTGAACCAGGAAACCCTGCTGTTTGAGCCCGCCCAGCCGGCAGCCGGAGCGTTGCGGGCCGTGCTGGCCTTCCCCAGCACCTACACGGTGGGGATCACCAGCCTGGGCTACCAGGTGGTGTGGGCCACGCTGGCCCAACGGGCCGATGTGGACGTGCGCCGCCTGTTCACCGATCAGGGGGATCCACCGCACCGCCACTGCGATCTGTTCGGCCTGTCCCTGAGCTGGGAGCTCGATGGGCCCGTGCTGCTGGATCTGCTGGAGCAGCAACGCATCCCGCTCTGGGCCAGCGAGCGCGGCGACACCGACCCGATCGTGTTCGGCGGCGGGCCTGTGCTCACGGCCAACCCCGAACCGTTGGCCCCCTTCTTCGATGTGGTGCTGCTGGGCGACGGCGAGCTGCTGCTGCCCGCCTTTGTGGATGCCCTGCAGGCGCACCGCGAGGCGCCGCGGGCGGAACGGCTCCGCCACCTGGCCCAGGTGCCGGGGGTGTACGTGCCCAGCCTCTATGCCCCCCGTTACTCCAGCGAGGGCGACCTGCTGGCCGTGGAGCCCATCGAAGCCGGCATCCCGGCCACCGTGGCCAAGCAGACCTGGCGCGGCAACACCCTCAGCCACTCCACGGTGATCACTCCCGAGGCGGCCTGGCCCTCGATCCACATGGTGGAAGTGGTGCGCAGTTGTCCGGAGCTGTGCCGCTTCTGCCTGGCCAGCTACCTCACCCTGCCCTTCCGCACCCCGTCGCTGGATGACGGCCTGATTCCCGCCGTGGAAAAGGGGCTGACCGCCACCCAACGCCTGGGGCTGCTGGGGGCTTCGGTGACCCAACACCCCCAGTTCGCCGACCTGCTGGCCTGGCTGGATCAGGATCGCTTTGAGGGCACCCGCGTCAGCGTGAGCTCCGTGCGGGCCGCCACCGTGACCCCTGAGCTGGGGCGGATCCTGGCCAAGCGGGGCAGCAAGTCGCTCACGATCGCCATCGAAAGCGGCAGCGAGCGGATGCGCCAGGTGGTGAACAAAAAACTCGCCACCGAGGAGATCTACGCCGCCGCCCGCTACGCCAAGGAGGGCGGCCTCACGGGCCTGAAGCTCTACGGGATGGTGGGCCTGCCCACGGAGGAGGAGGCCGATGTGGAGGCCACCGCCGCGCTGCTGCTGGATCTCAAAAAGGCGACGCCGGGGCTGCGTTTGAGCCTGGGGGTGAGCACCTTCGTGCCCAAGGCCCACACGCCGTTCCAGTGGCAGGGCGTGCGCCCCGAGGCCGACAAACGGCTCAAGCTGCTGGCCAAGCGCCTCAAGCCCAAGGGCATCGAGCTGCGGCCCGAGAGCTACGGCTGGAGCGTGATCCAGGCCCTGCTGTCGCGCAGCGACCGCCGCCTCGCCCCGGTGATCGCCGCCGCCCGCGGCAGCCACGACAGCCTGGGGGGCTGGAAACAGGCGTACCGGGCCATCCGCGAACAGCCCGGCGCCGACCTACCCAGCTGGGACGACGTCATTCATGCCACCTGGAGCCCGGAGCGTGTGCTGCCCTGGGAGCACCTGGAGGGGCCGCTGCCCCCCGCCACCCTGAAGCGGCACCAAGCCGAAGCACTCGCTCTGACGCAAAAAAGTGGCGTACCGGCATGAGCCCGGGCAGCCGTGGCGGTTGCGTGATGACCAGAGGGAGAGGCCACGGGTGACTACAGCCACAACTGGAGCGCCAAGAGAAATCTGAGGTCACCAAATCCCAGGTTCTTCCAAAGAAAACTTCGAGTGGGAACACCTCCCCCCTCTCCTGAGCTAAAACTCGATAGGAGCTCTACGCAGCGCTCTTTTTAGCCAGACCAGGTCTGTAGCCGTTATGGATTGCAGCACCCAGTCCGCGCAAGCGTTCGAATGCCACCCACTTTCAGTGCACTCGGGATTGTGCGGCCCAGCCCTTCATCCTCCGGGTCCGTAGTCGTTTTAAGCCCCTGTTTCCGCCATGGCGAATCTCAGCCGTTTTGAACCCGAAATCCCCGCCCGTGCCAGTCGCCCGAAGGAGGATTTCCTAGGGACTGAGACCGTTTTCGTGGTCGGCTTCACGGCGGAAGTCGCCAACCGAGCTTCAGATGCTCTCGCAGCCCCAACCTCTGGGGAGCCGGAGCAACGCGACATCCTGGGCAGCCCTGGCGTCCTCCTCTCAGCGCAGCTGCCAGCAGGCACACCCGCTCTGACACCGCTTGCGCCGGTGGCCCGTGATGCCCTAACCGTGGCCCTTGCCAGGGTTACCGCCCTTAGCAGCAACAGATCGGCGTCTGATGACTCCATCGATCTCGATGCGATCGACAGCCGCTTCCATGCCGGCCGCTGCGTCTGCATGGCCTGCAGCGACGACCGGGTGGGGCCCGGCGGCGATTCGGCCACGCCCCTGAGTGGCGGCGCCACGGCCGCTCCGGCGCCCGCCGCCAGCCTGCAGACCCTGGCCAACTACCTACGCGTCGGCTATTGGCAGGACGCTGGCACCGTGTCGCGCCTCTACAACCTCGGCACCAACGGCAACAACCCCAATGCCGGGGAGATCCGGTACAACCTGAGTGGCTGGAACGGCGACACCAACGGCCTCGACACGCCGGCCCGGCGCGACATGGCGCGAGAGGCGTTCAAGCTGTTCCAGGCAGTGCTCGGCATCCGCTTCGTCGAGACCACGGCCACCGACACCAGCGTTGACATCTTCTTCACCGACAACGATCTCGGCTCGGCCTATGCCTATGCCGCCGGGACCTCCTACAGCAACGGCGTCGACTACTCGGTGATCAACGTCTCCAGGGACTGGTACTCCAGTCTCTCCGGCTTCGACACCTACACCCATCAGACCTACCAGCACGAGATCGGCCACGCGCTCGGGCTTGGCCACCAAGGTCTCTACAACGGCAGTGGCGCCTATTCCACAGACGCCCAGTTCGCCAATGACAGCTGGCAGGCGTCAATGATGTCCTACTTCAGCCAGACGCAGAACCCCACCACAGGCGCCTCCTACGCCTTCCTGCAGACAGCGATGTCGGTGGACTGGCTGGCACTCGATGACATCTACCGTTCCTACGGCTACGGCATCAGCAACGCCTTTAATGGCGACACCGTCTACGGGGTCAACACCACAATCACTGCAGCCGTCAGCCGCATCTTCAACGAGTTCAGCGTCTACGCCGACACCACCGCCTACACGATCGTCGACGCCAGCGGCTACGACACCATCGACGTCAGCAACTTCAGCGCCGATCAGCAGATCAACCTCGCCCCCTCTCAGGCGACCTCCACCATTCCCTCCATTTCCAACATCGGCGGCAGAATCGGCAACCTCACCCTCGCGGTCGGCACTGTGATCGAGGCCGCCATCGGCGGCGCGGGCAACGACAGCTTCTTCGGCAACGCCGCCGCCAACACCTTCCGCGGCGGCGGCGGCAACGACAGCTTCACCGACAGCTTCGGCTCCGACGTCTACTTCGGCGACGACGGCAGCGACTGGCTGTACTTCAGCGAATCGATCGATCTGCTGCGCTACGAGCTCTCCGGCGACTCGCTGCTCTTCTCCCGCAACCTCGGCAGCGCCGATGTCGACCGGGTCTGGAACGGACTCGAGAACCTCTCGTTCAACAGCGTCGTGTACTCCTACCAGCAGCTCGTCGACAGCCTGGCCGGTCCCCCCCTAGCGGCGGTGACGATCAGCTCCGCCAACGGACTGGCGAGCGGATCGGCCACCAACGCCACCGACCTCCCCTTCAGCGGCACGCTCAGCCTCGGCCTGGGCAGCAACCAGTCGATCGCCTTCTACCGCAACGGCACCCAGGTGGGCACCGCCAGCCTCACCGCCCCCGGCGCCACCAGCTGGACCTTCAACCTGCAGGAAGCGGCCGGAACCGCCACGGTCAGCTACACCGCCCGCGTGGTGGAGTCCGGCACGGAGCGCCTCGGCACTCTCTCCAGCCCGTTCACGCTCACGGTCGACACCGTGCCTCCCGTGGTCGGCGTCAACGCCCTCGAAACCCAGGACACCACCCCGCTGCTGAGCGGCACGGTGAGCGAGGCCGGCGCCACGGTGAGCGTGACGATCGGCGCCCTCACCCGCACCGCCATCAACAACGGCAACGGCACCTGGTCGCTCCAGTGGAGCGACACCCTCGCCGCCGGCCTCATCTACGACGTGATCGTCACCGCTACCGATGCCGCCCGCAACTCAGGCAGCGACACCACCACCAATGAGCTCAGCATCCTGGTGCCGCCGCCGCCGCCCAGCCCAATCCTCTACTTCACCCTGGCCAGCGCTGTCACCAGCTCCTCGGCTTCGGTGATGGGCGGCCTGACGGCCCAGCGCAACGACATCATCGCCTTCGATGGCAGCAGTTTCTCCACCTGGCTCAACGGCAACGCCAGCGGACTAAGTGGCGCCGTCTTGCGCGATTTCCACATCGTCAACCCCGATGAGGTGGTGGTGGCCTTCCAGAGCCCGGTGACGCTGGCGGGCACCGCCTTCGACGACTCCGACCTGGCCCGTCTGCGCCGCAGCGACGGCGTCTGGAGCGTGTCGATGTTCTTCGACGGCAGTGACGTGGGCCTCACCACCAATGCCGAGGCGATCGACGCGGTCACGGGCCTGAAAGACGGCTCCTGGCTGATCTCCACCCGCGGCAGCGGCGGCGTGACCGGTGTAAGCAGCTTTGCCGCCGAAGACATCCTTCTCTTTGTGCCCACCAGCGTCGGCACCACCACCGCCGGCAGCTGGAGCCTCTACGCCGACATGAGCGACGTGGGCATCACCGGCACAGCCGAAAACATCACCGCCATCGACGTGGCCGCCGACGGCCGGATGTTCCTTACCACCGGCGGCAACGCCAGCGCCTCCACCGGCGGCACCAGCCTCAGCGCCACCAACGAAGACGTTGTCGTGTTCCGGCCCACCGCCCTCGGATCCACCACCAGCGGCAGCTATCCCTCACCGCTGTTCTTCGACGGCAGCCTCTACGGACTGGGCAGCAACGCCCTTCTAGGGATTGATGTGCCGGTCTAAGCGGATCGCGCCCTCCGCTTGGCAAACGTCAGGCCCACCGGGGCGACTCCATCATCCAAACCGAGCCTCACTCAAACACCGCCGTCCGCCCCCGATACACCATCACCTGGTGCTTGAGGTGCAGGCGCACGGCCCGGGCCAGGGCCAGGCGCTCGGTGTCGCGGCCCTTGCGGATCAGGTCGTCCACCTCATCGCGGTGGCCCACACCCAGGGTGGATTGGGCAATGATCGGCCCGCCATCGAGCTCCTCGGTCACGTAGTGGGCGGTGGCACCGATCAGCTTCACGCCCCGCTCCCAGGCCCGGTGATAGGGCTGGGCGCCCTTGAAGGCCGGCAGGAAGGAATGGTGGATGTTGATCACCCGGTGGAAGGCGTCAGGGGGATCAAAACTCCCCAGAAACTGGGGGGTGAGCACCTGCATGTACTTGGCCAGCACCACCAGTTCGATCTGGTGCTCGGCCAACAGGGCCAGATGGCGGGCCTCCCCCTCCTCCCGGTTGGCCGCTGAGATGGGCACGTGCTCGAACTGCGCTCCAAACTCTGCGGCGATCGAGCCGAGATCCGGGTGGTTGGCGATCACCAGCGGCACCCGCATCGGCAGCTCACCGGTCCGCACCCGCCACAGCAGATCCAGCAGGCAGTGGTCCTGCTTGCTCACGAAGATCGCCACCGCCGGGCGGTAATCGGAAAACGTCACCTTGTATTCGCCGCCCAACCGCTCCGCCAGGGCCCGGGCCGTGGGGCAGATCGCCTCCCGGGGCAGGCCAAACCCCTCCAACTGCCACTCGATCCGGCTGAGGAACAGGCCGGCACCCTGATCGCTGTGGTGATCGGCATGCACGATGTTGCCGCCGTTGGCGGCCACCCATCCGGAGAGCTCACGCACCAGTCCGGGCTGATCCGGACAGAGCATCTGCAGGATGGCGGTGGGAGCAGACATGGCCGCGGTCAACGTCAATGCAGACGTAGCACCTCCAGGGGGGCAAGGCCCAGATTGCAAGGGGCTACAGACGCAGCGGGGCGGCAGGCCAGCCCCGATACACTCAGCGCCACGACCCTGGTGTTGGTCCCTGTGATGGCTTCTGCGCGGATTTCTTCGGCCACCGCTGCCCTGATGCAGCAGCTGCGCCGTCTGGTGATGGTGGGCCTGGTTGCGGTGCTGTGTCTGGGTCTGGCCGCCTGTGACGGCAGCCAGGGCCGCAAGGCCCCCAGCATCAGCCCGGCGGACATGGCCCTGATCGAGCGCCAGGCCGCAGGCTTCCTCTCCGCCCGCAACCGCCTGCCCGAGTTGGCCACCCTGGTGAATGAGCGCAACTGGGTGTTCACCGCCAACCTGATCCACGGCCCCATGCAGGAAGTGGGCCGGGAAATGAGCTACATCAACCAGCGCCTGCTGCCCGCCGACCGCCCCGAGGCCGAGAAGCGGGCCACCGCCCTCAAGACGGCCCTGGCCCAGCTCGATGAGGCCTGCCGCCTCCAGGACGGCGACAAGCTGCGCAAGGCCTACATCAAGGTGGCCAGCGGTTTCGGCCTCTACGCCCAGGTGTTCCCGGCCCAGGTGCAGGAAAACCTGAAGCAGGTCTGATCCCTGATTGCCTCCCCCAGCGCTGGCGAGGGTCTGGTCCAGCCCACCCGTTGCCGCTCGGTCGTTGTGATCGGCGCCGGACTGGTGGGCCGGGCCTGTGCCTGGCAGCTGGTCCAGCGCGGCCACCAGGTGCTGCTGCTCGATCCCCTGCTGCTGGCGTCCGATCGCCGCTGCGACCCTCCCCCTGACACGGGCAGCTGGGCCGCCCTGGGCGTGTTGATGGCCCAGATGTTTCACCGCAGCAGTGGCCGGGCCTGGCGGCTGCGCCAGCGCAGCCTGGAGCTGTGGGGCCAGTGGCGCCAGCAGCTGGCCGAGCGGGGCCAGCCCCTGCCCTGGCGGCCAGGCCTGCTGCTGCTGGCCAGCAGCCCCGATGAGCTGGAACGGCAGCAGCGGCTGGTGACGGAACGCCAGGCCATGGGTCTGCCCCTGGAGCTCTGGAGCCGCGAGCAGCTCGCTGACCTGGCTCCAGCAGTGCCGGCAGCGGCCCTGGGGGGCCTGTTCTCGCCGCAGGACGGCCAGCTGGATCCGGCACCGGTGCTGGAGGCGCTGCTGCGGGATGGGCTGGAACGGGGCCTGCAAACCTGCTGCGATGCCGCGGCCCGGCTGGAGCGGAGCCCGGCTGGCTGGACGGTGCAGACGCGGGGTGGCCAAACGCTGCAGGCGGAAGCGGTGGTGCTCTGTGCCGGGGTGGCCAGTGCCGCCCTGCTGGAGCCCCTCGGCCATCCGCGGGCCCTGGAGCCGGTGCTGGGCCAGGCCCTGGAACTGGCGCTGCCCCCCACCAGCCGTTGGAACACCCCCTGGCCTGGAGCCGTGGTGTGGCAAGGACTCAACCTGGTTCCACGCCCCCCCAACCGGCTGTGGCTGGGGGCCACCCTGGAGCCGGGAGACCACCCCGACCCCACCGCCCTGGCCGCCCTGCGAACCCTGGGCGGCAGCGCCCCCACCTGGCTGCAGCAGGCGGAGGTGCTCCGCCAATGGCAGGGGCACCGGCCCCACCCGATTGGTCGGCCGGCCCCACTGCTGGAGCACCTGGAACCGGGCCTGCTGCTGGCCAGCGGCCACTACCGCAACGGCGTGCTGCTGGCCCCAGCCACCGCGGAATGGGTGGCCAATCAGCTGGAAGGCCCCGCAGGAGCTCCCTTAACGAAGCCCTAACCTGCCTGGGTGGCTCGTTACCGGGACCACCAAACCATGTCATTCGCTCTTCCATGGCCGTCACCCGCGTCCGCCCAAGCGCCCTGCTGGGAGCCGGCCTAGGCCTGGCCGGCCTGGTCAGCCTCAGCAGCTGCGGCAGCACGGGGGGCAGCCAGGGCACTGGCGGCACCAGTCAGGCGCTGCAGGCCGCCGGAGCCAGTTTCCCAGCGGGCCTCTACCAGCGCTGGTTTGCCGATCTGGCCAGCCAGGACAAGATCCAGGTCAATTACCAGTCGGTGGGCTCGGGCGCCGGCGTGCGCCAATTTGAGGCGGGCACGGTCGACTTCGCGGCCAGTGACAAACCCCTGGACAGCGCGGAAGCCGCGGCCATCAAGCGAGGTGTGGTGCAACTGCCCCTCACCGCCGGCGCCATTGCCGTGGCCTACAACCTGCCCGGCTGCAGCCTCAAGCTCAGCCAGGCCCAACTGGTGCAGATCTTCGAGGGCACGATCAAAAACTTCCAGGAGCTGGGCTGCAGCAACCAGCCGATCCAGGTGGTGGTGCGCTCCGATGGCTCCGGCACCACCTACAACTTCACCAACTCCCTGGCCGCCTTCAGCCCCAGCTGGAAGAACGGCCCCGGCGTGGGCAAATCGGTGAACTGGCCCACCGGCGTGGGGGCCAAGGGCAATGAGGGCGTTGCCGCCAGCCTGCTGCAAACCAAGGGCAGCATCGGGTATGTGGAGGCGGCCTACGTGCGGGGCGTCCTGCAGGCCGCCGCGATCGCCAACCGCGCCGGCACCTACGCCCGCCCCGATGCCGCCAGCGCCAGCCAGGCCCTGGCCACGATCAACCTGGGGGCTGACCTCACCGGCAGCGATCCCAACCCCAGCGCCGGCTACCCCATCGTCACCTTCACCTGGGTGTTGCTCTACAAGAGCGGCAACGGCAACAAGCTGCCCGCCCTGCAGCGCACCCTGAGCTACGCCCTCAGTGACACCGCCCAGCAGCAGGCCCCGGCCCTGGGCTACATCCCCCTGCCCGCACCGGTGGTCACCAAGGCGAAGGCCGCCCTGGCCGGCGTGGGCGCCTGAGCCCAGGGCCCTGGCCAACAAAAAGCCCCCCTTGCGGGGGGCTGGTGGACTCCCGAGGGAGTCCTGGTCTTCAGAGAGGGGGGCTCACTTGCTCTCGGTGAACTCGGCGTCGATCACGTCATCGCTGGCGGAGCCACTGCCCGCCTCGGCGCCGTTGCCGCCCGGAGCGGCACCACCGGCCTCAGCACCCGCGGCTTGCTGGTACACGGCGGCACCGGCGGCGTAGAGCACCTGCTGCAGGGTTTCGAGCTCCGACTTCATCGTGTCGAAGTCTTCCTGGGCGATCGCCTCCTTGAGCTTGGCGGAGGAGGCCTCCACCTTCGCCTTGTCCTCGGCGCCCACCTTGTCGCCCAGCTCGCCGAGTTGCTTCTCGGCCTGGTAGACGAGGGTTTCGGCCTGGTTCTTCAGGTCGATGCGCTCGCGCTTCTCCTTGTCCACCGAGGCATTGGCCTCGGCGTCCTTCACCATCTTCTCCACCTCGTTTTCGCTGAGGGTGGAGGCACCGGTGATGGAGATGCTCTGCTCCTTGCCGCTGCCCTTGTCCTTGGCGGTCACGCTGAGGATGCCGTTGGCGTCGATGTCGAAGGTGACTTCGATCTGGGGCACGCCGCGGGGAGCGGGGGGGATGCCATCGAGGCGGAAGGTGCCGAGCGACTTGTTGTCACTGGCCATCTCGCGCTCACCCTGGAGCACGTGGATTTCCACGTTGGTCTGACCGTCCACCGCCGTGGAATACACCTCGGTCTTCTTGGTGGGGATGGTGGTGTTGCGGGTGATCATCTTGGTCATCACGCCACCGAGGGTCTCCACGCCGAGGGACAGCGGGGTGACGTCCAGCAGCAGGATGTCCTTCACCTCACCGGCCAGCACACCGCCCTGGATGGCGGCGCCCACGGCCACCACTTCATCGGGGTTGACGGTCTGGTTGGGATCCTTGCCGGTCACGCGCTTGACCAGCTCCAGCACCGCGGGAATGCGGGTGGAACCGCCCACCATCACGATCTCGTCGAGTTCGCCGGAGGAGAGCTTGGCGTCCTTGAGGGCCTGCTCCACCGGCACGCGGCAGCGGTCGATGAGCTTGGAAGCCAGCTCCTCGAACTTGGCCCGGGTGAGGGTGAGGTCGAGGTGCTTGGGCCCCTCAGGGGTGGCCGTGATGAACGGCAGATTGATCTCGCTCTGGGTGGCGCTGGAGAGCTCGATCTTGGCCTTTTCAGCGGCTTCGGTGAGGCGCTGCAGGGCCTGTTTGTCCTGACGCAGATCAATGCCCTCGTTGGCCTTGAAGCTGGCGGCCAGGTGATCCACGATCACCTTGTCGAAGTCGTCGCCACCCAGGTGGGTGTCACCGGAGGTGGAGAGCACCTCGAACACGCCATCACCCACCTCGAGCACGGACACGTCGAAGGTGCCGCCGCCCAGGTCGAACACCAGGATGCGCTCGTTGCTCTTGCGGTCGAGGCCGTAGGCCAGGGCGGCCGCCGTGGGCTCGTTGATGATGCGCAGCACCTCGAGGCCGGCGATCTTGCCGGCGTCCTTGGTGGCCTGGCGCTGGGAGTCGTTGAAGTAGGCGGGAACGGTGATCACCGCCTGGGTAACCGTTTCACCGAGGTACTTGCCGGCGTCTTCGGCCAGCTTGCGCAGCACCTGGGCGCTCACCTCCTCGGGGGCGAACTGCTTGTTCAGCACCGGGCACTTCACCTTGACGTTGGCGCCGACCTTCTCGACGCCATAGCTCACTTCCTTCGACTCCTCGTTCACCTCATCCACCCGACGGCCGATGAAGCGCTTCACCGAATAGAAGGTGTTCTCGGGGTTCATCACCGCCTGACGCTTGGCGATCTGCCCCACCAGCTGGTCCTGGTTCTTCGTGTACGCCACCACGGAAGGGGTGGTGCGGAACCCCTCGGCGTTGGCGATCACGGTGGGCTTGCCCCCCTCCATCACGGCCACGCAGCTGTTCGTGGTTCCGAGGTCAATACCGACAACCTTGCCCATGGGTTCCCACCTCCTTACGGTGAATGAATCTGACTGGGAGCATCTTCAGCAGCCGGAGCCTTCCCAGGCGAGGTGTGGTTCCCGAACAGCCCCTGCCGGTGCCGCCCTGCCGCGACCCCTTCTGCCATGAGCCAACCGATCTCCGGACGCACCGCCCTGGCTGGGGTTCTCGGCGACCCGGTGCGCCATTCGCTCTCACCGGCGATGCACAACGCCGCCCTGGCCGAACTGGGCCTCGACTGGGTCTACCTGGCCCTGCCCACGCCCGCAGCCGAGCTGGAGATGGTGGTGCGCGCTCTGGAGACCCTCGACTGCCGCGGCCTGAGCGTCACCATTCCCCACAAGCAGGCCGTCGCCCGGCTCTGCCGCGCCCTCTCGCCCCTGGCCCAGCGGGTGGGCGCGGTGAACACCCTGGTGCGGCACCCGGAGGGCGGCTGGCTGGGAGACAACACCGACGTGGAGGGCTTTCTGGCGCCCCTCCGGGCCAACGGCAGCTCGTGGCAAGGCCGGCAGGCGGTGGTGCTGGGCTGCGGCGGCAGTGCCCGGGCCGTGGTGGCCGCCCTGGTGGAGCTGGGCTGCGGGACCATCCACATCGCCGGCCGCAACGCCGCCAACCTGGAGGCCCTGCTGGCCCCCTGCCGCGACTGGGCTCCCCAGCTACAGGGTCTCGCCTGGCAACCGGCCTCACCGGCGCTGCGTGACGCCCTGGCCAGCGCCGACCTGGTGGTCAACACCACGCCGGTGGGCATGGCGGCCGCCGGTAACCCCGAGGCGGCTCGGCAGTGCCCGCTGGGCCCGGAGGAGCTGGAGGTCCTGCGCTCCGGCAGCACCGTCTACGACCTGATCTATACACCGCGGCCCACGGCCCTGCTGGCGGCGGCCAGCACCCGGGGCTGCCGCACTGTCGATGGGCTGGAGATGCTGGTGCAGCAAGGGGCCGCCGCGCTGCGCCAGTGGAGCGGCCATGGGGCGGTGCCCGTGGCGGCGATGCGGGCCGCGGCCCTGGCCCAGCTCGAGCCCGCCTAGCCTGAAACCCCGGCAGCATTGAGGCCATGCAGGCACCCCCGATCTGGCAACGGCTGCTCGCCGCCCTGGCCTACCTGCTGCCCTGGAGCGACGCCTACAGCTTCGGCCGGGGCCTGGTGGGCCTGTTTCCAGCCCTGCAATGGCTGGCCCTGCCGGCCCTGCCGGTGGCGCTGCTGGAGCAGGTGGTGCCCTTTGGTGGGCTGGTGCTGTTCCTGGTGCTCTACCTGGCGGTGGTGCGCAACGACCGGGTGCCCTACCTGATCCGCTTCAACGTGCTGCAGGCGATCCTGGTGGACATCGTGGTGGTGCTGGTGACCCTGGCCTTCCAGGTGCTGCAGCTCAATGCCCTGGACTTTGTCGGCAAAACCCTGAGCAACACGGTGTTCCTGGGGATCCTGGTGCTGGTGGCCTTCGCCGTGATCCAGAACCTGCGGGGCAAGGACGCCGAGATCCCCAGCCTGTCCGAGGCGGTGCGGATGCAGTTGTAAGGTGATCGATCCGTCGCTGGTGGGCTTCAGCCCGCTGGCCGCTGCCCCAAACCCTGAGGCGACACCTCCGAAGCGACCATGACGCAGCCCTATTACGAGACCATGTACATCCTTCGTCCGGACATTCCGGAGGAAGAGGTGGAGACCCATGTCGCCAAGTACCGCGATCTGGTCACCGAATCCGGTGGCGAAGTGCTCGATTGCCAGATGCGCGGCAAGCGCCGTCTGGCCTATTCGATCGCCAAGCACCGCGAAGGCATCTACGTGCAGCTCAACCACAACGGTGACGGCCAACAGGTGGCCCCGTTGGAGCGGGCCATGCGCCTCTCCGAGGACGTGATCCGCTATCTCACCGTCAAGCAAGACGGCCCCATGCCCGCCCCCCGCTCCCTGCCCGGTGCCGTGAGCGAAGCCGCCCCGATGGAGCCCGCCGCGGTCTGAGATCGCTAGTCAGCTTGTGGAATAACGGGCAGGATCGTAATGTCCCGCCATGGAGTTGGACCGCAGCACAATTGAATCGGGATCACCGCCGGTGATCCCCCCCGCACCGAAGTGGCAGTCCTCCGCCGCTTCGGTTTTTTCGTGGCACCAGCAGCGAGAACGGCAGGAAGAACTGGAACAGGAACTCGCTAAAACCCGCGAGGAACTGCAGGCGATGCAAGCCCTGCTAGACGATTTACCGGCCCTGTTCGAAGACAAATTCCGCGAGCGCCTGCAGCCAATGCTCGAACAACAGCAGCGGCTGCTTGAGGACAACGCCGATCTGCGGCACCACCTGCTGCAACTGCAGCCGGGCTCCGAGCCAAGCCGGCAGCGCGTGTTGATGCCCCGTCAGGAGGACCGGCCGCGGATGCGCCAGGCCCTGCTGCACGCCTTCGGCTTCAACGGCAAGCGGGCGGCCTAACGCCGGCGGGACGCCGCCCAGAGACGGGTGGGCAGACCCCACACATAGATGAAGCCCTCGGACGCGCGGTGATCGAACTGATCGCCGGCGTCGTAGGTGGCCATGGTGGGCACATAGAGGCTGTTGGTGGCGCTGCTGCGCCCCACCACGGTGGCGTTGCCCTTGTGCAGCTTGATGCGCACGGTGCCGTTGACGCTCTGCTGGGTGCGCTCGATGAAGCCATCAAGGGCCTCCTTGAGGGGGCCATACCAAAGCCCCTGATACACCAGATCGGCCCATTGCTGCTCCAGCTGGCGCTTGGTGCGCAGCACGTCCGCAGCCAGGGTGAGGCTCTCGAGTTCCTGGTGGGCCTTGATCAGCAACAGCAGGCCAGGGGTCTCGTAGATCTCCCGGCTCTTGATGCCCACCACCCGGTTTTCCACCATGTCGAGGCGGCCGAAGCCATGGCCGCCGGCCAGGGCATTGGCCTGACGGATGAGGCTCACGGGGTCGAGGCGCACGCCATCGAAGCTCACAGGATTGCCCTGCTCAAAGCCGATCTCCACGATCTGGGGCGCCGCCGGAGCCGCGTCCACCGACACGGTCATGGCATAGATCTCCTCGGGGGGCTCCACGTTGGGATCCTCCAAGGGGCCGGCCTCAATCGAGCGGCCCAGCAGGTTGAGGTCGATCGAATAGGGGGATTTCTTGCTCACGGGGGAGGGAATGCCGCAGCGCTCGCCGTAGGCGATCGTTTCCTCCCGGCTCATGCCCCACTCCCGCGCCGGGGTGAGCACCTTGAGATCGGGGGCCAGGGCACCGATGGCCACATCGAAGCGCACCTGGTCGTTGCCCTTGCCAGTGCAGCCGTGGGCCACCGCATCGGCGCCCACCTCGCGGGCGATCTCCACCAGACGACGGGCGATCAGCGGCCGGGCCAGGGCCGTGCTGAGCGGGTAGCGGCCCTCGTAGAGGGCATTGGCCCGGATCGCCGGAAAGGCGAATTCGGTGATGAAGGGCTCGATCAGGTCGCCCACGATCGACTGGCTGGCACCCGAATCGAGGGCCTTCTGGCGGATCGGCTCCAGTTCATCGCCCTGGCCGAGGTCGGCGGCGAAGGTGATCACCTCCTCCACGCCCCACTCCTGCATCAGATACGGAATGCAGACGCTGGTGTCCACGCCGCCGGAATAGGCCAGCACCGCCTTCTTCGCCCGACCCATCAACGCACTCCCTGCGCTCAATCGGTCGATTCTCCCCTGTCGGGGTCAGGAGTGCCCGGATCGGGCACCCCGGTATCCCCGGGCAGCCGCCAGCGGATCAGCAACCACAGCCCCATCGCCAGCGGCGGCAGCCACACCAGGCCCCACACCAGCGCCGGCTGCAGGGGCAAGGGAGCCGGCCAGCGCTCACCCGCGGCGGCCAGCAGGGCACTGATCGCCAGCGCCAGGGACCAGAGGCGCACCACCCCAGCCAGCTTCATGGGAACCACCGGATACACCGCTATGGTGGTTGATTGGACGTCTAGGGCGCAGCCTCCTCCTATGAGCAAACTTGCGACCACTGGCAGCAGTCGACTCGACACGATCAACCCCTCACTCACCCGTTACGGGCGCAGCGAGCCGGCACCGGTGCTGCCGCTGCGGGATGAGCCCGACCTGCTGAGCTGGCTGGAAACCAGCGGGCGCCTGGTGGCCGACGAAGAGACCGCCAGCACCGAAGTGAGCACGGTGGAAGAGGAAGAGCTCTCGGCGCTGATGGGCGAGAAGGAGGACTACAACAAGGACGACGAGCAACAGGACGAAGACTGGGAAGACTGAATCGGGCAGGGGAGACTGGGGCAAGCGAGCGCCCCATCCCTTGGTTCTGTCTTCCGGTTCTGACCAGCCCAACGACCGCGCGGTGCCTAGCCGCCAAGCGGCCTGGGCCCTGGGCGGGCTGCTGCTGCTGGCCTGTGTGCTGGTGGACTGGCACACCCGGGCCGCCCAGCTCACCCCGCCGCTGCTGCTGGCGGGCCTGATCAGCGCCGCGGTCACCGCCTGGGGAGTGCCCCGGCTGCGCCGGCTCAAGCTCGGCCAGGTGATCCGCGAAGAGGGGCCCCAGGGCCACCTGAGCAAGGCCGGCACGCCCACGATGGGCGGCCTGCTGGTGGTGCCCGTGGGGGTGCTGGTGGGGGGCCTGATCACCCCGAGTGATCCGCGCCTGCTGGCCGTTGCCGCCATCACCCTGGCCTACATGGCCATTGGCGCCATCGACGACTGGCGCAGCCTCACCCGCCGCACCAACACGGGCCTGACGCCCCGGGGCAAGTTGCTGCTCCAGGCGGGAGCGGCCGTGCTGTTTCTGGTCTGGGCCGCGGCGGGCCAGTGGCTGGGGGGCGCCGACGCCGGCGACATCGGCCTGCCCCTGGGCTGGGTGCTGCCGATCGGGCTGCTGATCTGGCCCCTGGGTCTGTTTGTGTTTCTGGCCGAAAGCAACGCCACCAACCTCACCGATGGCCTCGACGGACTGGCGGCGGGCTGCGGCGCCGTGGTGTTCACCGGCCTGGGGCTGCAGCTGATGCTGCGCGGCCATGAGGGCGATGCGTCCCTGGCCGGCTTCTGCGCCGCCATGGCCGGTTGCTGGCTGGGCTTTCTGGCCCACAACCGCCACCCCGCCCGGCTGTTCATGGGAGACACGGGCTCCCTGGCCATGGGGGCCGCCCTCAGCGCCGTGGCCCTGCTCTCCAACAGCCTGTGGCCGCTGCTGCTGATGGGCGGGGTGTTCCTGGCCGAATCCCTGTCGGTGATCCTGCAGGTGTGGGTGTTCAAAGCCACCAAGAACCCGGCCACGGGCCAGGGTCGGCGCCTGCTGCGCATGGCGCCACTGCACCACCACTTCGAACTGGGTGGTTTGGCGGAACAGGGGGTGGTGATCCGCTTCTGGGTCGCCAGCCTGCTACTGGTGGGATTGGGTTTGGTGCTGCTGCCCTGAGCCCTGCCGTTGCCACCGCCCCCCATGGCCTACTTCACCTGGAAGGAAACCGGCCTCACCTCCGACTGCGCCAGCCTGGCGGCCATGGCCGCCCGCTTTGAGGAGGCGGCCGAACTGATGCGGCGCATGGCCACCGAGGGCTTCCAACTGGAGCGCCACAGCGATGGCCAGCACATCACCCACCCCGATCCGGCGGTGTTCGAGGCCTACGGCTTCATCAACGAAGAATCACCGGTGCGGCAGCTCACCCTGCTGCCCTGAGGGGGCCAGGCTCAACCGCGGCGCAGGTAGCCCACAACCCACACCACCACGAAGGCGAGTGAGGAGAGGCCCAGATAGATCAGGGCCCACTTCTGCAGGGTGGCGATATCCCAGCCGAACAGGAGGCCGTTGGCGGCATCCCCGGCGGTGCTGAACCCCAATGGCAATGCCAACAGCCAACCCATCGAGGCGCCCCGGTGTGGAGGAAAATCGAGTCCATCTTGCCGGGTGTCCCCCATGGCCTCACCAGCCCCCACGTGCCTGCCCGCCACGCTGATGCTGCTGGGCAGCGGTGAACTGGGCAAGGAGGTGGCCATCGCCGCCCAGCGGCTCGGCTGCCGGGTGATCGCGGTGGACCGCTACGCCGGCGCCCCCGCCATGCAGGTGGCCGACGTGGCCGAGGTGATCGCCATGACCGACGCCGAGGCCCTCAAGGCCGTGGTGCGCCGCCACCAGCCCGATCTGGTGATCCCGGAAATCGAAGCCCTGGCGGTGGATGCCCTGGCCGAGCTGGAAGCCGAGGGCATCACCGTGATCCCCACGGCCCGGGCCACGGCCTTCACCATGAACCGCGACCGCATCCGCGACCTAGCCGCCACGGAGCTGGGGCTGCGCACGGCCCGCTTCGCCTACGCCGAAAGCGCCGAGGAGCTGGCGGCTGCCGCCGCCGGCCTGGGCTGGCCGGTGGTGGTGAAACCGGTGATGAGCTCCTCCGGCAAGGGGCAGAGCGTGGTGCCGGGGCCGGAGGGCATCGCCGCCGCCTGGGATGCCGCCCTGGCCGGCGCCCGCGGTGCGGGGGCCCGGGTGATCGTGGAGGAATTCCTGCACTTTGAGCTGGAGATCACCCTGCTCACGGTGAAGCAGTGGGCTGGATCCACCCTCTTCTGCCCGCCGATCGGCCACATCCAGGAGCGGGGCGACTACCAGGCCAGCTGGCAGCCCGCCGAGCTGGGCAGCGCCGAGCTGGCCACCGCCCAGTCCATGGCCCAGGCCGTCACCGACAACCTGGGTGGTGCGGGCCTGTTCGGCGTGGAGTTCTTTCTCTGCCGCACCCCCGCCGGAACGCTGGAGGTGGTGTTCTCCGAGCTCTCACCCCGCCCCCACGACACCGGCCTGGTGACCCTGGTGGGCCAGAACCTGAGCGAGTTTGAGCTGCATCTGCGGGCGGTGCTGGGCCTGCCGATTCCGGCGATCCGCAGCCTCGGAGCGGCCGCCAGCCGGGTGATCCTGGCCGAGGCGGCCGGCGCACCGGTGGCCTACGACGGCGTGGCGGAAGCCCTCAGCGAAGAGGACACCCAGGTGCTGCTGTTCGGCAAGCCGGAGGCCCGCCCCCAGCGGCGCATGGGCGTCGCCCTGGCCCGCGGCAGCAACGAGGCCGAGGCCCGCCGCAAGGCCGATGCGGCCGCCGCCCAGATCCGCGTGCAGCCCTCCAGCTGAGCAAGCGGCGCTCACCCCCTGGTGCAGCAGGGTTTCGGCCCTTATGGTGCCGCCAGCAGGAACCCCCATGAGCCAGGCCCAACCCCGCCCGCGTCGCAGCCGACGCGACAGCAGCCGCGGGGCTGTGGTCACCGACCTGCACAACCTTCGCGAGCAACGCCAATCAGGGCGCGAGCAACGCCAATCAGGCCGGCCCAAACCCGCTGGTCACGCCAGCGAGGCCCCTCGCCGCAACCGGCGCCGCCCCCTGCTGCCCTTCGCCCTGGGCATCGCCCTCGGCTATGGCCTGGCCGGGCCCCTGCCCCAGCTGGCCAGTGGAGCGATGGCGGCCTTGGTGCATGGGCCCCAGCACCTCACGAGCCTGATCAATCCCTTCGGCATCGGCAACCGCCGCATCCTGGTGATCGGCACCGACAAGGTGGGCGAGAACACCGATGTGATGTTCACGGTGCAGCTCAAGGACGGCACCACCCAGCTCACCCAGGTGCCCCGGGACACCTTCGTGGAATCGGCCGATTACGGCATCGTCAAGGCCAATGCCCTCTACGCCTTCGGCGGCATGGGAGCCCTGAAACAGGAACTCACCAGCCTGCTGAATGCCCCGGTGGATCGCTACGTGCGGGTCAACCTGCGGGCGGTTGAGCACCTGGCCGACGCCCTCGGCGGTGTCGAGGTCGACGTGCCCAAGCGCATGTACTACGTCGACAACGCCCAGAACCTCTACATCGACCTCTACCCCGGCCGCCAGGTGCTGAAGGGCGAGCAGCTCGAAGGCTTCCTGCGCTACCGCCACGATGAACTGGGCGACCTGGGCCGCATGGAGCGGCAGAAACTGGTGCTGGCCGAGGTGTTCCGCAAACTGGCCCAGCCCACCACCCTGGCCCGGCTGCCGGAGCTGCTGAAGGTCGCCGGCGACGACGTCAAAACCGATCTCTCCCCCGTGGAGATGGGTCAGCTGCTCACCGCCATGGCCAGCACCAAACTCACCACCCGCCAACTGCCGGGTCGGGCGTTCTGGCACAACGACCTCAGCTACTGGATGCCCGACGGCAACAGCCACTACGCCGGGGTCAGCAGCGAAGAACCGCTGCCCTGAAGGGGGCAATCCTTCAGCGCCGCAGGAAACGGTGGTGCTCCAAGCCCTCCAGCAGGCCCCAGGCCTGGGGGCTGGAGGCAAAGAACACCCGCCGGTTCTGACGCAGGGATTCCAGGGCCGGATCGTGGTCACCGGGCACCACCCCACAGGGCAGGCCCCGCAACAGCTCCCCATCCCCCTGCTGGCTGGCCTCCACCAGGATGGCGCTGAGGGGCAGTTGCCAACGCAGGGCGACGTAGCGCAGGGCCTCGGTTTTCGAAGCCGTGAGCGGCAGCACATCCAAATACCAGTGCTGGAAGAGGTGGGCTCGGGCCGTCAGAGCGTGCTGCTGCAGGGTCTGACGCACCAGGGGCAGGATGCCCTGGTCAGGCTCCTGGAGCAGGTAACTCACCTTGAAGGCACCCTGCTGGGCCGGATCCTGCAGGCGCAGCCGGGGTTGAAGTGCGGCCAGCGCGGCCTGCACCGCATCCCGATCCCAACGGCGGCCGATGTGGCGCTGCCAGTGGTGGTCGGGCCAGAGGCCCTCGGGCGTGCGGATGTGGATCTCGGTGCCGGCCTGGGTGATCCACAGCCAGGGTTCGGGCAGGTGGAGTTCGGCAAAGCGCTGGCGAGCCGCCTGGATCGAGCGGCCGCTGGTGAGGCCAATGCCCAGCTGGGATTCGGCCAGCAAACGGCGCCGCAATTCAGCCAGGCTGCCGGGATCCGGATCGGCCAGGCTCGCGTCGAGATCGAGCACCACCAGCCGTTCGGGACGCTCGGGCGGAACGGTTTCACCCTGCTGAAACCAGCGACTGGGCCGCAGGCTGGCCGCCTGGTGCGCCGCGGCGGTGGCCGCCCCCAGGTAGTGGTTCACATGGGCATCCCAACTGAAGGAACGGCTCACCGCCTCCACCCCGTTGTCGCGCCAGCGACGCCAACGCTCCGGATTGGCCAGGCTGTCCTCCAGGGCCTGCTGCAGGGCGTCGAGATCGGACACGTCCACCAGTACACCGTTCTGACAGCGGGCCAGGATGTCCTTGGGCCCCCCGTCATCGGTGGCCACAATCGGCACGCCACAGGCCGCA
Organism: Cyanobium sp. T1B-Tous; assembly: GCF_024345475.1. GTDB lineage: Bacteria > Cyanobacteriota > Cyanobacteriia > PCC-6307 > Cyanobiaceae > Cyanobium_A. The sequence continues at coordinate 42,665 of NZ_JAGQBE010000015.1, forward strand.
GCCTCCAACAGGGTGAGGCCGAAGGGCTCGGTGAGGGCGGGATTGACGAACACACCACCCAGCCGTGAAGCCCAGCGGTAGATGGCCGGTATCTGGTGACGCCCGTGCTGCTTCGGATAGGCCACCTGGCCGTAAAGATCAAAACGATCCACCAGTTCGAACACCTGCTGAAACACCTCCCGTTGCTGCTTCTCCAGCTGGCGGGGGTCGTTGCGGCAACCCAGCAACAGCACCAGGTTGTGCTGCTGCCGCAGGCGCTCGGAGCGACCAAACACCTCCACCAGGGCGGGGATGTTCTTGCGGTGATCGGCCCGGCAGATGGCCAGCACCGGCGGCTTGGCGGGATCGCGCAGAAAGGGCTCGATCAGCCCCTGCACCACGGGTTCCTCCAGGCCGGGCTGGGGCGGAAAGAACTGGCGCACGTCAACGCCCGGGGGGATCACGGCGGCCTGATCCGCGCAGAAGCGGCCATAGCGGGCGTACTGCACCTCCAGCTCCTGACGGGTGCTGGTCACCACCAAGTTGCTGTGGGCGAGGGCCAGCTCTTCGGCGTCAATGCGCCGGGCCATCGAGTACTGCTCCTCGATCTGGCGGGGATCCAAACCCGCGTCGATCAGGCGCCGGCGCTTCTCCCGGCCCAGGGAGTGTCCGGTGAACACCAGGGGAATGCCCAAACGCTGCCGCAGCAAGGCACCCACGTAGCCGGCGTCGGCGTAGTGGGCATGGATCCAATCGGGGAGACGGTGCTGGGCGAGCAGGCTTTCCGTGAGCGCATCGGCCAGCTCATCGAGATGGGGCCACAACAACTCCTTGCGCAGATAGCGGCGCGGCCCAAAGGCCAGCCGCCGAATGGCGGCACCAGGGCCCAACGCCTCCCAGGGCTGGGCGTAGTCGGCAGAAACGCGGCGATCCCGGATCAGCCGTGTAACCACGTCAAGCCGCTCCACCTCCGGCCGCAGGGCCAGGCTGCGGACCAGCTCGAGCACATAGGTGGTCTGGCCACCGGTGTCGGCATCCCGGCCCAGTTCGAGGTCGTGACCCCGAAACAGACCATGCAGGTGCAGGTGGAGGATGTACAAACCCAAAGGGCAAGACCACTGCCTTTATCGATAGCGAGTTCGGCGTCCACCGTCCGCGTTACGTCACAGAGCTCCCCGGGCAGAACTACTGCTTCAGCGGGCAAACGGCAGTGATGACTTGCTTTTTCAGCGAACCCGTGACCATGAAGCTGGATGACGGGGAGCACACAATTCAGCGTCGGGGGCCGACCAAGCGATTTGACTGGGCCAGACAGGGTTTTTAGGGTGAGAGCAGTGGGGAGGCCATCAGGCGTGGCGGCGCAAGGAACACTCAATCGGGGACTGGCCCTCGCGACCGGGCTGCTCTTGCTCGGCAACCTGATCGCCTGTGATGAGCTGTCCCGCGCCAAGCGACGGGATGATCCAGCCTCCGCAATCAACACCCGCACCTCGAAATGGAGGGGCAACTCCAGCGACGGCTCGTACAGCCATGTGGAACAGGTGAGCACGGGCAAAAACAGCTTTGTGTTCAACGAAACCTGGTACAAAAAAGGACCCAAACCGATCAAAACATCAGGCTCGGGCCGGTACGAAGAATCCAACAGCACCAACATTTACACCTACACCAAGCCTCCAGGCGTAGTGGTGGTACGCACCGACGAAAGCCCAGACGAGATCTCCACCGTGGACACCGTGATCAACACCACGATCCCGCTGTTCAAAGTGGGCGAACAGATCAGCTACACGGTGCGGGAATAGGGCCCTTGGCCCAACTTCATCAAACCCCCACCACCTCGAGGAATATCAATCAATACAAGACAAAGAAAAAGGGAGCCTATCTAAGCTCCCCGTACGTTGGTTGCCCTAACCAGAAAGTGGGCTATTGAGAAATAAAATTAAAGGCTTCGGCTGCCCGCTCCTCAGGTTTACCGGAGAAGCCCCCAGGTTCGGGGACATGGGCCATCAGCACATCGGCAACGAAGCGATCCGATGACTCCTTGGAGTCCCAGATTGCCACAATCAACACACCACCATCGACGGCTCCAGCTGCGTGATGAAGCTGCCCGTTTGGCAAACCACCTTTGGGATGAACAGCTGCAACTTCATCCCGGTACTGCTCTTCCGTCGCACCTGGCCAGAAATGGGTAAGGATGTAAGCCATCAGCGAAAGGAAATCAAGGCCCACTCACAGTGGCAGCTCTAGCAAAACAATCATGACGTCGTCATCAACATTGTTGTCGCAAGAGGATGACGCAATCCTCGGATCCTCTCTTCTCAACCCCCCACCACCTCAGGAGGATGCTGCTCCAGCACCTGCTTGAGATACCTGCCCGTGTGACTGGTGGGATGCTCGGCAACCTCTTCTGGGGTGCCCGTAACCACGATCTCTCCTCCCTTGTCTCCCCCTTCTGGACCGAGATCCACGATCCAGTCGGCACAGCGGATCACATCGAGGTTGTGCTCGATCACCAGGATTGAGTTGCCCTTGTCGACGAGACGTTGCATCACATCCATCAGCTTGTGCACGTCGTAGAAGCTGAGGCCGGTGGTGGGCTCGTCAATCAGATAGAGCGTTTTGCCGGTGGCGCGCTTGGAGAGTTCGGTGGCCAATTTCACCCGCTGGGCTTCACCACCGGAAAGGGTGGGCGCCGGCTGGCCGAGCTTCACGTAACCCAGGCCCACATCCACCAGGGTGCGTAGCCGATCCGCCGCCTGGGGGATGGCGGAGAACACATCGGCGGCCTGCTCCACCGTCATCTCCAGCACATCGGCAATCGTGTGGCCCTTGTAGGTCACCTGCAGGGTTTCACGGTTGTAGCGGGCCCCCTTGCACACATCGCACTGCACATACACATCAGGCAGGAAGTTCATCTCGATCACATTCACCCCCTGGCCGCTGCAGGCCTCGCAGCGCCCGCCCTTCACGTTGAAGCTGAACTGGCCCACCTGATAGCCCCGGGCCTTGGCCTCCACCGTGGCCGCAAACACCTGGCGGATCGGATCAAAGGCCCCCGTGTAGGTGGCGGGGTTGGAGCGGGGCGTGCGGCCGATCGGCGATTGGTCGATCACGATCACCTTGTCGATCGCCTTGATGCCGCGCAGTTCCGCCAGCCCGCTGGGGAAGGGCACCTTCAGGCCCAGCTGGTGCTCCAGCGCCGGATGGAGCAGCTCATTCACCAACGTGCTCTTGCCGCTGCCGCTCACGCCGGTGACGCACACCAGCCGGCCCAGCGGAATCTCCACATCGAAGCCCGAGAGGTTGTTGCGGGCGCAATCCACCAGGGTGAGCCGCCGGGTGCCGCTGCTGCGGCGCTCCGCCGGA
>NZ_JAGQBE010000016.1 GCF_024345475.1 Cyanobium sp. T1B-Tous
TATCAAGGAAGAAGATCTGACGGTACTTGATGAATAAGCCACGGCTAATTCCGTGCCAGCAGCCGCGGTAATACGGGAGTGGCAAGCGTTATCCGGAATTATTGGGCGTAAAGCGTCCGCAGGCGGTTTTACAAGTCTGTCGTTAAAACGTGGAGCTCAACTCCATTTCGGCGATGGAAACTGTAAGACTAGAGTGTGGTAGGGGCAGAGGGAATTCCCGGTGTAGCGGTGAAATGCGTAGATATCGGGAAGAACACCAGTGGCGAAGGCGCTCTGCTGGGCCATAACTGACGCTCATGGACGAAAGCCAGGGGAGCGAAAGGGATTAGATACCCCTGTAGTCCTGGCCGTAAACGATGAACACTAGGTGTCGGGGGAATCGACCCCCTCGGTGTCGTAGCCAACGCGTTAAGTGTTCCGCCTGGGGAGTACGCACGCAAGTGTGAAACTCAAAGGAATTGACGGGGGCCCGCACAAGCGGTGGAGTATGTGGTTTAATTCGATGCAACGCGAAGAACCTTACCAGGGTTTGACATCCTGCGAATCCCTTGGAAACGAGGGAGTGCCTTCGGGAACGCAGTGACAGGTGGTGCATGGCTGTCGTCAGCTCGTGTCGTGAGATGTTGGGTTAAGTCCCGCAACGAGCGCAACCCACGTCTTTAGTTGCCAGCATTTAGTTGGGCACTCTAGAGAGACTGCCGGTGATAAACCGGAGGAAGGTGTGGATGACGTCAAGTCATCATGCCCCTTACATCCTGGGCTACACACGTACTACAATGCTACGGACAAAGGGCAGCAAACTCGCGAGAGCTAGCAAATCCCATAAACCGTGGCTCAGTTCAGATCGTAGGCTGCAACTCGCCTACGTGAAGGAGGAATCGCTAGTAATCGCAGGTCAGCATACTGCGGTGAATACGTTCCCGGGCCTTGTACACACCGCCCGTCACACCATGGAAGTTGGCCACGCCCGAAGTCGTTACTCCAACCCTTGTGGAGGAGGATGCCGAAGGTGGGGCTGATGACTGGGGTGAAGTCGTAACAAGGTAGCCGTACCGGAAGGTGCGGCTGGATCACCTCCTAACAGGGAGACAATACCTGATCGTGATGTCTGAGTACTTTATTCTCAGGCCATGATCCTGTCATCTCGAAGGTCGATCGGTACCTCAACTTGAGGGTAAGAGAAGAGCTGAGTAATCAGTTTGGAGACTTACGAATCAATTTCAGTTCCTAAACTTTGTCTAGGTCACCCCACAGAGGGTAAAGCCGAGAGCACGAGCAGCAATGCGAGTGCTGAACTGGCAAGCCGAAAGGCGAGCTGGATGCGGCAACAACTCCTGGGCCATTAGCTCAGGTGGTTAGAGCGCACCCCTGATAAGGGTGAGGTCCCTGGTTCAAGTCCAGGATGGCCCATTCGTGTTTGGGGGTTTAGCTCAGTTGGTAGAGCGCCTGCTTTGCAAGCAGGATGTCAGCGGTTCGAGTCCGCTAACCTCCATCCAATGATGTGTGCCCCAAGCAGCGAATGAAAAGGAGTTGCTGGTGAGGTGATTTAGATGGTTGACGCTGAGTCAAAAGACTCCAGCCTCGTGTCATTCTTGATTGTAGATCAAGTTGTCACGATGCTGGACTCAATGCGTTCTGGAGACAGGAGGCATTGGAGGATCAGCAGAACCTTGACAACTGCATAGGTGAGTTTGGAAATAAAGCATCTCATGGATGCTTGATTCTAAGCCGAGTAACTTCCAGCAATGGAGAGAGCTTGGTGTGGAATCAAGAAAATTCTATTGAGTTTTTAGAGCCGAGAGCTTCCAGTTTTCTTCTGAGCCCGCCGAGGGTTTGGGAGTTTGATCCTGGTATTCAAACCGCAGGGAAGAATCTGAGAAATCAGGTTTCTAAGCTGTAGGTGAATCTAGAGAGAATAGGCTTCAACAGCCTGAAGGACTGGGAGTTTAATTTGGTCAAGCTACAAAGGGCTCACGGTGGATACCTTGGCACACAGAGGCGATGAAGGACGTGGTTACCTGCGATAAGTCTCGGGGAGCTGGAAACACGCTTTGATCCGGGAATTTCCGAATGGGGCAACCCTTAGAACGGCCGCCTGAATCCATAGGGCGGCACGAGCCAACCCAGCGAACTGAAACATCTTAGTAGCTGGAGGAAAGGAAAGTAAAAACGACTCCCTGAGTAGCGGCGAGCGAACGGGGAAGAGCCTAAACCGATGGTTTCGACCATCGGGGTTGTGGGACAGCAACGTGGACCAACGGAGTTAGAAGAAGCGTTTGAATGGCGCGCCACAGAGGGTGAAAGCCCCGTATTCGAAAACAAAGTTGGCCTAGCTGTATCCCGAGTAGCACGGAGCACGTGAAATTCCGTGTGAATCTGCGAGGACCACCTCGTAAGGCTAAGTACTCCTGTGTGACCGATAGCGCAACAGTACCGCGAGGGAAAGGTGAAAAGAACCCCGGGAGGGGAGTGAAATAGAACATGAAACCGTGAGCTTACAAGCAATGGGAGCCCGACTGATCGGGTGACCGTGTGCCTGTTGAAGAATGAGCCGGCGACTTATAGGCACTGGCAGGTTAAACCGGGAATGGTGGAGCCATAGCGAAAGCGAGTCTGAATAGGGCGATCGTCAGTGTTTATAGACCCGAACCCGGGTGATCTAACCATGGCCAGGATGAAGCTTGGGTGATACCAAGTGGAGGTCCGAACCGACTGATGTTGAAAAATCAGCGGATGAGCTGTGGTTAGGGGTGAAATGCCAATCGAACCCGGAGCTAGCTGGTTCTCCCCGAAATACGTTGAGGCGTAGCGTCTAGTGCTCCAGCAGGGGGGTAAAGCCACCGTTTCGGTGCGGGCTGCGAGAGCGGTACCAAATCGAGACGAACTCTGAATACCCTGTGTGTAACTAGGCAGTCAGACTGTGGGGGATAAGCTCCATGGTCGAAAGGGAAACAGCCCAGACCGCCAGCTAAGGTCCCCAAATCAATGCTGAGTGATAAAGGAGGTGGGATTGCCCAGACAACCAGGAGGTTTGCCTAGAAGCAGCCATCCTCAAAGGAGTGCGTAATAGCTCACTGGTCGAGCGATCCTGCGCCGAAAATGAACGGGGCTAAGCATTGTACCGAAGCTGCGGATTTAACTTGTTAAATGGTAGGGGAGCGTTCCATGTGGGGTGAAGCGTTAGCGTAAGCGGGCGTGGACTGCATGGAAGTGAGAATGTCGGCTTGAGTAGCGAAAACATGGGTGAGAATCCCATGCCCCGAAACCCTAAGGGTTCCTCCGGCAGGCTCGTCCGCGGAGGGTTAGTCAGGACCTAAGGCGAGGCCGAAAGGCGTAGTCGATGGACAACAGGTCAACATTCCTGTACCTGTGATGTTTTGGGAAGGGGGACGGAGAAGGCTAGCCAAGCCAGATGTTGGTTACTGGTCCAAGCGTTCGAGGCGTTGAGAACCGGCGAAAACGGTTTGAGCTGAGGCGTGAGTGCGAGCTGCTACGGCAGCGAAGTTGGTGACGTCAAGCTTCCAAGAAAAGCCCTATACCCGTTAAGGCATCATGGCCTGTACCCGAAACCGACACAGGTGGGGTGGTAGAGAATACCGAGGGGCGCGAGGTAACTCTCTCTAAGGAACTCGGCAAAATGGCCCCGTAACTTCGGGAGAAGGGGTGCCACCGCAAGGTGGTCGCAGTGAAGAGGCCCAGGCGACTGTTTACCAAAAACACAGGTCTCCGCTAAGTCGCAAGACGATGTATGGGGGCTGACGCCTGCCCAGTGCCGGAAGGTTAAGGAAGCTGGTCAGCGCAAGCGAAGCTGGCGACTGAAGCCCCGGTGAACGGCGGCCGTAACTATAACGGTCCTAAGGTAGCGAAATTCCTTGTCGGGTAAGTTCCGACCCGCACGAAAGGCGTAACGATCTGGGCGCTGTCTCGGAGAGAGGCTCGGCGAAATAGAATTGTCTGTGAAGATGCGGACTACGTGCACCCGGACAGAAAGACCCTATGAAGCTTTACTGTAGCTTGGTATTGTGCCCGGGCTCTGAATGCGCAGGATAGGTGGGAGGCTTTGATCATCGGCTTGCGGGTCGATGTGAGCCAACGGTGAGATACCACTCTTTCAGAGCTAGGGTTCTAACAGTCACCCGTTATCCGGGGACTGGACAGTATCAGGTGGGCAGTTTGACTGGGGCGGTCGCCTCCTAAAAGGTAACGGAGGCGCGCAAAGGTCTGCTCAGGCTGGTTGGAAATCAGCCGACGAGTGTAAAAGCAGAAGCAGGCTTGACTGTGAGACCTACAAGTCGAACAGGGAGGAAACTCGGCTTTAGTGATCCGACGGTTCTGCGTGGAAGGGCCGTCGCTCAACGGATAAAAGTTACTCTAGGGATAACAGGCTGATCTCCCCCAAGAGTTCACATCGACGGGGAGGTTTGGCACCTCGATGTCGGCTCATCGCAACCTGGGGCTGAAGTCGGTCCCAAGGGTTGGGCTGTTCGCCCATTAAAGCGGTACGCGAGCTGGGTTCAGAACGTCGTGAGACAGTTCGGTCCATATCCGGTGCATGCGCAGGAATATTGAGAGGAGTTCTCCCTAGTACGAGAGGACCGGGAGGAACGCACCTCTGGTGTACCAGTTATCGTGCCAACGGTAAACGCTGGGTAGCCATGTGCGGAGAGGATAACCGCTGAAAGCATCTAAGTGGGAAGCCCACCTCAAGATGAGTATTCCCATGGCGTTAGCCAGTAAGGTCACGGGAAGAACACCCGTTGATAGGCTCTATGTGGAAGCGCAGTAATGCGTGAAGCAGAGGAGTACTAATAGACCGAGGGCTTGACCACAACTCGAGCTCTAAACAAAAAGCTTATTTCCAGAAGTTCAGCAGAGATCTGAGAAGGTCCTTGTTGTTCTAGCCTATGCAGTTCTCAGGGTTCAACCTGGGAATGAACTATCCTGGTGTCCATGGCGCAGTGGAACCACTCCGATCCATCTCGAACTCGGTTGTGAAACGCTGCAGCGGCGACGATATTTGGGGGGTAGCCCCCTGAGAAAATAGCTCGATGCCAGGTAAAACATTCATTCCAATCTTTTCAGATCACTGCTTAGATGTTGTGAGCTGAAGCAAGAGAAGCCACCCGAGAGGGTGGCTTTTTTGTTGGCTTTGGCTACGGTCTGTCGACATCCAATGGGCGCTTCACGTTGGCTGACTTGTTGCCTGCCAGCCGGCGGTTGAAGCCCTTTTGGCGGGCCTACAAATTGTGGTTGCGGCTCGATTGCGTCGATCTGAGTGCCGCATTCGCCTACCACGGGCTGCAGTCGCTCTTCCCCATGGTGCTGATCGCCATGTCCCTGGCGTCCAAGCTGTTGGGTCGTGATGAGGGCCTGTACGAGCGACTGATTGATCTGGTTTCGGAGGTGTTGCCGGTGTCGGTGATGCCCGTCTTTTCGGCCACCCTGTCGGCTTTTTTGCGGCAGGGTTTCGGGGCCGGAGTCTTGGGTGTTGTCGTGCTGGTGTTGACGGCGAGCAACGCCTATCTGACCTTGCAGCGCGGGGCTGACCGCTTGTGGTGGAATCGCCCGTTTGGCTTTGAGGGGTTGTCGTGGAAGGCCCTGGTGTGGCGCTATCTCCAGCTCCGCCTCAAGGCCTTTGGTCTGGTGTCGCTGTTTGCTCTGTTGATCGTTGTTGATCAGGCGTTCACCAACATGCGTCTGTTGGGGTCGTCGGGTTTGCGCCAATGGGCGCTGGCGCTGTGGCCCTGGGCGGAACAGTTCCAACAGCCCGTGTCCTGGGGACTCGACCTGGTGATTGCCCTGGCTCTGGCGATTGGGGCCTCCCTGTTGCTGTTGTGGGTGTTGCCCTCGCGGCGGATTCCCTGGAGGCCCCTGATCCCGGGTGCCCTACTGATCGGTGGCTCCCTCACCTTCTTGAACCTCGTGCTTGGCAGGGTTCTGGTGACCCTCGGGGTTCGTTTTCAGGCCTATGGACTGGTGGGAGGGATTTTGGTGCTCAGTCTTTGGGTTTGGCTGGTGGGGGTGATCCTCTACTACGGCCAGTGCTTGTGCGTCGTCCTGGATCGACGTCCCCGCGTCAGGATGGAGGCACCCTGAGGGCCGTCCCGGCCAGCTGTGATGCAGCGCTCGAACACCTGGATCTGGCTGCTGCTGGCTGCTGTGTTGCTGCTGGCTCCAGGCCCGGCGGGCCGTTTTCTGCTCGATCTTGTCGGTGGCCTCACCTTGGTTCTGCTGCTCCTTCCGTTGTTGTTGGGCGCTGCTGGTTTTGTGGCCTGGCAGGTGATTCAGCGGCGGCTGCGCACGTGCGAAGCCTGTGGCTTCACGAGCATGGCCACCGACCAGTGCCCCGCCTGCGGCAGCCCCCTGGCTGGAGCGAGTCCTGCTGAGCCCGGCGATGACCAACTCGATGTCAGCAACGTCACCATCGATGTTCAGGTTGTGGACGCCGACCCCACCAGCCCGGATCGCTAAGGGCCCAGAGCCCCAGACGATCGGAGGGCTTGGCCTCACCCACGGGCCAATTCTTGGAGCCTGCGTTCCCGCAGGTAGAGGAAGAGGGGCGCTCCAAAGGCGAAGGCCACCGTCACGCAGCTCAGCAGCACCCAGGGCAACCCCCGCATCTGCAGCCGCCGACTCTCCTGCACCATCCAGATCACGACCGCCGTGGCACCGATGGCCAGGTCGCGGGAGAGGGAGCTTGCGGCGGGATTGGCGTTGGCGAGCTGGACGAACAGGCCCAGATCAAAGCTCCCTCCCGTGGTGCCAATGAAGTCGAGGTTGGCCAGCCAGGGCAGCACGGCGCCGGCGACGGCCAGGGCCAGGTAGAGCCATTGGACTTTGCCACCTCGATTCAGCGTGGCTGGCGATGAAACGCTGGGGGATGGCGAGGTGTCTGGCGGATGCTGGGGCTGGGGCTCTTGGCTCATGGTTGGAGTAGTGGGTGATTGCGAGAGGGATCGCGGGCTCAGGAATTCACGCTCTTATCGGCTCACGCTCTTATGGACCCACGCTCTTATGGACTGACGGTTTCAGGAACTCAGGCTCTCAGGGATTTACGGGCTGGGCCTCAACTTTGAATCCTCCGAGCCCCCATCGGCCACCAGGGCTCCCCCCTGGTGCGCGTCGTCCCACAACAGCACCTCCTGTTCGATTGCGCTGAGCACCGTGTCGCAGCGTTCGAGATAGGTGCGGGCCTGGCGATAGAGGTCCGTGAGCTCCTCCACGTCGAGGTCGCTCGCTTGCAGGGCGGCCAGGGTCAGCTGCAACGCGGTATGGGCCTCGTTGTAGGTCAGGTCGGCGGCGGGTTGGACCTTTTTGGGCATGGATCAGGCTTCGGTGGAGGCCGCAACGGCGAGGGGGTGAATCTCGCGCACCTGGAGGTCGGCGTGCCCATCGGCTAGCTGCGCCACCACCGTTTGGCCCACCCCAAGCTGGCTGAGTGAGCGCACGAGCGTCCCGTCGGAACGGCGCAGCAGGCTGTAGCCGCGGGCCAGTTGGTGGTCGGGCGACAGGGCTTGCAGCAGCTGGCGGGCATGGCTGAGGGCTTGGCGTCGGGCCCCGATCAGCTGGCGGGGGTGGAGGGTCCGCAGCTGCTCCTGGTGACGGTTGAGCCGCTCCCGTTGGCCCTGCAACTGCAACCGCACCACCTGCCGCAGATGGCCAGCCTGCTGGCGCAACTCCCGGCGGGCCAGGCTGCGATCGGGTAGCAGGGCCACCACGGCGGCAGTGGGGGTGGCGGCTCGGTAGTCGGCCACCAAGTCCGCGACGGTGGTGTCGTCCTCGTGGCCGATGCCGCTCACCACGGGCAGGGGGCAGCGGGCCAGGCAGCGGGCCAGGGTTTCGTTGTCGAACACGGCCAGATCCTCACGGCTGCCCCCGCCCCGGGCGATCACCACCGCGTCGAGGCCCAGGGCTTCAGCCTGCCGCTCGACCTCGATCAGCGTCTGGCAGATCTGCTCCTGAACTGGCCCTTGGACGGGGATCGGCACGACCAGGATGGAGGTGGCGGGCCAGCGTTCCGCGGCGGTGCGCAGCATGTCCGCGAGGGCCGAGCTGGGACGGCTCGTGAGCAGGGCGATGCGGCGCGGGAAGGGGGGCAAGGCCCGTTTGCGGCTGGGGTCGAGCAGGCCTTCGCCCGCCAGCCGCTGGCTCACCTTTTCGAACTGGCGCAGCACGCTGGTGAGGCTGGGCCGGATGTCGAGTGCCTGGACACAGAGGGTGGCCCGGCTGCTCCAGAAATTGAGCTTGCCCACCACCACGACGCCGTCGCCGTCTTCGGGACGGAACGTCAGCTTGTCCAGCTGGGAGGCCCACACCACCGCGGAGATGGAGGCCTGGTCGTCGACCAGGGTCATCCAGAGGTGGCCCTTCTTGAGCTGGGGACGGCTGACGGTGGCATCCAGCAGGAAGCGGGGGGCAAAGCCCCGCTCCAGCAGGCTGGCCACGGCGCCATTGAGCTCGGCCACGCTGTAGCGCGGAAACGCAGGGCCCTCCGCCGCTCCGTTCATGACGAGAGCTGGCGGTAGCAGCGCCACCAGTAGAGGCTCACCAGTCCCGCCAGCAGGGCGACGGCCTGCCCGACCGGGTGGTCGATCCGGATCAGGCCGGCAACGCAGATCACCAGAGCACTGCTCAGCAGCCTGGAGCCATCCCGGCGGTTGTTGACGTAGAAGCGGGCCAAGCGGGCAACACCGGAGATCAGCAGTCTGGCCCAGCTCCGAACGGGCCTGCCGATCCCTGGCCTGGCCTTGACAGGGATCGGCGCCTCCCCTAGGCAGGAGGGGTCTGCGATCCCAGCCATCCCCGGTCTCCCCCAGCCGTCCGGTCCGTCCCTTCGCAGTCGCCTGCAGGCCCAGTTGTCGGCGCCCTTGCCCCAGCAACCGGAGCTGGTGCTGGTCACCGACCTGGATGGCACCTTGCTGGGCGGGTCCCTGGGGGAGCGGCGCCGCTTCTACGCCTGGCTCGAGCAGCAGCGCAGCCGGGTGCTGCATGTGTTTTGCACCGGCCGTGACCTCACTTCCGTGGCTCGCCTCCTGGTGGAGGACGAGCACATGGGACTGCGGGCCCCCCACCTCGTCATCGGCGATGTGGGCTGCACCGTGGCCTGTGGCGCCAGCTTGAAGCCCCTGCCCCTGGCGGTGGATCCGATCGAGGCCCGCTGGCAGGGGAAGCCGGATCGGGTGCTCACGGTGATGGCCGGGGCGGCCGGCGTGTCGGCCCAGCCGATCAGCAGCCAGCGGCGACTCGCCTACTACTACGACCCCGATTCCTTTGACCACGGCCTGATCGCCGAGCTGGAGGCCCATGGCGTCGATTGTCTGCTGTCCGACAACCGCTACCTCGATGTGCTCCCGGCCGGAGTGAACAAGGGCAGCACCCTGTTGGCCCTGCTGGACACCCTGGAGATCGACCCGACCCTCGTGGTCACCGCCGGTGACAGCCTCAACGACCTGGCCATGTTCGAGACGGGCCTGGCGGGGGTGATGGTGGGCAATGCCGAGCCAGCCCTGCGGGCCAAAGCTCAACACCTGCCCCGCACCTATGGGGCCCGGGCGTCAGGCTGCGCGGGCATCTGTGAAGGCCTGCACCACTTCGGCTTTGGCCATCTCCTGGCTCAGATCTGAGCGCCCCGCTGCTGCAGCCTGGTTTTGGTGAGGGCGGTGGCCTGGGCCTGGCGGGGATCCTCGGGCCAGGGATGGCGGGGGTAGCGCCCCCGCAGCTCCTTGCGCACCTCCGGATAGCCCCGCTCCCAGAAGCCGGCCAGGTCCTGGGTGATGGCCGCCGGCCTTCCCGCTGGCGTGAGCAAATGCACCGTGACGGCCAACCGGCCGTCGAGCACCGTCGGGGTGGTGCGGGCTCCGAACAGTTCCTGCAATTTCACCGCCAGCACCGGCGGCCCCCCGCTGTAGTCGAGGCCCACCTGGCGGCCGGAGGGTACGGGCAGGGCCACGGGTAACAGCCGTTCCAGCTCCCGCCGCAGGGCCCAGGGGCAATCGCCCCAGAGGGCTTCGCCCAGGGGCAGGCGCTGCAGGTCGTCGCGGCTGCGCAGACCGTCCAGGTGGGGGCCAAGCCAGCTGTCGAGCTCCTGCATCAGCCGGGTGGGGGCGCGGTCGGGCCAGGGCTCCCCCAGGTGCTGGTGGGCGAGGGTCAGGCGCTGCTGCAGCTGCCGGCTCGGGCGGTCCCAGGGCAGCGCCTCCAGTCCCAAGTCCCGCAAGCCGTCCAGAAGGGCGCCGCGGATCAGGTCGGGGTCGGCATCGTTCCAGGGGCGCCGCTCCAGCACCAGGGCCCCCAGGCGCAGGCTGCGCTCGCAACGCACCCGCAGTGCCTCGCCATCCCAGCGGGCTTCCACCTGGCTGTGCCCCTGGCCGCCCGGCTGCTCGGCCAGCTCCCGCAGGTGTTCCGGATCGAGGGGGACCGCCAGCTGAATGCGGGCCTCCGGCCCTTGCCCATCCAGTTGGGCCACGGCCAGGGCGGGGCAGGCCACCAGGGGGTCGTCGGGATGGAGCACGGCGCCGCGCCCGCTGCTCAACAGAAACCGGCCCGGCCGGCCTGGGCGCGCCAGGGCCAGGCGTTCCGGGTAGGCGGCGGCCACCAGCTCGGCAGCGACCGTCGCCGGGGCTGGCTCGGCCTGGGGGGGCTGCGGGTTGAGCTGGCGGACCTGGCGGCGCAGCTGGGCCTGGAGCTGGCGCAGCTGGCGTCGCCGGCTGTCGGCAGGCCGCTCCTGGTTCAGCCAGTCGACCCGGCGCAGCAGATCACTGCCGGCGTCCTGGCGGTTCAGGGGATCCCGCTCGCTGAGCAGCACCGCCAGGGCGCAGGCCAGATCCAAGGCCCCCATGGCCTGACCCAGCAGCAGCAGCTGGGCCAGGCGCGGATGCACCCCAAGGGTGGCCAACCGTTGGCCATGGGCCGTCAGACGGCCCTGGGGGGCAAGGGCGCCGAGCTGCTCGAGCCGTTGGCGTGCGTCCTGGAGGGGGGACGCTGGGGGTGGGTCGAGCCAGGCCAGGCTGCTGCCGAGGGGGTCGCCCCACTGGGCCAGTTGCAGGGCCAGGGGCAGGGGATCCACCTCCAGCAGTTCCGGGGGGTCGAAGGACGGACGCCGTTGCTGCTCTGCGGGCGACCACAGGCGCAGGCAGCGGCCTGGGGCTAGGCGCCCGGCGCGGCCGGCCCGTTGCTCGGCGCTGGCCAGGCTGGCGGGAAGGGTCACCAGGCCGTCGAGGCCGCTGCCGGGATCGAAGCGGTTGCGGCGGCTGAGGCCGCTGTCGAGCACCAGGGTGACGCCGGCCAGGGTGAGCGAGCTCTCGGCGATGGAGGTGGCCAGCACCACCTTGCCGGTGCCCTGGCCGGCGGGCTCGATGGCGCGGCTCTGGGCCTCGAGGGAGAGGTTGCCGTGCAGGGGCACACAGGCGATGCCCTCCCCGCCCCAGTCGGTGGCGGTGATCGCCCGACTGCAGGCCTGGATCTCCCGCAGCCCAGGCAGGAACACCAGCACGGTCTCCCGATCCCCACGCTGGTCGAGCCAGTGCTGCTCGAGGGCCCGCACCACCTGCTGCTCCAACCGCTCGTGAGGACGCGGGGGCTGGTGGGTGATGGTGACGGGGTGGCTGCGCCCTTCGCTGGTGAGCACGGTGGCTTCGGGAAGCTGCTGGGCCAGCGGAGCCAGGTTGAGGGTGGCGGACATCACCACCAGCCGCAGGTCGGGATTCAGCAGCTCCCGCGCCTGGCGCACCAGGGCCAGGGCCAGGTCCGTGTCGGCGCCCCGTTCGTGGAACTCGTCGAAGATCAGGCAGTCGAGCCCTTCCAGGGCGGGATCGGCCTGCAGGCGTCGCAGGAACAGGCCGTCGGTGAGCACCTCAATTCGGGTGGCTGCCGAGGTGCACGACTCCAGCCTCACGCTGTACCCCACCCGATGGCCCAGCGCTTCGCCCAGCTCGCTGGCCAGGCGCTGGGCGGCCGCCTTGGCGGCCAGCCGGCGGGGCTCCAGCATCCAGATCCTGGGGGCTGCGGGGCGGCCGGCGCCCAGGCCGTTCATCAGGGCGAGGGGGACGCGGGTGGTTTTGCCGGCACCCGGTGGTGCCTGCAGCAGCACCGTGGCTCCAGGGCCGCAGGCCTCGCACAGCGGCCCGAGCAGGCCATCGATCGGCAGGGGCGTCGGCGTGGGGCCTCAGCGCACGTGGCGAACGCCATCCACCGGGTGGTACCCCTCACCGGTGAGTTCCTCATAGACGATCGCCGGCAGTCCGGTCTCGAACATCGTCTGCAGGGCTTCTTTCAGGTAGGGGTTCCAGCCACCGGTGCTGACCTTGCCATGGCGGACGGTCCAGTCCCAGGTGCCCTGCAGGTCGCGGGGGATGCGGCCCTCACGATCCCGGCGGGCCACCAGATCCTGGGATTCAACCAGGCCCACCAGGATGGGGTCCTTGCCGTAGGCCGGGGTGATGCTCAGCTCGAGCCGGATCGGATCCTCCTTGATCAGCTTGAGGCGAAAACGGGGCGGCAGTTTGAGATTGCTCAGCACTGCAGCCACGATTCGGGTCCGTTGATCCACCGTCTGTCTCCGCTGAAAAGCACGTGCTCAACGGTGAGCCTATTCAGCTGGGGTCACCGGGGACAGCCGGCTGTTCGTTGTCCCCGCTAAACCGCACGGTGAGCAGGTCTTCCTGGGTGAGCTGACCATCCGCATCCAGCAGCTCGGGGTGGATCGTGAGTCGGCCGGTGCGATCGCTGTTGGGCTGCACCTGGGGCTGACTGGCGAGGCCTGATCCGGCGGCACCTTGGTCGCCGGGTCGAGGAATGGCTTTGAAGCCCTGACCCATCACCTTGAACGCCTGCCAGAGCAGGGCCAGGAAGCAGGCTCCGTAGAGCAGGGGGAAGAGCTGGGAGAGCAAGGCGTTCATGGCCGGGGGGCTGGCCGCAGATCAGGAGAGTCGAGCCGCAATCCCATCATTGCCTGATCCGGGGGGAGACGGAAGCGCCGGTCGCATTGGCACCGCTATTGGCCAGCATCCAGGCCCACAGGGTGGTGCAGGCTGCGCCGAAGGTCAGAAACGCGAGCAGCAGCCGACCGGTGTCCATGAATTGTTGAGATTCTTTACGCAGCTTAGGTCTTGTTTTGGCGGGGCGTGGCTCGCGGGTTGGGCGGTGCTGGGGCGGTTCCAGGGGGCGGTCCCAGGGGTGGTCAACCGGCCTGGGCAGGGGCGCCCGGGCTGCGTACGGTTTTTGACAGTTGTGCTCCATGACGATGGTTGGATCGCGCACCCGCTCCTGGGTTTGCTCCGGTGTGCTGGCCGCAGGTCTGCTGCTGCCATCGGGCGCCTGGCTCGGCACGGCCGGTGTCGGCTTTGGAGCGGGCGCTGCCCGGGCCCAGGGAGCGGTCGGGGCGGGCCTGGCCCGGCAGTCCTTTGTGGCCGCTGCCGTGCGTCGTGCCGGCCCGGCGGTGGTGACCATCGACACCGAGCGCACCGTGGTGGTGCCGGGTGGGGGCAGCGGCGGCTTGCCGCGGGGGTTGCTCAACGATCCCCTCTTCCGTCAGTTCTTCGGCATGCCCCAGCTGCAGCAGCAGCCTTCCCAGCGCAAGGAGCGCGGCCAGGGCAGTGGTTTCATCGTTCAGGCCGATGGCTTGATCCTCACCAATGCCCACGTGGTGGAGAAGAGCGACCGGGTGACGGTGGGTCTCCAGGACGGACGGCGGGTGGAGGGCACGGTGGTGGGACTGGATCCCCTCACCGACCTGGCGGTGGTGAAACTGGCGAGCGCAGGCCCTTGGCCCGTGGCGCCCCTCGGCAACTCCGACTTGCTCCAGGTGGGGGAATGGGCGATTGCGGTGGGCAACCCCTTCGGCCTCGACAACACCGTGACGATGGGGATCATCAGTAGTCTCAACCGCAACGCCAGCAAGCTCGGGATCACCGACAAGCGGCTGGACCTGATTCAGACGGATGCGGCCATCAACCCTGGCAACTCCGGCGGTCCCCTGCTCAATGCCGAGGGCGAGGTGATCGGCATCAACACCCTGGTGCGCACGGGACCGGGGGCAGGCCTGGGATTTGCGATCCCCATCAACAGGGCCCGGGAGATCGCCCGCCAGCTGATTGCTACGGGCAAGGTGAGCCATCCGATGATCGGCGTGGGCCTTGATGGGGTGAAGCCTGGCGATGGCTCAGGCCTGAGCCAGGGGGTTCGGCTGATGTCGGTGCAGCCCGGCAGCCCGGCGGCGCGGGCTGGCCTCCAGCAGGGGGACGTGATTGTGGCGGTGGCGGGTCAGCCCATCGCCAGCCCCGCCCAGCTGGTGGCGGCGGTTGAGCGGGCAGGGGTGGGCGGAAGCCTGCCGCTCACGGTGAATCGGGCTGGCCGGCTGCTGTCGGTGACCGTGGTGCCGGCCCCGTTGGCCCCCCGCTAAGCCTCCTGGCCCCACTGCTGGGTCAGGCTGGGGGCAATCTGGGGTGGTGCTCCGAGTTGCTGGCGCATCACCCATTGGGTGGCCGCCTTCTGGCTGTGCCACGCCTGCAGCAGTTGCTTGGCGATCCCCTGAAGGGTCTGCAGGTCGGCGGTGGCCTCGATGGCCCGGCTCATCCGTTCCAGCTCAAATTGTTGGCCGAGGCTGAGGGCGAGTGGTTCCGACATGGCGCACCGCTTGGCTCTGTGGATCCCCTAACGCTACAAAGTGTTTCATTTGCGTGCGTAGCGGTTGCAACAGGGCGGGCTCTCTGTGTGGGATCGCTGTTCTGGGGGTCGCCCTCCCGCGGCCTTGGCGTCGCTTCAGGGCTGCTCGCGCAGTTGCTCGACGCAGCGGGTCACACAGGCTCCGTCGTCCAGGGAGCAGGTGGTGATGCACTCGAAGTACACCTCAAGGGCGTCACCGGCCTGGGCCTGTTCGGCCTGGAGGCCCTGGCCCATGGGCTCAAAACCCGCGGCTTCGAAGCCCATGGCCCCATGGCCGAAGTTCCCTGTGCCCATGTGTGCAAATCCCATGATCTCCTGCTCCGGCGACGTCTTGTCAGCCTATGCACACCAAACCGGACACACCAGGGAAATGAGTCTTCCTGCCTAAGCAACGGTGAAGTTGTGTGTAGGCCCGGGGTGGAACGTTGGCTCAGCCGGCCTTGGCCTGGGCCTTGCGGGAGCTCTGCTTGGATTTGTTGGCCGCCCGTTTGGCCGCCTTGTGGGCTGCGTCCCGGGCTGCCCGCGCCAGCTCGGCCTCCTCCTCCTTCTTGCTGAGGTAGTAGGCGTAATCGCCCCGGTAGAGCACCAGCTGGCCATCGCAGATTTCCACGATCCGATTGGCCACCCGGGAGATGAAATAGCGGTCGTGGCTCACGAGCAGGGCCGCCCCCTCGTAGTCGATCAGGGCGTCTTCCAGCATCTGTTTGGCTGGGATGTCGAGGTGGTTGGTGGGTTCATCCAGCACCAGCAGGTTGCAGGGGGAGAGCAGCATCAAGGCCAGGGCCAGCCGGGCTTTCTCGCCACCCGAGAGTTTGCCGGCCTCCTTGAACACGCTCTCGTTCGAGAAGCAGAAGCTGCCCAGCAGCGAGCGCACCTGGGTCTGGGTCCAGTCGGGCACCGCCTCAAAGATCGTGTCGATCACGGTTTTGGAGAGGTCGAGGGCTTCGGCCTGGTTCTGCTCGAAGTAGCCCGCCACCACGTTGTGCTCCCCGAGCTGGGCCAGGCCCTCCGCGGGCAGCTCCGTTCCCATGATCAGGCGCAGCAGGGTGGATTTGCCCGCCCCATTGGGCCCGACGAAGGCAATGCGGTCGCCCCGCTCCACCTCCAGTTCGGCCCCCAGAAACAGGATCTGGTCGCCGTAGCTGTGGCTGAGATCCCGGATTTCCGCCACCAGGCGCCCGGAGCGGGGGGCGTCCGGGAAGCGGAAGCGTGGACCGCTGACGCCCTCGATCGGGGCCTCCACCCGTTCGATTTTGTCGAGCAGCTTTTCGCGGCTTTTGGCCTGGGTGGAGCGGGTGGCGCTGGCCCGGAACCGGTCGATGTAGGCCTGCTGGGCACCGAGCTCCTTCTGCTGGCGTTCGAAGGCGGCCTGGGTGGCTTCCCGCTCCAAGGCCTTCTGTTCGAGGTGCTGGCTGTAGTTGCCCAGATAGGTGCGAGACACCCCCCGTTCGGTCTCCACGATCTGGTTGCAGACCCGATCGAGAAAGGTGCGGTCGTGGCTGATCACCACCAGGGCTGCGGTCTGCTCGACCAGGTAGCCCTCCAGCCACTGGATCGTCTCCACGTCCAGGTGGTTGGTGGGTTCGTCGAGCAGCAGGAGATCCGGCTCCTGCAGCAGGATCTTGCCCAGGGCGATGCGCATCTGCCAGCCGCCGGAATAATCCCCCACCAGCTGCTCGGCCCCCTCGGGTGTGAAGCCGATCGTGGGCAGCAGCTTGTCGATGCGGGCGTCGAGCTCGTAGCCGTGCAGGGCTTCGAAACGGCTGTGCAGCCGGCCCAGCTCGTGGATCAGGTCATCGAGATGGTCGGGGTCGTTGGCGGCCTTCTCCTCAGCCATGGCGTGCTCCACCTGGTGCTGGCGGATCAGCACTTCGGCCGCTTCCCCGAACGCCTGGAACAGCTCCTCCCGCACGGTGCGGGCCGGATCCACGTCGAATTCCTGCTGCAAATAGGCGATCCGCGGTTCACCCTGTTTCACCACCAGGCCACTGCTGGGTTCTTCCAGCCCGGCGATGATCTTCATCTGGGTCGATTTGCCCGCCCCATTGACGCCCACCAGGCCAATCCGGTCGCCGGCTTTGACCTCCCAGGTGACGTCGCGCAGGACCTCACCGGTGGGATAGATCTTGCCGATGCGTTCGAGGCGGAGCACGGAGTCAGGGCTGGGGAGGGGGTGGTGCGGAGCCGCTCCAGCAGCTCGGAACCATCATCCCTGCTCAGGGGGCGGCCCGTAGGGCCCTGGCGCGTGCAGACTCGTCTTCACGTGCCCGGCTGCCGGAGATGATCAAACGCCTTGAGCAGGTGGCAGCCCTGGTGGTTGCAGCTGGCCTGGCGATCGTCAGTTATTGGCTGTTCTTCAGTTGGGCCGGCGGGGGCCAAGATCAGCGCCCGCAAAGGCTGCGCAGCTCAGAGCCCGCCGCGGGCTTTCAGCAACCACTGCTTGCTCTCGCTGTCGTCGAGGCTCACGATGTGGCTGCGCACTTCCTGGGGCGTGACCGGCAGGTTGAACTCCTGCCCGAGCTCCACGATCCGGCGCACCGCACCCTGGGGATCCTGGAGGGCTTGGCGGAACAGGGCCTGGGTCAGGGCGTGGTCGCTGCTGATCCGTCCGTAAAGCTCGGCGGCATGGCTGGCGTGGAGCGGACGTCCGGCGCCGACGTTGCTGGCGGTCATTTCAGACAGCTGATTAAGCCGAGCCTAAGTCTTTCCACTGCGCCTGAATCCTGACGGCAAAACCTGGTTGCACTGGCTTGCCGTCGGGGTGGAGCTCGATCAGGCGGCGCGACGGTTGTCGCTGGTTTCGGGGGTGCCGCAGGCTGAGGCATCTTCCATGCTGCGGGCATCCAGGCAAAGCACCTTGCGCAGTTCGGCGTAGTTGGCGGCGAGGGCCTGGCGGCCCTCCTGCTGGGCGCCGTATTCAGCCCGCTGCAGCACGTGGTGCAGGTGGGTGAGCAGGTAGGTGCTGATCACGGCGGACACCAGGACGTCGCTGCGTTCGGCGGTGCGGCGCTTGCGGCTGGCTGGCTTGGAGGGGGTGGAGGAACGGGGCACGGGGTGCACCTCCGATGGGATGGATGCCCTCAGCATAGTCGTGGATACTACCCTTGCGCATCTCAGTACACTCTGAGGTATCCGGTAGTCCTCTCCCCCCGATCGATCCGTGGCGACCCGGCAGACCTCTTCCAGCGGCAAGGCCAAGTCCCCTCGCATCCAGGTGGTGCTGCCTGAGGAGCTCTGTCAGCGTCTGGCGGATCTGGCGGAGGCCGAGTCGCGCACCGTCAGCAACATGGCCAAGGTGCTGATCCAGCAGGGCGTTGAACGCCTGGAACGGGCCCAGCTGGGCGGCGCAGGGGTGGCCCTGTTCCGCCAGGGACTGGAGCAGCGCCAGGCTCAGAAGCCCCAGCGCCTGCGCGGAGCGCCGCGCCGGCTCCGTCTGCACCGGCCGGCCTGACGGCTGGATGTCAGCGTTAGGTTCTGGCGTGTTGGGGTTTGGCTAGCAGGCCCAGCACCGCCGCCCTGCGGGCCCCGGTGACGGAGGGCAGGCTGCCGCGATGGCCCCGGACATGCCACCAGGCCAGCAGGGCAAAGGCCAGGGCCTCGCGTTCCGCGTCGCCGATGCCCAGCTCCGCCAGGGGGCGCAGGATCAGGCCGCGGCAGCGGAGTCGCAGCTGCTCCATCAACAGGGCATTGCGGCAGCCGCCCCCCGCCACCAGCAACTCCACCGGTTGGGGCCCGTGACCGAGCTCATGGGCCACGACGGCTGCGCTGAATCCCGTCAAGGTGGCCAGGGCATCGGCGGGATCCCGTGGGCCCAGCTCCCCCAGCCGCCGTTCGAGGTCGGCCTGGCCGAACAGTTCGCGGCCCGTGGATTTCGGGGGTGGGGTTTGGAAGTAGGGCTCGCGGAGCCAGTGTTGGATCAGGGCTTCATCGCAGCGGCCCTGCCGGGCCCAGGCTCCCCCGGCGTCGTAGGCCAGGCGGCCGGCGCTGAAGTGGCGGGTGGCCAGGTCCAGCAGGGTATTGGCCGGCCCGCAGTCCCAGCCCCGAACCGGTTGGTGCCGCTGGGGACCGGTGGCCGGGGGAATCAGGGTGAGATTGGCGATGCCGCCGAGATTCAGCACGGCCCGCCAGCCGCCGCAGCGGCCCAGTAGGGCCTGGTCTGCCGGGGGCACCAGCGGCGCTCCCTGGCCTCCCAGGGCTAGGTCGGCACTGCGGAAATCGAACACCACCGGCCTGCCCAGCAGTTCGGCCAGCAGGGGGCCTTGCAGCAGCTGCCAGCTGGCGCCCCGGCGGCCGGGCTGGGGTGGGCGATGCCAGAGGGTCTGGCCATGGCAGCCCACCAGCTGGGCCCGGCCAACTGGATCGCAGGCCCGTGCCGCCAGGGCCTGGTGTTCGGTTACCGCTTCGGCCAGCTCCAGCAGCTCGGCCGCTGGCACCGGCTCGCCCTGGCCGACGTGGATCAGTCGGCGTTGCAGCTCGGCGGGATAGGGGCTGAAGTGGTGGGCTTCGAGTGTCCAGCGCGGGCGCTGGGGCTGGCCCGAGAAGTGGGCCAGCACGGCATCAACGCCATCGGCGCTGGTGCCGCTCATCAACCCCAACACCCGCATCAGAGCCGGCTCACTTATTGGGCTGGGGGGTCATGCGCAGGTAGGGCTTGATCTCCGTGACGCCCTTGGGGAACTTGGCCCGGGCATCCTCGGTGGAGATCGAGGGCACCACCACGCAGTCCTCGCCGTCGGTCCAGTTCACCGGGGTGGCCACGGAGTGGTGGTCGGTGAGCTGCAGGGAGTCGATCACCCGCAGGATTTCGTGGAAATTCCGGCCGGTGCTGGCGGGATAGGTGATCTGCAGGCGGAGCTTTTTGTTGGGGTCGATGATGAACACCGAGCGCACCGTCAGGTTGTTGAGGGAATTGGGGTGGATCATCCCGTAGAGATCCGCCACCTTCTTGTCGGCATCCGCCAGGATCGGATAGTCAACAGAGGTGTTCTGGGTCTCGTTGATGTCGCAGATCCAGCCGTTGTGGCTTTCGGCGGAATCGACGCTCAAGGCGATGGTCTTCACATTGCGCTTCTCCCATTCGGGGCGCAGCCGGGACACCTCACCCAGCTCGGTGGTGCAGACCGGGGTGTAGTCAGCGGGGTGGGAGAACAACACCACCCAGCTGTCGCCGGCGAAGTCGTAGAGGTTGATCGGACCCAGCTGGGAGTCCTGGGTGAAGTCGGGAACGGTGTCGCCGAGTTGCAGGGTCATGGCTGCTGCGGGGCAGGGTGGAACGAAGCGCTGATCGTGCCACAAGTCAGTGCCCGGATGCGGTGTTCGTGATCCCACGCCCATCGGCAGGCCAGCTGCGCAGCTCCTGGCGCAGGTGCTGCAGACCCAGGCCGGCGGTGGCGGAGATGAACAGGGCCGCCGGTTCCAGAACCCGGGCCCGCTCCACCTCGCCGGCGGGGCAGCGGTCGATCTGGTTGGCGACCAACCGTCGCGGAGCCGTGGCGCCCAGCGAGTCGAGAATGGCGTTCACGGTGCGCCACTGTTCCGGCCAGGCCGGATCGGCCAGGTCGACCACGATCAGCAGTCCGTCGGCCTCCAGGGTTTCCTCCAGGGTGGAGCGGAAGGCTTCCAGCAGGGGTGGGGGCAGGTTGCGGATGAAGCCGACGGTGTCGGTGAGCAACACCGGTTCGGGTAGCTCGAGCCGCCGGGTGGTGGGATCGAGGGTGGCGAAGAGTTTGTTTTCTGCCAGCACCGCATCCCGTTCACTGGCCCGGGTGAGGGCGTTGAGCAGGGAGCTCTTGCCGGCGTTGGTGTAGCCCACCAGCGCCAGCCGCCGCAGGCCCTGGCGGCCGAGGCGCAGCCGGGCCCGGTGCTCGCCCAGTTGGGTGACCTCCCGCTGCAGGCGCTCGATCCGGCGGGCGATGGCGCGGCGGTCTTTCTCGAGCTGGGTTTCCCCCGGGCCCCGGGTGCCGATGCCCCCCCCCTGCCGCGACAGGCTCCGCCCCCGGCCGGTGAGCCTGGGCAGCCGATAGCGCAGCTGGGCCAGTTCCACCTGCAGGCGCCCGGCTGCGCTGGCGGCCCGCTGGGCAAAGATGTCGAGAATCAGTTCGCTGCGGTCGCTCACCGGCAGATCCAGCAGGCGCTCCAGGTTGCGGGCCTGCACCGGGGTGAGTTCCCGGTCGGTCACCACCAGGGTGGCCCCCAGACGCCGGGCTTCGAGGGCCGCTTCGAGCACCTTGCCCTCACCCCAGAGGGTCTGGGGTGCCACCTGGCTGCGCCGCTGTTCCACCACCCCCACAGGCACCCCGCCGGCGCTGCCCACCAGACCCTCCAGTTCGGCGATCAGGCGCTGGGCGGCACCGCGATCACCGGGGGTGAGGGCCAGCAGCAGCACCCGTTCCTGGCCGCTCGGGTCGGTGGCGTTGGTGGTCGGTTCCGCCCCAGAGGCCGGGGCCATGGACAGGGGGTCCCGGCTGCAGAGTTCGGCCAGATCCGCGTCGGCTTCGACCTGCCAGGGCTCCGGGGCATCGGGTTGGGCCACCAGCAGCTCGGCGGGCCAGTGCCCTCCGGCCTTGGCCTGGTCGCCGAAGCGCAGCCACAGCCGGGGGGCCAGATCGAGCCCCACGATTCCCTCCTGGCGGTCGGGCTGGAGGTGTTTGGAGCGGCCGCAGCAGGTGAGCAGGCGCAGGTCGGTGCCCTGGCGCCGTTCCGAGCCGGGCAACCGCTCCAGCAGGCGGCCCGATTGCTCCAGGGGTCCCACCCACAGCAGCCGGCAGAGGCCGCGGCTGTCCACCACCAGGGTGAGGGGAAGTTCGAGCTCGCGGCTTTCGCTGGCCAGACGCTGCAGGCAGAGCAGTTCGGCCACCTGGTCGTCGGGATGGCGACGATGGCAGAGGCGCTCCAGCCGCCGCTTCTGGGCCGGGCGCAAGCCGGCCGTGCGCCCCGCCAGGACGCCCTGCTTCACCACGGCTGACCCGTGGCTATGGCCTGGCTCATGGGCGCTTCACCTGAATCCAGCGGATGCCGGCGGCCCGGGCCCCGGCTCCGTCCTCCGGGCTGTCTCCCACGTGCCAGACCTCCGCGGCGTCCAGGCTCAGCCTGGCCAGGGCCTGCTGAAACGGCAAGGGATCGGGTTTGGCCGCACCGGCGGCCGAGGACACCACCACCGCATCCAGCCACGGGGCCAGACCCAGGGCCTCCAGCAGGCGGGTCAGGCGACTGTCGAAGTTGCTCACCACCGCCAGTTTCAGGCCGCGGCGGTGCCAGGCCTCCAGCTGGGCCGGCACATCGGCATACACCTGCCACAGGTCGGCCTGGGCAAAGCGCTCGAACAACGCAGGGCCCAGCTCCGGAGGCAGCGCCGTGACGGGGGCGGGGACTGCACCCACGGCGGCAAGCACCTCGGCGATTCGGGCACTCCACCACGCCACCTCGGCCGCCTCCAGGGCCTGCCCGGTGAGGCCAGGAAAGGCCAGGGGCGGTGCCTGGCGATAGATGCGGGGGAAGGCCTGGTCGATGGCGGCCGCCTCAACCACCAGGCCATGGCGGGCCGCCACCGCCGCATAGGTGTGGCCCACGCCGGCCCGCAGGCCGATCAGGGTGCCCATGGCATCGAGCAGCAGCCCCCGGGGGGTCATCGGGGCCAATCCGCCAGCCAGCCGGCGGCCACCCGCAACTGGTGGGATGGGCCAGGCAGGCGGGCCAGGTAGGCCAGCCTGCGGATCTGGAAGGCGGCCGGTCCCGCCAGGGTGAAGCCCCCGCCGGTGAGACTGGCCTCGCCCGTACCGAGGCTCATCATTTCGCCGAGGTCGGTGTACTGGAAGGCGTCGAGGGGTTCCCCGGCGAGGGAATGGAGCAGGTTGTTGGCCAGGCAGTCGGCCTGTTGGAAGGCCACCTGGGCGGTGGCGGGGAGGGGCGCGGCGGCCGGGTCGCCCTCCGTCAGCTCCACGTGGGCAATGTCCCCCACGGCGAAGATCAGGGGCTGGTCGCGCAGCTGCAGGCTGGGCTCGCACACCAGCCGACCTAGCCTGTCGCTGGCGGCGGCGGTGGTGAAAGCCGGGGCTCTGAACTGGAGGCCGGCGGTCCAGATCACGGCCTCAACGCCGAGCTGTTCAGCCCCTCCCGGACCCTGCAGGTCGATGCTGCTGGCTCCAACCGCCGTGACCCTGGTGTGGGTGCGCAGGCGCACGTCGCGGCGCTGCAGGGCCCGATCGGCCTGCTCCCGGTTGAAGGCCTTGGCCTGGGGCAGCAGGCCTGGCCCCTGTTCGATCAGTTCGAGGATCGCCCGGCCATCCAGCTGATCGGCCAGCTTGCAGACCAGTTCCACGCCGCTGGCTCCCGCCCCCACCACCGCTAGCCGTTGCAGGGGTCTGGGCTGCTCCTTCAGCTTGCGGATCAGGCGCTGCAACCGTTCCACATCGGCCAGGGTGCGGAACCCCAGGCCGTGCTCCGCCACGCCAGGGATGCCGAAGCTGTTGGCCTGGGCACCGGTGGCCACCACCAGGCGGGAGAAGGGCAGGCGCCGCCCGCCGGCGGTTTGCACCACACCGGCCGTGGTGTCGATCTGGTCCACCCGGTCCTGCAGCCAGGCCACACCCTTGCCCGCCAGCAGGGCGTCGAAGCGGGGAGCGATTTCCCAGCTGCGCAGTTCGCCGCTGAGGTACTCGTAGAGAAGGGGCAGAAACAGAAAGTGATCGTTGGGTTCGATCAGCAAAACCGGCGGGTGCTGCCGGCGGGATGCCAGCGCCATGGCCGTGTACAGGCCTCCGAAGCCACCCCCCACAATCACGACCGGGGCTAATGCCGGCGTCGCCGCAGACTCCGCCATGGTTTTGTGGCCTGCTGCCGACACCGTTGACCGAACCCTAACCAGCGACTCAGGCCAAGGGCGATGATGGCCTGATGCAGACGGCTTCCGCTCCCACCCTTCCCCCGGACGGCGCCGGGCGGGCGATTGACCTGGCGGCGGTTCGGGAGCAGCTGGCTCCCCTGTCGGCCCAAGAGCGCCTGCGCTGGGCCCAAGAGACCTTTGGCGAGGGGTTTGCGCTCACCACCAGTTTCGGGATCCAGGCGGCCGTTTTGCTCCACATGGTGAGTGAGCTGGGCCAGCAGAGCGGCCGGCCAGTACCGGTGATCTGGGTGGATACGGGCTATCTCCCCGCGGAGACCTACCAATACGCCGACCTGCTGGTGCAGCGGCTCCAGCTCAAACTCGTGGTGGCGCAGGCCGCCATGAGCCCGGCCCGGATGGAAGCGCTCCATGGGCGGCTTTGGGAAACTGAGCAGGTGGGAGATCTCGAGCTCTACCACCGGATTCGCAAGGTGGAACCCCTGGATCGGGCCCTCACAGAGGGCGGAGTCACCTGTTGGGCCAGTGGGGTCCGCGGCAACCAGACCGACCACCGCCGGGCCATGGAGCCCCTGGATCCGGTGCGCCAGCGCTGGTCGCTGCGGCCCCTGCTCTCCTGGACCAAGCGCGACGTCTACTACTACATGGAGGAGCAGCAGCTCCCCCAGCACCCCCTGTTTGAGCAGGGCTATTCCACCGTGGGCGACTGGCACTCCAGCGCTCCCGATGCCGGAGAGGTGAGCGGACGGGCCACCCGGTTCGGGGGGCTCAAGCAGGAATGTGGCATCCATCTGCCCGGCTTGATGGGCGAGGGCATCTGAGCGCGGGTCGGTGGCTGTTGATCGGCAACAGCCGATGGCACTGGGCCACGGGTCAGCCTGGCGCGCTGCACACCTGGAGTGATGTGCCGGGGCAAGGGGGGAGTGGGGACGTGACCGGCTGGGCGGCGGTGGGTCCTGTGCCCGCCCCTGTTCCCTGGCCCGCTGAAGGCCGGCTGGACACGGCCGAGGTTCCCCTGGCGCGGATGCCCTCCTGGTTGGGGGTGGATCGGGCCCTGGTGGGCTGGCGGGCCTGGCAGCGGAGCGAGACGGCCGTGCTGGTGGCCGATGGCGGCACGGCCCTGAGCCTCACCCGGGTCGATGCCGATGGGGGGTTCGCCGGGGGGCGGCTGATGGCCGGTGCCCGCCTGCAGCTGCGGGCCCTGCAGGCGGGCACTGCCGGCTTGCCCGCCCTGGATCTGCCCCCGGTTCTCGCGGCCCAGCCATGGCCCCAGGCCACCGCTGAGGCCATGGCCTCGGGTGTGCTGCGGGGCCTGGCGGCGGCTGTTGCCCAGGCCGGCCGCGAGGCGCTGGCGGAGGATCCCCGCTGCAGGCTCTGGATCACCGGGGGCGATGGGCCGTTGCTGGCGCCCCTGGTGCGGGAGCTGGTGGCGGATAGCTCCCTGGTTGTGGAGTGCGACCCTGCCTTGGCGTTGGAGGCGCTGGCCGCCCTCAGACCAGGCCCAGATCGCTGAGGATGTCGTCGGCCATGGTTTCGGCCTTGACCTTGGTGTAGATCTTCTCGAGCAGGCCTTCGGGGTTGACCACAAAGGTGTGGCGCATCATGCCCATGTACTCCTTCCCCATGAACTTCTTGAGGCCGTAGCTCTCGTAGGCCGTGGCCACCGGGCAGGGCTCGGCATCGGTGAGCAGGGTGAAGGGCAGGTCGTATTTGGCGATGAATTTGGCGTGGCTGGTGGCGCCGTCCTTGCTGATGCCCAGCACGGTGATGCCGTGCTGCTCCAGCACACTCCACTGGTCGCGGAAGTTGCAGGCTTCCTTGGTGCAGCCGGGGGTGTCGTCCTTCGGATAGAAATAGATCACCACCCGCTGGCCCTTCAAGGCCGACAGGCTCACGGGCGTGCCGGCCTGATCGGGCAGGCTGAAATCGGGGGCCGCATCACCGATCTGCAAGACCATGCAACTCTCCAGCCGAAGCGCCGGAATGACAATCGCGTGAGCCTAGGCACGGGCTGGGAGCGGTGGCCGCTGCTCTGGTTGGTGCCCTCGCCAGGGGACGATGTTGCCAGCCTCTCCGCTCCGGAGCGGTGTTGGAGTGAGGCCCTGCCACCGCTGCGCCGCCGCCGCTATCGCCACAGCCGGGCGGCCCTGCGCCAGGTGCTGGCCGGGGTGCTCCGCTGCCCTCCGGCCGCCGTTCCGCTGCACAGCCCTCCAGGGGAGCCCCCCCGCCTCGAGGGCCAATCGGGCTGGATCAGCCTCAGCCACGGCGGCGAGGCTCTGCTGATCGGCTACTCCCCGGAGCCGATCGGGGTGGATCTGGAGCCGGTGGGCCGACCCCTGGATGGGGCCGGCTTGATGCGCCGTTTCTTCCCCGGCCCCGAGCAGGCCCAGCTGGAACGGATGGGGGGTGAAAACCTGCGTGACGCGGTGCTCACCAGCTGGGTGTTGAAGGAGGCGGCGATCAAGTGGCGCCAGCGCACCCTGGCGGCCGAACTCAGCCTGTGGTGTTACGACCATCTCAGCGGGCACTTGCACCACCAGGGCGATGGGGCCCAGCCGGAGTGCCGCTGGGGGGTGCTGGAGAGTTGGCGCTGGGCCGTGGTCGGCCCGGGCGCGCGGCGGGCGGTGCTGGAGAGGTGGCCCTGACCCTGCCAATCCGGGGCCAAGCCCTATCCATTGAACGGCGCATGATCGTGCCAAAAACGCAAGTCAGGCGGCCAAGACCGCATGGAACCTTGCAGTTCTGTATCAATGTGCGCCCTCTGCTAGCCATGGATGTGCCAGTGCGCGAGCGATGACTACCTTTTGGGATGAACTGATCCAACACGTCTCGTGATCAAGCGTCTGCTGGCCGGCCTTTTCGTGGGTACGGCCCTCTCCGCGGTGGCCCTGCCAGCGTCCGCCGCCGTTGATAACAACCTTCCCGTGCGTTGGAACACCGGCGGTGCCGTGTGGTCCACCAACCAGGACGCCTTCAATACCTTCCTCGAGTCCGGTGAGGTCACCGACCGCGGCCTCGAAGGTGGTCTGAACCGCTCCGGCTGGACCGCCGAGGAAGTGCGCGAAGGCATGAACAAGTCGTACAACGTCGACTTCATCGGGGTGTCCCGTTTCCTGTATTCGGATGCCGGTGTCAAGTTCCTCAAGAACCAGACCACCAGCTACTTCCCGTACTGGAGCATGAACACCTACGCCGTGCAGGCTCTGCGCTCGGCGATCGTGGCCGATGCCCGGGATGGCCAGATCTCCTCGGCCGGCATCATGAATGCCCTGCCCACCGACATGCGTCTGGCCGACTTCTGCAACACCTACACCGGTGCCCAGAACGTCTGCGCCGAGGGCCGTTGCCAGGGTGAGGCCCAGTGCACCTCCCTGCTCTCCTGGTACGTGTTCCTGCCCGCCTGCATCCAGGCCAACCAGATGGCTGACCCCGTGGCTGAGGTGCGCGCCACCCCCGCCCCCGTTCAGCAGGCCCAGCCCGAAGCCATCCGCGGCCTCTGGTGATGGGGTGCTGGCCGTAGGCCAGCGCTACTCAGGAGCCCCGGCGTTGCCGGGGCTTTTTTGTGGGCTTGAGGGTGTGGGCGACCAGCAGGGTGTGCTCCAGGGCCTGGGGCAGCAGTTGCCCGCGCTGACGGGTGAAGCCGTCCCGCAGGGCTGCCACCGTTTCGGAGTCCAGGGGGCTGCCGCGCAGGTTGGCCAGCTCGTTCAGATAGGTGCTGTTGGGCCCCAGCCAGCGCTCGATCAGCTGATCGGAGAGCTCGAGCTGGAGGGATTCCTGCCACTGCTGGGGCTGCACCTGCCAGCCCTGGGCGATCAGGCTGCGCTCGGCGATTGGAGCGCTGTTGTGCTCCGGGCCCAGCCGCTGCCGTTCCAGGTCGCGGAGCTCCTGGAGCAGGGCCCGTAGGGGCGAGTCGGCCGTGCCGATCAGGGCCAGCAGGCCGGCGGCCGGCCCCAGCTGGGGGGTGCTGAACAGCAGGCGCCATTGCCCCGTGGCCTCCAGCAGGGAGCCGGCTTCCCGGATCCAGGCGTCGATTTGCTCGGGGGACTGGCCCTGCCAGGGCTGCCGCGCCACCACCCAGTCGAACTGGGCCCGGTCATCGGCGGCCAGGGGGCCAGCCAGGGCGGTGGGGGTGTCCGGGGGCACCACCAGCAGCTTGGGCTGGCGCAGGGCATCGAGCACCTGCAGCTGGGCCTGCAGCCGCTCCCGATCGGAGCTGTGGGCCACCGTCACCACCACGCCCCCTTCGGGGGTGGCCTCCAGGGGGTCGAGTGCCCAGAGCAGCGACCGCGCTTCCAGCACCAGCACCCGGTCGTGGCGCCGCCAGCCCACCCCATCCCAGAACCGACGCCTCAGGCTGTCGAGCCGTTCTCCCTCGGCGGCCGCCTGCCGCTGCAGCCACCGTTCCAGCTGGGGATCGTCCGGGCTGCTGCTCAGGATGTCCCCCTGATCGGCGGCCAGCTCGGCCGCGGCGGCGAGCTGGGCCGCCCGCCGTTGTTGCAGCCGTTCGCGCCGGTGGCCTTCCCAGCCCAGGCTTCCGGGTTGCCAGAAGATTTCGCCCTGGAGCGCCCTGGGGAGGTACTGCTGGGCCACCCAGTGCTCGGCGTAGGCATGGGGGTAGCGATAGCCCACCCCATCGCCGAAGAGCTGGCCATCGCGGTGGGCATCGCGCAGATGGGAGGGCACCTGTTGACGGTTGGTGCTGCGCACGCTCTTGAGGGCATCAAAGAAGCCCAGCACGCTGTTGCTCTTCTCGGCCCCTGCCAGGTAGAGCGCCGCCTGGGCCAGGGGGTAGAGGCCCTCCGGCAGGCCCACCCGTTCAAAGGCGGCGGCACAGGCTTCCACCACCACCACCGCCTGGGGATCGGCCAGGCCGATGTCTTCGCCGGCGGCGATCAGCATGCGCCGGAAGATGAAGCGGGGGTTTTCGCCGGCCTCCACCATCTGGGCCAGCCAGAACAGCGCCGCATCCGGATCGGAGCCCCGCAACGACTTGATGAAGGCGCTGATCGTGTCGAAGTGGGCATCGCCCTGTTTGTCGTAGAGCACCACCCGCTGCTGGATCGACTCTTCAGCGATGGTGAGGTCGATGACGATGCGGCCATCGGCCTCGGCCGGGGTGGTTTCCACCGCCAGCTCCAGGGCATTGAGCAGGCTGCGGGCATCCCCGCCGGCCACATCCACCAGGTGGTTGGCGGCGTCGGCCGTGATCGCCACCTCCCGATCGCCGTAGCCCACCTCCGGGTCCCGCAGGGCCCGCTCCAGCAGTCGGTGCAGGTGCTCGGCCTCCAGGGGCTGCAGGCGAAACAGTCGGGAACGGCTCACCAGGGCCTTGTTCACCTCGAAGGTGGGGTTCTCGGTGGTGGCGCCGATCAGGCTCACCGTGCCGTTCTCCACCCAGGGCAGCAGGGCGTCCTGCTGGGCACTGTTGAAGCGATGCACCTCGTCGATGAACAGGGTGGTGCGCAGGCCATGGCGGGCCAGGCGCTCCTTGGCCCCATCCACTTCAGAGCGCAGATCCTTGACGCCGGCGAGCACGGCATTGAGGCTGCTGAAGTGGGCCCGGGTGCTGCCGGCGATGATCCGGGCCAGGGTGGTTTTGCCCACGCCCGGCGGGCCGTGCAGGATCAGGTTGCCAACCCGGTCGGCGGCGATCGCGCGGCGCAGCAGGCGGCCTGGCCCGAGGATTGCCTCCTGGCCCACGAAGTCGTCGAGTGTGCGGGGCCGCAGCCGATCGGCCAGGGGCGCCACCTTGGCCAGGGTGGTGTCGCGGTGGTGGCTGAACAGGTCGCTCAAGGGGCTCGGGGCTCGTCCCACCGGCTCCCATCATCCGTCCAACGGCGATACGCTCCGGCGATGGTGCTGGATCGTTGCTGGATGTCGGCGCTGCAGGGGTCCAGGAGGTTGGCGCTGGCGACGGCCCTGATGGCGGCCCTGGTGCCCGCCGCTCTGGTGCTGGGCTGCGGCCCGGTGCGGGAGCCGGCCCGGCGCTTGCCCTTGGTGCAGACCCAGCCCATCGAGCCGGCAGGGTTTCAGGCTGGCTTTGACACGGTGAGCACCCTGGAGGCGGAGGAGGAGGTGGATCTGGCGGCCCAGGCCGGCGGTCGGATCCAGCGTCTGCTGGTGCGTCAGGGCGATCGGGTGCGCCAGGGCCAGTTGCTGCTCGTGCTCGACCAGACCCAGCTGCGGGCGGAGGTGGCCAGCCTGCGCGCCCAGATGCAGACCAACCGGCTCAACTACCAGCGCTACCAGGATCTGGCCCGTCAGGGTGCGGCCAGCGCCCTGCAGCGCGATGAATTCCGCCAGGCCTACATCGCGGCGCGCGAAGCCCTGGTGGCCCGGGAGGCGGACCTGGCCTTCAAGGATCTGCGCGCCCCCATTGCCGGCACGGTGGCTGATCTGCGCGTCAAGCAGGGCGATGTGATCGAGGCGGGGGTGCCGCTCACCCGTTTGATCCGCAACGACCGCTTGCTGGCCCGCATCGACGTTCCGGCGGTGTACGCCGGTCGGGTGCGACCCGGCCAGCGGGTGCTCCTGCTCGACGCCTCCCGCGCCCAGCCGTTGGCGGAGGGGCAGGTGAGCACGGTGGATCCGGGGGTGGCAGCCGCCACCCAGACCCTGCTCGTGAAGGCCGCGTTTGCCAATCCCCGCGGCAGCCTGCGCAACGGTCAGCGCAGCCGCACCCGCCTGGTGCTGGACCGGCGGGAGGAGCTGGCGGTGCCGTTCACCGCGGTGACCCAGCTGGCGGGCCAGTCGTTTGTCTACGTGGTGGGCAGCCTGGCCGATCTGGAACGGCGGCCGGGACAGGCCGCCCTGGCCGAGCTGCGCAAGCTGCCGGCGGGCACCCGCTTTGCCCTGCAGACGCCGGTGCAGTTGGGGGATCTGCAGGGCAACCGCTACCCGGTGCGGCGGGGCCTGGCGGCGGGGGACCTTGTGATCACCGCTGGCCTGCTCAATCTGCGCCACGGGGCACCGTTGCAGCTGGCCCAGCAGGCCCGCCCCTGAGGTGGGCAAGGGGCAGCGATGCCTCTAATTTGCCTGCACATGCCCAGGGATTGTGGTTCGCGCGGTTCCGGCGTTGTCGTTGGTGGGTGTGTTGCTGGTGGGCTGCGCCGCCAAGCCGGTGGCGCGCCAGCCCCTGGTGGTGGAGACCGCAACCATCGGTGAGGCCAGTTTCAGCCCATCAATCGACGTGATGAGCCAGCTGGAGTCGACCACCGACGTGGCCCTGCGTCCCGAGGTGGATGGCCGGGTCGTCAAGATCCTGGCCACCCAGGGGCAGCGGGTGAAGGCGGGCCAGCCGATCCTGGTGCTCGACAACGTGCAGCTGACGGCGAGCCTGGATGCGAGCAAGGCGGAAGCCCGCAAGGACAGCGTCAATGCGGAGCGCTACATCTTTCTGAATGAGCAGGGCGCGGTCTCCACCAAAGACCGTGATTACTACGTCACCCAGGCGATTCAGGCCCGCGACCAGGTGCGCGCCAAGGCGGCGGACCTGGGCTACAAATACGTCACCGCTCCCATCAGTGGTGAGATCGGTGACCTCGACACCGTCAAGCTCGGCGATTACGTCCGCCAGGGGCAGGCGATCACCGGCATCGTCGACAACAGCGATCTCTGGACCCTGATGGATGTGCCGGCCACCCAGGCCTCCCGGGTGCAGTTGGGCCAGTCAGTGGAGCTCAAGTCCCAGGGGAATCCGCCGGTGATCAGCACCGGCAAGGTGGTGTTCATCTCGCCGTACTTCGGGATGAGCGGCAATCAGGCGTCGCCGAACACGGTGCTGGTGAAGGCCTCGTTCCCCAACCTCACCGGCAAGCTCAAAACCGGCCAGTACGTGCGCAACCGGATCATCACCGGCAGCACCCGCCAGCTCTCGGTGCCGGTGCAGGCCGTGATGATGCAGGCCCAGCAGCCCTTCGTGTACCGCATTTTCCGCCTCGAGCAGGTGCTGGCCAAGATTCGGGCCTCCACCCAGATTCCCGATGCCCAGAAGCAGAAGTTGGAGGCCCTGCCGGCGGAAACGCCGATCGTGGTGCAGATGCCGGTGACACTTGGCACCTTGCAGGACAACCGCTATCCCGTGCTCTCAGGCCTGGTGGCCGGAGACCAGGTGGTGGTGAGCAACACGGCCCTGTTGCGCACCGGCATGCCGGTGAAGCTGGCCAGCGCTGCCCAGCCGGGTGTGAACTGAGGACCACCCATGTCGCTCTCCGATAATTTCATCAAACGGCCGGTTCTGACCACCGTTTGCAGCATCTTGATCGTGCTGATAGGCATCATCGCGATCCCAAGCCTGTCGATTGAGAACCTCCCCAACATCGCGCCACCTCTGATTCAGGTGACGGCCAACTACGGCGGCGCCAATTCCGTGGTGACCGAGCAGGCGGTGACCAATCCGCTCGAGCAGCAGATCAACGGTGTGCCGGGTGCGGCCTATATCTCTTCCACGAGCTCAAACACGGGACAGAGCATTATTCAAGTTTATTTCAACGAAGACACGGATATCAACATCGACCAGGTGAACGTGCAGAACCGCGTGTCCCTGGCCATGCCCCAGTTGCCACAGCAGGTTTCGGCCACCGGTGTGTCGGTGATGCAGAGCACGCCCTCGATCCTGATGGCCTATCAGGTGACTTCAACCGAGGGACAGTTTGATGCGCCTTACATCAATGGCCTCATCTATGAGCAGCTCTTTTACGAGTTGGAACGGGTTCCCGGCGTTGCTCAGGTGAACATGTTGGGGGGTAGCAACCCGGCCTTCTGGTTGTTCGTCGACCCCAACAAGCTCACGGCCAACCAGCTCACGGCCGATCAGATCGTTAATGCTGTCAAGAGTCAGAACAGCGTTGCCATTGGCGGATTGATTGGTGGCCCGCCCGCCGGAGGAGACCAGCTGTTCGCCTACCCGATTCTGGTGGCTGACAACGGCAACCTGATGTCGATTGAGCAGCTCAACGATCTGATCGTGGGCAAGTCCCCCCAGGGCAACCTGCTGCGGCTTCGGGATGTGGGTCAGGCCACCTATGGCTTCAACACCTTTGCCCAGCAGGCCGTCAGCGTTGAGGGCTACCCGGCGATCACCGTGGCGGTGTTCCAGACCCCGGAGAGCAACGCGCTGGATGTGTCGGAAGCGGTGGTGGCGGTGATGGACCAGTTCTCCCAGACCGTGCCTGCGGGGATCTCGGTGAAGCAGATCTACAACATCGGCCAGTTCATTGAGTCGGCCGTGGACGGCGTGACCGATGCCCTGGGCCTGGCGATCGTGCTGGTGCTGGTGATCCTGTTCCTGTTTCTGCAGAACTGGCGCGCCACGGTGGTTCCCAGCCTGGCGATTCCGATCTCCCTGATTGGCACCTTCGCCTTTATCAAGGCGTTTGGCTTCTCGATCAACCAGCTCACCCTGCTGGGGTTGGTGCTCGCCACCGGCCTGGTGGTGGATGACGCCATCGTGGTGATCGAAGCCGTCTCCAAGAACCTCGAAAGCGGCATGAGCCCCCGCAAGGCGGCGATGGAGTGCATGGGCACCCTGATCGGGGCGTTGATTGCCACCTCCTTGGTGTTGATGGCGGTGTTCGTGCCGGTGGCGTTCTATCCGGGCGGCATCGGCATTATTTATAAGCAATTTGCGCTCACGATCGCCTTCTCGATCGCCATCTCCACCTTCAACGCCCTCACCTTCTCGCCGATGATGTCGGCCCTGATCCTGAAGGCGGAGCAGCCCCAGAAGCCGAAGGGTTGGGGTTGGACGATCGGGGGCGTGGTGGTGGGTCTGGCGTTCGGTCGCTTCAGCGCGGCTTCCTTTGGCGTCGGTGCCTATGTGTTTGGTGTGGTGCTGTTCGGCCTTGCCGGCAGCAGACTCGCCCTCATTTTTGAGCGTTTCAACCGCTTTTTTGCCTGGCTCCAAGATCGTTACGCCCGTCTGCTGGAGGTGTTAATCCGCAAGCGCAAGCTGGTGTTCGCCGGTCTGGCCGGTGGCATCGTGCTCACCGCCCTGGCGTTCTCTGCCCTGCCTTCAGCGTTCATTCCGGAGGAAGACCAGGGCTACGGCGTGGGGATCTTCCAGTTGCAGAACGGTGCCTCCCTCACCCTCACACAGCAGACCGGCCTGGAGATCGCCAAGGTGCTCAAGGAAGAGCCCGACATCACGGCGGCTTCGGTGGTGAGTGGCTACGGCTTCAACGGCTCCAGCCCCGATCAGGGTGTGTTTTTCTTTGGACTGAAGCCCCTGGAGGAGCGCAGCGGAGCCGATCAGAAAGCCCCCGCCATCGTGGCGCGGCTCAACGCCAAGCTCTCCAAGATCAGCAGTGGCCTGGTGGTGGCCGCCCAGCCCCCGGCGATTCCGGGCTTCTCGGCCCAGGGGGGCTTCTACTTCCAGTTCAACGACCTCAGCAACGGCGCCTACACCTTCAACCAGCTCGATCGTCTGGCCCAGGAGCTGGTGGCCGCCGGCACCAGCTCGGATCAGTTTTCCAGCCTTTACACCCAGTTCATTCCCAGCGCGCCGGCTTTTGGGCTGACGATTGATCGCTCGATCATGGGTACCCTCAACATCGACTTCCAGCAGGCGATGCAGACGATCGCCGTGCTCGCTGGTGGCAACTATTCCGGACTCACCTATGAGAACGGCCAGGTGCGCAACATCTATGTGCAGTCTGAGGCGTCTGGGCGCAGCAATCTGGAGGATGTACTCAGCTATTACGTGCGCAACCGCGACAACAAGCTGGTGCAGGTGAGCGAGTTTGCCTCGTCGGAGCTCACCAGTGCGCCGCCGGTGATCAGTCACTACAACCTGTACCGCACCATTCTGGTGCAGGGCGCTGAAGCCATCGGCAAGAGCTCGGGACAGGCCCTCACGGCCATTCAGCAGATCTTCCAGAAGCTGGATTTCAACAACGTCGGGTATGCCTTTACGGGCCTGGCGTCGTTGCAGCTGTCGGCTGGTAGCGCCAGCGTTCTGGTGTTCGGCCTGGGCATCCTGATCGTCTACCTGGTGCTCTCTGCCCAGTACGAGAGCTATGTCACCCCCGTCATCATCCTGATGACCGTGCCGCTGGCCATGCTGGGGGCCCTGGTGTTTCTGGCCTTGCGCTCGATCGACCTCAACATCTATGCCCAGGTGGGGCTGGTGACCTTGATCGGCCTGGCGGCCAAGAACGGCATCCTGATTGTGGAGGTGGCCGAACAGCATTTGGAGGAGGGCATGGGCGTCGTCGAGGCGGCCATGGCCGCTGCCGAATCCCGCATGCGCCCGATCCTGATGACCGCGATCGCCTCGCTGGCTGGCTTCCTGCCCCTGGTGGTGGCCACCACCGCCGGTGCCAACAGCCAGCAGTCGCTGGGCACGGTGATCTTCGGCGGTCTGCTCGTGGCCACGGTGCTGTCGCTGGGCGTGGTGCCCCCCTTCTATGTGCTGATCAAGCAGCTGGAGGCGCGTTGGTTCCCTGAACCGCAGCAGGAGTCGGTCGGTTGATCAGTGTTGCCGGCGGATGTGGCCGTTGTGCCAGCTCCAGCGCCAGGGCTCCACGGCCCGGGCCGTCTGCAGATCGGGCCGGTCGGCCAGGCACACCGGGATGAACTCGGTGGCGTAGCTGAAGGCGTTGTCGCGGATGGATTGATTCAGCACCAGGCTGCCCTCCTCGCCTGAAATCGAGCGGTGGTAC
The DNA here is from genome assembly GCF_024345475.1 of Cyanobium sp. T1B-Tous. GTDB lineage: Bacteria > Cyanobacteriota > Cyanobacteriia > PCC-6307 > Cyanobiaceae > Cyanobium_A. Next base: position 35,158 of record NZ_JAGQBE010000016.1, read on the forward strand.
GTGCCCACCGGAATTTCAAGCGCCCCCATGGCCCGTTCCAGCGCAATCACGTGGTGGGGCTGATCCCAGGCCGGGTTGAGCAGGATGAAGGTGCGCTGGCCTTGCAGCACCAGGTTGTGATCCACCTGGTGTTGATGCACGTAGTACTGCTCCGCCCCGTCGTGATCGGGCGGTGAGATGGCAGGCCCGTGGTGCACCACCACATCGGTGCCGTTGCTGTGGGGCACGCTGGCATCGAAGAAGCACACCTGCGGCGTTTCGCGAAACAGGTGGATCGGTACGAATTGGAGGTGCATCGAGCCACTCCTGGCTATGCCCTCTGTCGCCAGGGTGCTGGCCGCTGCCCCATTCAGGGCATGGGCGCTTCCAGGCGCTGACCGGGCCGGATCGCCGTGGGCGGTGAGGGGTGGCGCCGGGTTGGTTCCCAGATCCGCACCTGCAGCGGTCCCTGTGTCTTCGGCTCGAAGCGGGTGAGCCAGCCCGAGCTCCAGGTGATCTCCACCTCGCCGTTGTCCAGCCGCCAGGTGCCCCCAGCCAGCGCATCGATGGCGTTGAAGGCCAGGCCGTTCGACATCAGGCTCACGGTGGTCACGGGCTGATCGGCCTGGGCCGGCTGGATCCGGTAGACCCCCACCGCGGCGGCCACGGCTCCGCTCAGCTGCACGGCCTTGCCGACGTTGCTCGGCGGGTCGAGGCGGCTCGCCCCCGGCGCCCACGACCACTGCTCCGGCCCGGCCGGGCCGGTGAGGATTGCATCGCTCCAGCCATCGCTGTAGTCGATGCGCACGCCGTTGCCCCAGGGGGCCCAGCGCCCCTGCTCGTAGAGCTGGTTGGCGCCCAGGTGGCTGCTGCCGCCCACGGGCACCCCATTGGTGCCCGTGGTGCTGATGGCCTGGCCATCGGCGCTGAGGCGCACGTTGAAGAGGTTGTTGGCGTTGTCTACCAGGGCCCAGACGCCTGTGTAGCGCTGGCGCTGCTGCTGCTCTTCGGCGGCGAAGGTGCGATGGGCTGGCGGTTCTGCGGCCCGTAAGGCCCCAGGAGCTGGGGCTGCGAGCAGGAGCAGGAGGGGCAGATGCCGCAACCGGTACGGCATGGCTCGCATGGTCAGTGTTGGCTGGGGGGTCATGGCGCCGGCTTTCGATCGAACTCGACGATGTAAGCCACGGGACGCTGGGCGCGCACCACGCTCAATTGGGTCGGATCGTTGGCGAAGTCGTTCCAGGTGGCTGGGTCGTTGGAGCCGGCCACGCGGAAGAGGTGGCCGTAATCCTCGATCTGCTCGAGGTTGTTCGGCTTGCCCGCCGCCCAGTTGGCGTAGGCCAAGGGCTCACCACTGATCCACTGCCAGCCGCCCTTGGGTTCCTGCGCCTGGTGGCGAATCTGCACCAGGCCGATCCAGGGGCCGACGGCGTCGGCCTGGCCCTGGCGGAGGCTGGTGGTCCAGACGCGGGGTTGCTTGGCGATCAACGACCAGACGAACCGGTTTTCTTCGGCCGAGGTGAGCGTGGCCAGGTAGCCCCCGCGGGCGCTGGCCGCCGCCTTGGCCTCGAGCCAGGTGATGCCCTCGGGCACCACCACCACCTCATAAAGATGGCCGTTGCCACTCCAGCGCACCGGCTCCGCCTGGGTCGGGGCGGCCAGCAGGGCCGTTGCCCCCAGGAGCATGAGTTTGACCACTGTCTGACGCATGATTGCCTCATCCGTTGATCTGCCGACGTCTTAGCAAGCCTGAATCGCCCTGTCAGCTGGGCGACACTGGGTGCCATGGCTCCCCTGATCCCGCGCAGCACCCTGGCCGGAGCGATCGGCAACACGGTGGAGTGGTTCGACTTCGCCGTCTACGGCTACTTCGCCAAGGAGATCGGCGAGGCCTTCTTCCCGGCGGACGTGCCGTCGCTGCAGCTGCTGAGCGCCTTCGCGGTGTTTGCGGTGGGCTATCTGATGCGGCCGGTGGGCGGGTTGCTGCTGGGGCCGATCGGCGATCTGGTGGGCCGGCGGGCGCTGCTGCTGGTGAGCGTGGCGGTGATGGCGGCCTGCAGCCTGGGCATTGCCCTGTTACCGCCCACCAGCGCGTGGGGGAGCAGCTCCGCCGTGCTGCTGGTGCTGTTGCGCCTGCTGCAGGGCCTCTCGGTGGGCGGTGAGTTCACCGGCTCAGTGGTGGCCCTGGTGGAGGCGGCTCCACCGCAGCGGCGCGGCCTTACCGCCAGCTTCGCCAGCGCCGGGGCCGTGCTGGGTTTTGTGGGGGGATCCTTGGCGGCGGCACTGATCCATCTCTGGTTGACTCCACCAGCTGTGATGCAGTGGGGCTGGCGAATTCCCTTCGTGGTGGGCGCCGCCCTGGGGATCTGGGCCCTGAGCCTGCGCACCCACCTTGAGGAGACGCGGCTGGAGGCGCCGTCTGCCGGTCTGGCGGCCCACCTGGCGGAGCTGCGCGCCCAGCTTCCGGCGATGCTGCGGCTGATGGCGGCGGTGGCCCTATCGGCGGTGAGCTTCTATGCCGCCACAGTGTTTGCCGTGCAGGAGGTGTCGGCGCGGCTGCCGGCGCTGGCCGCCAGTTTCAATGCGATCACCACGCTCAACCAGGCGATCGGCGTGGGGTTGATCCTGCTGGGCGGTCATCTGGCCGATCGCGGTGCAGCGGTGGCGCTGGCGCGGCGCCTGAACCTGGTGCTGGCCGTGGGCGTGCTGCCAGGGATGCTGCTGATCGCTGCGGGCACCCCGCTGGCCTTTGCTGTGGGCCAGTTGATCGTGCTCGTGCCGCTGATGCTCTATCTGGGCGTCTATCCCTCGCTGTTGCCGGGCCTGTTTCCGGCCGCGCAGCGCTGCAGCGCCTTCTCCTTCTCCTACAGCCTGGTGGTGGCGCTTGTCGGCGGCACGCTGCCACTGGTCGCCACCTGGCTGGAGGCGAGCCTGGGGCTGACGCAAGGGCCGGCGCTGTATTGCCTGATCTGGGCGGTGCCCTCTCTGCTGGCCTACAGCCAGCTGGAGCGGCATCTGTTGCCGGACTGGCGGGCCTGAGCCCTCACGGCGCCACTCGCACCTCCGACCCGGAGAGGGCCGTGGTCTGGCCTCCCGGCGCCGCCGTGATTGTGTAGACGAAGCGGCTGCCGTCCGGGCTGACGAAGCTGGTCGCCTTCTGGCCGTCCGGGTAGGTGGCCATGGCGATGCAGTCGGCGCTGACGCTGTAGGTGGCCTTTTCGACACCACCGGAGCCATCGGAGCCGCGATAGCTCAGCACGATGCCGCCCTGGCCGTCGTACACCTCGCGGCCGCTCTCGGCGTAGGGCTTGCCGTTGAGCACGCCGCTTTCGCTGTAGAGGTAGGTGCCCTTGAGGGTGGCGTTGCTGCAGGGCAGCGGGGTGGCTGATGCGGCGCTGCCGGCGGCCATGGCCAGCACGATCAGGGGGAGCCGGGCGATCCGGCCGGGAAGGGGCAGTCGGGCGGGCATGGGTCGGTGGAGAATGGGTCGGCAGGATCAGCCCAGGCTGGTGAAATCAGGCCTGAGTGGATTGAACCCTTTGTAGGGGTGAGTGTGCAACTTGATCATGGAAAAGACCAGAGCTGTGCACAGGCACCAGATCACGATGGCCGTGATCGCCGTTGGGCGATGGGCACGATGCACGGCCCCAATCGTGATACTGGAGACCAGAGTCAGCAGATAAATGATGGCCCACTTTCTCGCGTAGCCCAGGTTCGACTGGCTGCCGATCGAGAGGCGTTGCTCCCGAGCTGCTTCCAGCTGCTTGATTTCGGTGAGGATCTCTGCCGCCATCGCTTGGGTGGTGCACTGAGATCCGGCATCCCGAACGGTGCAGGCGCCAGCGTCGATCGTCCAGGCTTCCTTGTAGAGGTTGGAGAGGGTTTGATCAACCTCGGGCTGACGCTTCATGTTGTACTCCTTGCCCCATTCACCCTGCTCCACCAGCTGGATGTACAACGACAGGTCGCCGTTCAGCTCGCGCGCCAGGGCGGGGGACGTGGCCGCGATGATGCCCAACCGGTTGAGGGCCGTCGCTTCGTTCTGCAGGGCCGCGGCGGCTGTTGTTGTGTTCTGCCACGCGGACGAGGCCATGAAGGCCAGCAGCAAGGCCAGGACGCTGGTGGGGATGACGATGTACGGCGGGACCAGTGGCTTGTTGATCAGATGATCGAACAGCCTGGTCTTGAAGACGATCAGATAGGCGGCGACTCCCAGGGTCGTGCTCACGATCACGGCCAGGAGGATGGGGGCAAGGCCGAAGGTCGGGAAGAAATAGAGCATGGTTGGGGTCTGTTGGACCAGGATTCAGCCCGCAGCGGTGCCGATCCTGTTGAGCTTGGCCGCCAGCACCGCATCGGCTTGGGTGAGCCCATCCACCTTGTGGGTGTAGATCACCGCCTCGGCGTGGCCCCAGCCCAGGCTGAACTCGGCGTGATGACCCTGGTCTTCGCAGATGGCGCCCGCGGCAATCACCCATTCCAGCGCATTCTGGAAATCGGGGAAGCTCAGGGCGCGCTGCAGGTGGTGCTGATCCGCCACCGACCAGCCCGGCAGCTTCGGCAGGAGCTCCTGCAGTTCAGCCTCCGTTGGCGTCGCTGCTCCGCGCCTGAGCTCATGATGCAGGGCCCCGGTCCTGCCGGCCATGGCGTGCCACGGCTAGAGAATCACCACTGAAGACTGTGGCTTCGGCGGGTGATCGGATTGTTGATGGTGACGCTCCAGCCCCATGCCCACCTCGAAGGCACGCTGCTGCCGCGGGGCTTCTTTCTGGTGCTGGGGCTGATCTACCTGGCGGCGCTGGCGATGGACCGGTTGGCGGCCCATTGGCGCGTGCCCGGTGCGGCGGCGGTGCTGCTGCTGGGCCTGGCCCTCCCCACCGAACTGCTCACCCGGGCCCACCCCCTCGGCCCGGTGCAGGTGGAAACCCTGCATCGCGTGAGCCTGGCGCTGCTGATCTTCTATGCCGGTCTCAAGACCGATCTGCGTCGCATCCGCGGCATGACCGCCGTGGGTCTGCGGCTGGGCAGTGCCGGTGCGCTGATCACCCTGGCGATCACCGGGCTGGCGCTGCTGCTGCTGGCGCCCCTGATGCCAGGGGGGCTGCCGCCGGCCGCCGCGGCCCTGGCGGTGTGCTGCCTGGGCGCCACCGACAGCGGTGCCCTGGAGGATCTGCTCAAGGCGCTGCGCCATGCGGTGAGCGGACGTCTCAGCCATCTGCTGCAGTTCGAAGTGGCGGTGAGCACCCTGGTCACGCTGCTGCTCTTCGGGCTGGTGGCGGGGGTGTTGCAGGTGCCCGGCCATGGCGCCCACGACGCCCTGCAGGGGGCGCTGGCCCAGCGCCTGCCGGAGCAGCTGGGGGCGGTGGGCCTGCACCTGCTCGCCGGGGCGGTGGCGGGGCTGATCATCGGCGCCCTGGCGCCGCGGCTGATCGATGCCCTGGTGCGCTCCGATCCGCAGCTGCTGCTGGTGGCGGTGGCGCTGGCCTTCGTGGCCTATGGCCTCGGCCAGTGGCTCGGTGGTGGTGGCCTGGTGGCGGTGTTCGTGGCCGGAGTGCTGCTCTCCAACGGCCGCTACCGCGTCAACCGCTTCGAGCAGCAGGCCCTGGGGCGGGTGATGCACCCCTTCAACACCGCGGCGGAGGTGACGGTGCTGCTCCTGCTCGGACTCCTGGTTCAGCCGGCCGTTCTGCTCACGGTGTTGCCGCTGGGGCTCCTGGTGGCAATCGTGCTGCCCCTGGCGCGCCTGCTGGCCGTGTGGGCGCTGTTGCCCGCGGCCCGGTTCTCCTGGCCCGAGCGCCTGGTTGTTGCCGGCTGCGGTGTGCGGGCGGCGGTGCCCCTGGCGCTGATGGTGGCGTTGAGCGAGGAACTGCCGCACCTGCGCGGCATCCCAGTGGAGCTGGCCGAGCCCCTGGCGGCTCAGCTGCTGGCGCTGATGTTCGTGGTGGTGCTCAGCGATCTGCTGCTGCAGACCGTGGTGATGCGGCGTCAGCTCGAGGCGATCGCGCAGCGATGAGTGGGGGCTGCCCTGGGTTCACGCCAGCGTCCTCACCCCCTCGAACTGCGCGAAGGCCGGATCCGTGCTCGCCAGCACCAGATCGTCTGAGCTGGCCTGGGCGGCCAGCAGGCGATCGAAGGGATCCCGGTGGGGTACCTGCCAGAGGCCGGCCTGGCGGGCCACGGCACCGCTGATCGGCAGTTCAACCGCCGCCAGACGATGCAGGGCCATGGCGTAGTTCTCGACGACGGCCCTGGCGTGTGGCAGCTTGCCGAGCCTCCACTTGGTGGCGATCTCCCAGGCGGAGGCCGCGCTGACCATCAGGGTGTTGTCGCTGTTCTCCAGGGCGTTGCGCAAGCTGGGCGAGAGCTTTTGAGGTTCCAGCAGAGCCCAGAGCAGCACATGGGTGTCGAGCAGCAGCTGCATCAGCCCCAGCGCTCGAGCTCGTCGTCGGGCAGGGGCTCGAAGAACGCCTCATCCACACGGCCCTGCAGGAAGCCGAGCTGGCGGCGCGGGCTGGGGTCAAGCGGCACCAACTGGGCGATCGGCTTGCCATGGCGGGACAGCACGATGCGCTCGCCGGCTGCAACCCTGGCCAACAGGGCCGAGAGGTGCGTCTTGGCCTCCTGAACATTCACGCTGCGCGGCTTGGGCCCCGGCGATGCGGGCGACGGAGCGCCCTGCGGGGAGGAC